>JAVBMU010000111.1:0-22203 GCA_031552185.1 Cellulomonadaceae bacterium | reverse complement strand
GCGCTGCCCCCGCCGCCAGGCGGGCGGCGCAGCATGTGCCCGAGGCGCCGCAGCGTCCGTGCGGCCGTCGCGCGCAGGAACCGCCACCAGCCGTTCAGGCCGCGACGCAGCCAGCCCTTGCGCCACCGGCGCGGCCGGCCCTGCGGCGCGGGCGCGCGCCCGGCCGGCAGCACGGACTGCGGGTCGAACGTGCGGGGCACCCCGGCGAGGAAGACAGAGAAGACGGCCGGTCGGCGCTGCTGAAGCTCCAGTCGCCCGCCGTCGGCCGCAGCCAAGTCACGGGCGAGGGCGAGCCCGAGGCCGTAGCCCGCTCCGGAGGTGACCTCGCGTTCGAAGATATGTGGCGCGAGTTCGTCCGATACGCCGGGTCCCTCGTCGGCCACCTCGATCACGATCGAACCGGTCCGCCCGGTCGCCCGGGCGCTGATCGTCGTCGCGCCGTCGCCGTACTTGAGCGAGTTCTCGATCAGCGTGGCGAGCACCTGGGCAAGCCCGCCCGGCGTCGCCAACACCCGAAAGCCCTCCCCGATGTTGACCACGAGCCGACGCTGGGCCCGCTCGAAGGTGGGCAGCCACTCCTCCTTCTGCTGCCGAACGAGTTCGGCGAGGTTCACCACCTCGGTCGTGCCGCCCTGGGCGCGCCGGGACGCCTGCAGCAGGTCGTCGACGACGCCGACCAGGCGCTCCACCTGTTCGAGCGAGATCCGGGCCTCCTCCTTGATCGCCGGATCGGTGGACGCGAGGGAGATCTCCTCCAGGCGCATCGTGAGGGCGGTCAGCGGGGTCCGCAGTTGGTGTGAGGCGTCGGCGGCGAATTGACGTTCCGCGGCCAACCGGCCCGCCAGCCGCTCGGAGGTGCGGGCCACCTCCGCCGCAACGAGGTCGATCTCCTCCACGCCCGACGGCTCCATCAGCGGCCGGACCTGCCCCGAGCCGAGTTGTTCCGCCGACGCCGCGAGATAGACGAGCGGCCCGGACAACCGATTCGCCTGCCAGACCGCCATGGCGATGCCCGCCGCAAAAGCGGCGAGCGCCGCCGCGATGACGGCGAGGGTGATGCGCACGGCGCCCCAGTAGCCGGGCCAGAACGAGGTGCGCAGGACCACGGGTGGGCCCGCCAGACCGGCGGATGCGCTGGCGGCCTGCAAGTGGCGACCGCTCGGCTGCTCCCCGACGGTGACGAGCCGGTTGTCCAACTCGATCATCATCAGGGTCGGCTGCTGCCCCGAGTGGTCGTCCAGCAGGGATTCCAGGTACGGCGTGTCCACGGAACTCGGCCCACGCTCGGCGATCCGCAACGCGACGGTCCGCGAGATCGCCTCGGCGCGAGCCTTCAGGTCACGCTCTTGATCGTCGATGAAGTACTTGGCACCGAAAATGGCAAACGGCAGCCCGAGCAGGAGCACAGCCGCGGCGACGGCCGCGACCGTGGCCTGCAAGACGCGACGCCGCAATCCCCGTCCCCCCTATCCCGTTGGACGGCTGTTCGTACGATGCCGGTCCCGGTCAGCCCTCGCCGGTCTCGAAGCGGAAGCCGAGGCCGCGGACCGTCGACACGTAGCGAGGCGAGTTCGCGTCGTCACCGAGCTTGCGGCGCAGCCACGACACGTGCATGTCCAGCGTCTTGGTCGAGCCCACCGGTTCGGAGCCCCACACGTCCCGCATCAGCGTGTCGCGAACCACGACGGAGCCGGCGTTCGCCACGAGGACCCGGAGCAGTTCGAACTCCTTCGTGGTCAGATGCAGCTCTCGCTCGCTCTGGAAGGCACGGTGCGCCGCCACGTCGATCCGCACGTCCTGCGCGGTCAGCTCCTCGCCCTCGGTGGCCTCGCCGTGGCTGCGCCGCAGCAGCGCCCGCACGCGCGCCAGCAGTTCGGCCAGTCGGAACGGCTTGGTGACGTAGTCGTCGGCCCCCGCATCCAGGCCGACCACGAGATCCACCTCGTCCGCCCGGGCGGTCAGGACGAGCACCGGCGTGGTCAGCCCCTTCAGGCGGATCTCGCGGGCGACATCGAGGCCGTCCATGTCCGGAAGGCCCAGGTCGAGGACAATGATGTCCGCGGCTGCGGCCGAGTCGATGGCGCCCTGACCGGTGCCCTGGACCACGACGTGGTAGCCCTCGCGCGTCAGCGCGCGAGCCAAAGGTTCGGCAATCGCCGGGTCGTCCTCGGCTAGCAGTACGTGGGTCATTCGCACATGCTAGGGCATGAATACGACTTTGACGCTACCCCGGCCGCACCGCCCGCCGACCAGGGGACGGGGAAGCCGTGGCCCGCGTGAGTCCGAGGCTTGATCCGGCCCGATTCGCGGCGGTTCCCGACGGCGTCGGTCAGCTCCCCGCCGGCCCGTCACCCGCCGCGCCGCCCCGTGACCCGTTCGAGGGCCCGTTCGACCCGGTGGTCAGCGCCACGACGGGCGGCGAGACGAGCAGGGCGAGGATCGCGAGCGCCATCACGGCCGCGGCGATCGCCCACCACCGCTCGTCCGTCCCGATCATCGTGATGCCGACGGCGAGCTGAAGCAGTTGCCACGTGGCGATCGGCGCCCGGCCGGCCCGGCGGCCCCGGGCGAGCGCCCGGGCACTCAGCGCGAGCACGGCCGCAGCGGCCAACGCGCATCCGATCAGGAAGACCTGCGCCCCGGCCGGCCCGCCGGGTGCCCGGATCAGGGCGATTGGCGGCACGACAACCAGGATGAATGACTCGATGATGACCAATAATAGAAGAATGCCTAACGCAGGGGGCACTGCTGCATGACGCCGCCATGGCGAGCCGGCGCCGGAGGATTCCAGCGAACGCCCGCTATCCCCCGGTCCTTGCGATGAGTCGGTCATGATCAGGCACAATAGTTCCCGACGCCCGCCCGAGCACACTGTGACAAAGACCTCACGATTGAGTTCGCGAAAAGTGCGGCCACACCCCTTGTGTTCGGTACGCCGAAGTGTGAACCTTGTTCCAGTATCAATTTGCCCCCACCCCGACGCCCCGGCCTCATCGAGTCCGTGCGGCGGGGCTTGTTCGTTTGTCAAGGAGAACAGATGGATTGGCGTCATCGCGCAGCCTGCCTCGACGAGGACCCCGAACTCTTCTTCCCGATCGGCAACACCGGTCCCGCCCTCCAACAGATCGACGAGGCGAAGGCGGTCTGCCGCCGCTGCGACGTCGTCGACACCTGCCTCAAGTGGGCGATCGACTCCGGCCAGGACGCCGGTGTGTGGGGCGGGCTGTCGGAGGACGAGCGCCGCGCCCTCAAGCGCCGCACCGCGCGGGCGCGGCGCGCCGGCTGACCGCACCTCGGCGCTCGGGGCACCGGCACTGGGGGCACCGGCGTTCGAGCCATTGAGTTCGAGCCATTGAGTTCGAGCCATCGAGTTCGAGCCATCGAGTCAGCGCCCACACCGGTAGTCCCGGCCGCTGCAGCCAGACATCGGAACGGGCCGTCGGCAAGAGCCGGCGGCCCGTTCTCGTTGCCCGCGGGCCGCACCGGCTCGTTGCCCGCGGGCCGCACCGGCCGTTTCCGCAGGCCGCACCGGCCGTTTCCGCAGGCCGCACCGGCCGTTTCCGCGGGCCGGCCCGGCCGTTTCCGCGGGCCGGCCCGGCCGTTTCCGCGGGCCGGCCCGGCCGGGCCGAACCCGCCCCGACCTGGGCTCATGCGCGCGGGTTGTCATGCAGCACGACGTCGAGCACCACCCGCGTGCCGCCGCTTTCCCGCGGCTCCCAGCGAATGCTGCCACCGAGTTCATTGGTGACGAGGGTGGTCACGATCTGCGTGCCCAGTCCGCTCTTGGCGGCCTTCCCCGCCTTCGGGATGCCCTTGTTCGGCATGCCCACACCGTCGTCGCTGACGGTGATTCGCATTCTTGACCCTTCGCGCTGCACGCCAATCTCGACAATACCGTTGTCGCGCTTCTCGAACCCGTGTTCCACCGCATTGGTTACAAGTTCGGTCAAGACCAGTGCAAGGGGTGTCGCAACTTCTGCCGGGATGAGGCCGAAGCTACCGCTTCGGACGGTTTGCACCCGGGTGTTCGCGGACGCAACGTCGGCGGCCAGTCGCAACGCGCGTCCCACCATGTCATCGAACTCCACGACTTCGTCGATCGTCTGCGACAGACTCTCGTGTACCAGGGCAATCGTCGACACTCGGCGCATTGCCTCCTCCAGCGCCGCTCGCGCCTCGGGCACCTTGATCCGGCGCGCCTGCAGCCGCAGCAGGGCGGCGACCGTCTGCAGGTTGTTCTTGACCCGATGGTGGATCTCGCGAATCGTCGCATCCATCGTCAGCAGTTCGCGCTCGCGTCGGCGCAACTCCGAGACGTCCCGGCACAGCAGCACCGCACCCACCCGATGCCCGGACTCGGTCAGCGGAATGGCCCGAAGCGACAACGCGACGGCGCGGGCCTCGATGTCGGTCCGCCACGGCGCGCGACCCATCAGCACCAGCGGCATCGATTCGTCGACGGGCTGGCGGTGCTCGACGAGGTCCGCGGTCACCTCGATCAACGACCGCCCGACCAGCGGACCGATCACGCCCAGCCGGTGGAAGCAACTCAGCGCGTTGGGGCTGGCGTAAAGCACCTCGCCCTCGGCGTTGAGGCGAATCAGACCGTCGCCGACTCGCGGCGCGCCCCGGCGTGGGCCACTGGCCGCGTTCGGGAACGGGAACTCGCCGCGGGACACCATGCCCAGCAGTTCGTCCGCCGCCTCGACGTAGTTCAGCTCCAGCCGGCTGGGCGTACGCCCGCTGCCGAGGTTCGTCTGGCGCGCGATGACCGCGATCGAGCGACCGTCGCGCACCACCGGCACGGCCTCCTCCCGGACGGCGTAGGCGCCGAACCAGCGCGGCTCGCGGGCGCGCTGGAACCGGCTCTCGGCCAGCGCCCGCCCGAGCTGCGGGCGCTGGCCCTCCGGCGCGTACGAACCCACCACGTCGTCGTAGTGCACCGTCGGCCCCGTGCTGGGCCGGCACTGCGCGACGGCGACGAAGTGGCCGTCCTCCTTCGGCAGCCAGAGCACCAGGTCGGCGAACGCGAGATCGGAAATGACCTGCCAATCCCCGACCAGAAGGTGCAACCACTCAACGTCGGCCGGGGCGACGTCGGCATGCCGGGAGATCAGGTCGCTCATGGCGGACACGGCACCAGCGTAAGGGCCGCGCCCGCATCCGTGCCGCCGGCGCCCGCCCACGCCGCCGGGCGCCGGTTCACCCCCCGCGGACGCCGCCAACGGTAGAGTCAGGGCAATTCACGAGGAGGAGCGCCGTGCACATCAGCGTCGAACAGCGCTACCCGGCATCCGTTGCCGAGGTGGGCCGGATGCTGGCGACCGAGGCCTTCGTCCGGTGGCGCGCCGGCCGCGTGGGCAACGGGCTCGACCAGCAGATCCAGGCCGACGTGACCGGAACGGCCGACGGCGCGTTCGCCGTCGTCGTCCGCCGCAGCCTGCCCGGCGATCAGATCCCGGCGAACGTGCGGTCCTTCGTCGGCGGGAAGGTGGAGATCCGCCAGGCGGAAGCCTGGGAGGCCGAGACCGACGGGTTCCGCACCGGCACGATCTCCCTCGAGGTCATCGGTGCGCCGGTCCGGCTCGCGGGCACTATGACGCTGCACCCCGCCGACGGCGGCTCCGCGCTGAATTACGTCGGCGACATTCGCGCCATGGTTCCCCTCTTCGGCGGCCCGATCGAGAACGCGGTCGCCGCCGCCGTGCGCCAGGTGCTGGCCGCGGAGGAGGCAGCCGGACGGGAGTGGCTCGCCGCCGGTTGATCGGACCGCGCCGGGGCGCGCGCGGGGGCACACCGTTGACAGGGCGGCGGCGAGACGTCACGATCACAGCAAGCCTGAGAGCGCTGTCAGTCCCGACCGAGGAAGGACCGCCGGACCGATGAGCCCACGGCCAACCGCCGCGCCCCCGCCCGGTCCCCGCATCCGGTCGGCCCGATCCGGGCCGCCCACCCTGGAGGAGGTCGCCTTCGCGGCGGGCGTTTCCCGGTCGACGGCGTCCCGGGCGATCAACGGCGGGGCGAAGGTGTCGCCCCGGGCGCAAGCCGCCGTCGACGACGCCATCGCCCGCCTCGGCTACGCGCCCAACCGCGCCGCCCGGTCGCTGGTGACCCGGCGGACCGACTCCATCGCCCTGGTGGTGCCCGAGCCCGATGAACGGATCCTGGCGGATCCGTTCCTCGCCGGCACGATCCGCGGCGTCGGCAATGCGCTCGCCGCCACCGAACTGCAATTGGTCCTCCTGATCGCGCGGCCCGGCGACGGCCAGGGACGCACCCTGCGGTACCTGGCGGGCGGCCATGTCGACGGCGCCATCGTCGTCTCGCACCACCGCGGCGATGCGCTCGAGGCCGCCCTCGCGGGCGGCGGGCTGCCCGCGGTCTTCGTCGGCCGCCCGTTCCGATACCGCGCCGAACTCGTCTACGTCGACGTCGACAACGTCGAGGGCGCGCGGATCGCCACCCGCCGGCTGATCGACGCCGGCCGGCGTCGGATCGTCACGATCGCGGGGCCGAAGGATATGTCCCCCGGGCTCGACCGGCTCGCCGGCTGGCAACTCGCCCTGGTCGAGGCCGGCGCCGGCCCGCGCCGGTCCGCCGTCGCGCACGGCGACTTCACCCTCGCCGGCGGCGCCGCCGCGATGGAGCGGCTGCTTGCCGCGACGCCGGACCTGGACGCGGTCTTCGCGGCGTCGGACCTGATGGCGGCCGGCGCGCTCGGCGTGCTGGAGGCGGCCGGCCGGCGGGTGCCCGAGGACGTCGCCGTGATCGGCTTCGACGACCTCGGCGTCGCGACGACCACCCGGCCGCCCCTGACGACCGTCCGCAACCCCGTCGAGGCCATGGTGCGGGATGCCGCAGGCATCCTGCTGAGCCTTATTGCGGGCGGTGAGCGCCCGCCCGGGCCGCGCATCCACGACGCCGAACTCGTCGGGCGCGAATCCGGCTGACTCTCTTCGACGACGCCGCCGAGAAATGGTCCGTTCGGATGATGGCACGCACGTGCCCGTTCGCCCTACGGTGGGACCGAGCTTCGGTGCGGGGGTCCTTCTGGGTGGGGGGATCCGCCGGCTGGGCGTCCCGCCGCGCTGCCACGCGGCGGGACGCCCGCTCGGCCCGCCGGCTCAGCGCACGTGACCGTACCGGTGCCGCGTCCGGCTGATGGCCTGCTCCCGCAACACCGTCAGCAGTTCCCGACGCCCCGAGGCGACGACCGGCGCCGCCAAGACCGTCACGTCTCCCACGCGCCCGGCGGCCGCCTCGGCCAGGCCGGCGCTGTGACCGATCACCCGGATCCGACCGGAGAACTCGCCGGCCGCGACGCGGGCGGCGAACTCCTGGTCGCTCACGCCGCCGGCACCCGAGCGAACCACCTCGGCCGGCACGCCCGCGACCTCGGCGGCGTGCACCACCCGCGCCACCTCGACGTCGAGCGCCCCGGCACCGACCCGAACGGTCAGCGACCGGATCGGGCGGTAGCGCAGGATGTTCGCCTCGACCTGCAGGCCGGTCGGGTCGTGGTCGACGGCAAACTCCTGCGCCCACCATCGCTCGTCGTCCGCCTCGGCCCAGGCCAGCCAGTCCTGCGGCCGCTCGGCGCGCGCGGGCACGACGGCCTCGTCGTCGGACCAGGACCCGAGCTGGGCGACGTAGTTGGGACCGCCTGCCTTGGCGCCCGGTCCGATGGCCGAGTGCTTCCAGCCCCCGAACGGCTGCCGCTGCACGATCGCGCCCGTGATGTGCCGGTTGACGTAGGCGTTGCCGACCTCGACCCGGTCGAGCCACCGCTCGATCTCGCCGGCGTCCAGGCTGTGGATGCCCCCGGTCAGGCCGAAGTCGACGGCGTTCTGCCACTCGATGGCCTCGTCGAGAGTCTCGGCGGTCATGATGCCGAGGACCGGACCGAAGCACTCCGTCCGGTGGAACCACGACCCCGGCCGGACGCCGGTCTTCAGGCCGGGGGTCCAGAGCCGATTCGCGGCCCCGAGCGCGCCGCTGAGGCGACGCGGCTGGACGAGCCACTGCTCGCCCACGTCCAGGGCCTGCAGGGCGGAGCTGAGTTTGTCGCTCGCGGGTTCCGTGAGCGGCCCCATCGTCGTGCCCAGTTCGGTCGCCGGGCCCACGCGCAGCGAGTGCACGGCGTCGATCAACTGCCGGCGCACTCGGCGACCGGTCGTGGTGGTCGGATCCCCGGCGGAGCCGACCAGAATGACCAGCGAGGCCGCCGAACACTTCTGCCCGGCATGCCCGAAGGCCGACTTCACGACGTCGGCCACCGCGAGGTCGAGATCGGCCGACGGCGTGACGATGATCGCGTTCTTGCCGGAGGTCTCGGCCAGGACGGGCCGGTCGGGACGCCAGGCGGCGAACAGCCGCGCGGTATCGATCGAGCCGGTGAGAATCACGCGCGCGACGTCGCGATGGCAGGCCAGGTGCGTTCCGAGCTCGGCGTCCGGCACGCGGACGAACTGCACCAGGTCCGTGACGTCCCCGGCCGCGCCGGGGGCACCGGCGCGCGCACCCGTGGGCGCGCCGGCCAAGGCCGCCGCAATCGCCGGGCGCCCCTGCGCCGCGTCCCGCAGACCGGCGTGGATCGCGGCCACCGCGACTTCCAGGCAACGCGGCGTCGCCGGTGCGGGCTTGGCGATCACCGGCGACCCGGCGGCGAGCGCCGACAGCACGCCGCCCACGGGAATCGCGACCGGGAAGTTCCAGGGCGGCGTCACGAGCGTGACGCCGTCGGGGTTGAACCGGGCGCCGGGCACCTCGGTGAGTCGGCGCGCGGCGAGGGCGTAGTACCGGGCGAAGTCGACCGCCTCGCTGACCTCGGGGTCCGCCTCCGCGACGGTTTTGCCCGCCTCGTGCACCATCGCTTCGACCAGCTCCGTGCGCGCCGCCTCGAGCCGGTCCGCGGCGGCGTCGAGCGCCGCCGCGCGATCCGCCGCCGGCACCGCGGCCCAGACCGGCGCCAACCGGTCGGCGAGCGCGACGACGTCGTCCACCTGCTCCGTCGAGGTCAACTCGGGCGTGCGGACCGGGCCGACGCCGGCCGATCCGATCACCTGCTGGGCCCACGTGCGCGACGCCGCCAACGCCGGGTCGGTGTCGGCCGCATTCATGAAGCCGGCCGCAGCCGGCGTTGCGGCTTGGCCGGCCGCAGCCGGCGGTGCGGCTTGGCCGGCCGCCGCCGGCCGCCGCAGCAGCCGCCGGGGGGTGACGTCGTCCGGTCCGTAGGGTACGGCGGCCGCGGCCGACGCTCGGAACGCCGCCTCCTGGCCTTGCATCGCCGCGCTCCCGGCCGGGTCGCCGGCCGCGGGCGCGAACATGGCGTGCAGGAAGTTCTGCGCAGCGGCGTTTTCCTCCAGCCGTCGGATCAGGTAGGAGATCGCGACGTCGAAGTCGGCGCGCCGGACCACCGGGGTGTACAGCACCACCCGGCCGCCCTGCCCGGTCCGCGGCCCGGTCTCGATCCGGTCCTCGTGGACGGCGTCGCGCACCGCCCGCGCCTGGCCCGGCGACATGCCCTGCAGCATCTCGACGTCCAGGGCATGGCTCACCCCGCGCCTGCGGGCGAGCAAGACCGCCAGGGCGACGTCGAACAGGTTATGGCTGGCGACGCCGATCCGCACCGCGTCGGTGTGTGGCTCGGTCAGGGCCTGGTCCACCAAGCGCAAGAAGTTCGCGTCCACCTCGGCCTTCGTCGGGTAGGGCGCCTGCGCCCAGTCGTGCACCTGCGCCTCGACCTGCTCCATGGCCAGGTTCGCGCCCTTGACCAGGCGGATCTTGATCGGGGCGCCGCCCGCGGCCACCCGCCGGCCGGCAAACTCGGTCAACTCTGCCAGCGCGCCGAGCGCGTCCGGCAGGTAGCACTGCAGCACAATCCCGGCGGTCAGGCCCATGAACTCCGGCCGGCCCAGGAGTTCCCGGAACACTGCCGTGGTCAGGGCCAGGTCGCGGTACTCCTCCATGTCCAGGTTGACGAAGACGCCGTTCGCCTTCGCCGCGCGCAGTAGCGGCAGCAGCCGCGCCACCACCCGGTCGCGGGAGCCCGGCAGATCCCACGTGACCAACTGCGAGGCCACCGAGGACACCTTGATCGAGACGTAGTCCACGTCCGGACGCTCGACCAGGTCGATCGTGCGCTTCAGCCGTGCGTTCGCCTCGTCCTCGCCGAGCACCGCCTCGCCCAGCAGGTTCACATTCAGTGCGAAGCCGTCCGCCCGGGTGCGGGCGAGGTGCACGGCCAGGCCGCGTCCGGCGTCGGCCACCAGATGGCCGACCAGACCGCGCAGCCGCCGGCGGGCCGCGGGCACCACCAGCCACGGCATCGCCGGGGCGAGCTTCGCCCCGATCGCGAGCAACCGGCGGTCGACCGGCCCGAGGAAGGACGCCCCCGAGCCCGCGAGTTCGGCCACCCGCGGCAGGGCCGCGGCGGCGACGCGCCGGTCCGGCGGGCGGGCGACGTCGTCCACGAAGCGGACGGCCAGTTCCAGCCCGGCCGGGTCGGCGACGAGCGCGCCGAGGCGTGCGGCCGTGCGCCGTTCCTTCCCGCCCGAGCTGCGCTCCGCCGTTGTCAACCACTGGCGGGCGAGCGCGACGGCGTCGTCGACGAGGTCGGGCGGAAACGGGACGTGCGGGCGCGACGGGGCGGCCGGCATTGCGGCCGGCTGGGGGTCCGCCGGTTGGGGGTCCGCCGGCTGGGGGTCCGCCGGTTGCGGGGCCGCCGGCTGGGGAGCGGTGGGCAATGCGTCGGTGCTCATACTCAAGGATCCCGCTTCCGGCCGGATGCGTCTTGTACGATCCGGGCTGTCATGGCACCTGATCGCGACATGTGGCCGGAGGGTCGAGCCCTGCTCGACGCCCTCAGCCCGGCGATGCTCGCGCTGATGGACGAGCTGTCCCGGACGATGTTCTGCGCCAAGGACACCACCGGCCGGTACGTCGCCGTCAACGCGACCTTCGTCGCGCGGACCAACGAGCGATCCCGGCGGGCCGTCGTCGGACGCCGGGCGGTGGAACTGTTCGTCCCGCAACTCGCCGAACGGTACGAGGAACAGGACGGCGACGTGCTGCGCACCGGCCGCGCCCTGCGCGGCGAACTCGAACGCATCCGCCGGCCCGGTGGCACCGCGGGGTGGTACCTCACCGCCAAACTCCCCGTGCGCGACGACGACGGCCGGCTGGTCGGGCTGGTTTCGGTTTCCGAGGACCTGCGGGCCGGGGCCGCCGACGACGCCACGATGGGGGCGCTGACCCGGCTCGGCGAACGGATCGAGGCCGGGCTGGGCGAACGGTGGACGGCGGCGCGGATGGCCGGCGTGGTCGGCTGGTCTCCGGCGGCGCTGGAGGCGCGGGTCCGGCGAGTGTACGGGTTGACGCCGCGGCAACTCGTCCTGCGCGCCCGGGTCGAGCACGCCATGGATCTCCTGGCCCGGGGGCACGCACCGATCGTCGAGGTCGCGTTGGCCGGCGGCTTCTATGACCAGCCGTCATTCACCCGCACCTTTGCCCGGCTGACCGGCGAGACGCCGGCGCAGTTCCGGCGCCGGGCGCGGGCGGCCGCGGGCGGCGAGCGGGGGTAGGGGGGCCGGGGGCGGCCCGGGCGTGCCTGATGTCGGCGTGCGCTGACATGCACGGCCGATGTCGAGGACTGGGACGGGTCCGATTGAGACGTGGCACAGGCCTGCGGGCTCCGACATCGGTGGGCCGGTTCACGGCCCGATGCGGGGTTCCGCTTTCGTCTCCGCCTGTTCTAATATCGCACACATGAAGGAGAACGCGAGGACGCTCGGCGCGCGTATTGCTGCCGCTCGGGAGAGCAGCGGGCTGACCCAGATGGACCTTTCTCAGATGTCCGGTATCGAACGGTCGGCGCTGGCGAAGATCGAACGGGGGCTGCGCGGAGTCAGCGCTCTCGAACTTGCCGCCTTGGCCGGGGCGCTCGACGTACGTCTCGAATGGTTGCTCTCCGACCCGCCCGTCGCCGTCGCATCGCACCGTGCTCGCGCGGACGCTGGGCTGAGACTCTCCACTATCGACCGGGAACTCGAACGCATCGCTCGTGACGTCGAATTCGTCGCCGAACTTTATGCCGAGCTTCTTGGTCGCGCGCTCGAGCCGGTCGACGTCCCGACCGACGGTGCGGCGGCCGAGGAACTGGCCGCCGAAGCTCGAGTTGGCTGCGACCTCCCACCGGATTCACCGATCCTCGATCTGGTCGGATCCGTTGCCCAGGTAGGCCTCCTCGTCTTCGCGATGCCGCTCGGCGCCGAGACCGCCGATGCAGCGACCACACTCCTGATCAGAGGTGGAGTCTCGCTGGTCAACTCGACTCACCAGGTCGGGCGCCGCCGACTCGCGCTCACGCACGAATTCGGCCACTACCTCGTCGCGGACGACTACACCGTCGACTGGCGCGTTGCCGAGCAGAAAGATGCCGATCACGTGGAAGGCCTGATCGATCGGTTTGCCCGCGCGTTTCTTGCTCCGCCCACCGGCCTGCGCGCCTTTTGGGGCGAGGCGAGCGCCGCGCACGACACTCGAACCGCAGCCGTCCTGGCCGCAAGCCACTTCCGCATCGATATGTCCACGCTTGCCCGCAGGCTCGCCGAGTTGGGCCTGGCCGATCGGCGCGAGTGCGCCTCCATTCGAGGCGCTCGAACCACCCGAACCGACATCATCGAGCACAACCTGGTGATCCCGTACGACCTGGAAGGCGTCGCACTGCCTCGGACCTACGAGAAGGCCGTGCTCGCGCAATACCGAGCGGAACGGATCTCCGCCGAGCGCACCCTCGCCCTGCTGCGGGGCAGCCTCGAAGTGGGTGACCTCCCGGCGCTCCCACCCAGACACCACAACGAGATCTGGTCTGTCCTGTCGTGAACTCGGACCGAGGCTGCGGACCGTTTGTGTTCGACACCGGACCGCTCAGCCACTTTGCGCAGGCCGGATGGCTCGGACTTCTTCGCGAGTCCGTCGGGAGCACGGAGGCCTGGATCCCCGCTGCGGTCCAACGGGAGATCTCGGACGGCCTCATGCATTACAGCCATCTGCGTTCGGTGCTCGACGCCGGCTGGCTCGTTCGACACGAGGCCGTCTCGACCGCCGAGCATGCCGCGCCCGGCAGATACACCGCCCGCCTGCTCGGTGACGATCAGCGCAAGAACCTGGGCGAATGTGAGGTTCTTGCCCTGGCCGAGGTGCATCGCGGAGTCGCGGTCATCGATGACTCCTTCGCCCGCACCGTCGCGAACGAGTTCAGGGTCAGTGTCCGGAGCACCGTTTCGCTACTTTGCGATCTCGTGCGCGACGAACGGCTCAGTCTCGACTTTGCCTCGACGATCGCCGACCGGCTGCTCGAGACGGAGTACCGACTCCCGTTCGGACCGGACGGCTTTCGTATGTTCGCCATCGAGAATGACCTTCTCCCCTACGGGTAACCGTGACCGGTGCACACGCGCGGCTGGAACCATCGCTCCAAGCGCACCTGCGGGCGATCCGCTCAGCCCTCAGCATCGCCACCGGCCGCGCCGGCACGGCAGCCCCGGTGCACACTGTCGGCATGACCTTCCGCGTCCCGACGGTGTCGCTGCCCGGCGGCGACCTGCCCATGCTCGGACTCGGCACCTGGACCGCCCGCGGCGACGAGTGCTACCGCGCCGTCCGGCACGCGCTCGATATCGGTTACCGCCATCTCGACACGGCCACGGGGTACGCGAACGAACACGAGGTCGGCCGCGCGCTCGCCGATTCCGGCGTCCCGCGCGCGGAGGTGTTCGTCACCACCAAGCTGCCGCCGGAGAATGCCGGCCGCGAACGCGAGACCATCACGGCGTCCCTGCGCGCGCTCGCCCTCGACTACGTCGACCTCTGGCTGATCCACTGGCCGCCCCGCGGCGAGGCCTCCCCCTGGGTGTGGGAACAATTCGTCGAACTCCGCAGCCAGGGCCTGACCCGCTCGATCGGCGTGAGCAACTATTCGGTCGAGCAGGTCGATATCCTCAGCGGGCAGGTCGGCGAGACCCCCGCCGTCGACCAGATTCCCTGGAGCCCCAGCGACTACGACCCGCAACTCGCCCACCAACTGGCCTCCCGCGGCGTCGTGCTGGAGGGGTACAGCCCGCTGCTGCGAACCGAACTCACCGCGCCGGCGCTGGTCGCCGTCGCGGATGCGCACGGCGCCTCCCCCGCCCAGGTGGTGCTGCGCTGGCACCTGGATCGCGGCTTCGTTGCGATCCCCAAGTCGGTCCACCCGGCCCGAATCGAGGAGAACTTCGCGCTCGACTTCGTCCTGTCCGACGGCGACCTCGCCGCCGTCGACGCGCTCGGCGTCAGCCCTTGACCGCACCGCCCAGCCCGGCGTTGCTCAGGAACATGCGCTGGAAGGCAAGAAAAATCGCCACCGGAATCAGCGTCGCGATGGCCAGCGCCGCCAGCAACACCCCCGTGTCCGTCAACCCGGCAATCGCCGGCAACCGCACGGACAGCGGCTGAATGTCGGGGTTCTTCAGCACCAGCATCGGCCACAGAAAATCCTTCCAACTGGCGATGACCGCAAAGACCGAGACGACCCCGAGGATGGGCCTGGACATCGGCAACACGATCGACCAGAACAGCCGGAACGGACCCGCACCGTCCACCCGCGCCGCCTCGAAGACCTCCCGCGGCAGCGAATCGAAGAACCGCGACACCAGGAGCACGTTGAAGGCCGACGCGCCCGCGGGCAGCCACACGGCCCAGAAGCTGTTGATCAGCGACCGGTCCAGCACCGGTGGGTGCAGGATCGTCAGGTACAGCGGCACCAGCAGGACCACGGCCGGGATGAACATGGTGGCCAGGACGGCACCCTGAAGCACCTTGGCGTACCGCGGCCGGAGCACCGACAGCACATAGCCGCCTGTGGCCGCAACGAGGAGTTGGCAGGCCCAGGAACCGGCCGCCAGATACACGGTGTTCATGAAGTAGCGGCTGATCTGCACGCCATTCCACGCCTCGGAGAGGTTCGCCCAGGCCACGCCGTGCGGAAAGACCGCGATCGGCGTCGCCAGAATGTCCTGGGTCGGCGTGATCGCGAACTTCGCCAGGAGCAGCATCGGACCGAGCCCGGCAATCGCCAAACAGATGAGCAGTCCGATGTGCGCGCCGCCCATCCCGAGCCGGATCCCCGGCCGGCGCCAGTCGGCGGCCGACAGCGCGCCCCGGTCGGGCGCCCCGCGCGTCATGACGTGCTCCAGGACCGGGTGAGCCGGAAGTAGAGCAGGGAAAAGACGGCGAGCACGACGGCGAGCATCAGGCTGAGCGCCGTCGCGGCGCCGTAGTTGCCCCCCAAGCTGTTCTGAAAGGCGTATTTGTAGATCAACAGCAGCACCGTCGTCGTCGCGTTCGCCGGTCCACCCGAGGTGAACAGAAAGGGTTCGAGAAAGACCTGTGCCGTGGCGATCACCTGCAAGATCAGCGTGATGAACAGCACCCCCCGCAACGCCGGCATGGTCACGTGCCAGACCTTGCGCCAGAGATTCGCGCCGTCGACCTCCGCGGCGTCGTACAACTCGGCCCGGACGCCGGTCAGGGCGGCGAGGTAAACGATGACGGTGCCGCCCGCCCCGGCCCACGTGGCCGCGAGGACCAGCGAGGGCATCGCCCACCGGGCGTCCTGAATCCACGGGTACGGCCCGAGCCCGACCCACCCGAGAATCGTGTTGAAAACCCCGGTCGGGCCGGCGTCGTAGAAGAACTTCCAGAGCAGCACGGAAACGACGGGCGGCACGACGACGGGCAGGTACGCCAGCGCGGAATACACCCCGCGGAACCGGCGCACCTCGCTCATCAGGACGGCCGCGGCCAGCGGCACCGGATAGCCGATGACCAGGGCCAACAAGGCGAAGTACAGCGTGTTCTTGATGGCGACCGGCAGCAGGGGGTCCTGCACCACGAACTCGAAGTTGTGCAGGCCGACCCAGGTGGGCGCGGCGACGAGGTTCGTCTTCTGAAAACTCATCAGCACCGAGCGCAGGATCGGGTACCAGGAGAACACGCCGAACACGACCAGGACCGGCAGCGTGAACACGAGCGTGCTCAGGCCGCCGCCGCGCACCCAGGTCCCCGGGGTGCGCCCGGGCCGGCGCCGCCCCCGCGTCCGCCGGTCGGGGACCGGCGGCGCGGAGGTGGTGCTGGGGGCAAGGGTGCCAGTCACAGGCTCATCCTTTGGAGTGCGGCGGCGAAGGCGGCGAAGGCGGCGCGGCGGAACACCTAGCCTTGGTCGAGCAGCGCCTGGGCGTCCTCGTTCGCCTTCTTGAGCAGCGCGTCGATGTCGGCGTTCGGGTCGGTCAGGACCTTCTGCACCACCGGGTCGAGCAGGGCGTAGATCGCCTGGGTCTGCCGGGACGGCTCGCCGACCAGCGGAAGGTCGAACATCGTGTCCGTGTAGCCCGTCATCTGGTCCAGCGGGGCGTTGATGTAGTCCTTGATCCAGGTCTGGTTCACCTCGTACTGCTCCTTGCTGAACATCGGCAGAACGGGCGTGCCCACCGGCTGCTTGTTCGCCACCAGGGTCTTGGCATCGGCGACGGCGCGGTCCTGGTTCACGAGCTTGCCCAGGTAGAAGTAGTCGATCCACTTCACGGCGGCCGCCTTGACATCGTCCTTGGCGCCGGCCGGAACCGCGGCCAGGGTGCCACCCGTGAGAACGCCGGCGTCGGCATTGTCGGCCTGCGGCATCGCGGTCAGGCCGTACATCTCCGGCTTGATGCCCTGGGTCTGGACCAGCGAGGTGTAGATGTCGGAGCCCGACACGTACATGCCGATCTTGCCCGCGGCGAAGGCCTGGTTGATGCTCCCCCAGTCGAGCAGGAAGTTCGCGCCCATCGAGTTGTCCTCCCAGCGCAGGTCGTGCAGGAACTGCAGCGCCTCCTTGGTGCCCTCGTTGGTCAGGGTCTGGGTGGCCTTGCCGTCCGAGCCGACGTCCTGCACCCGGCCGCCGCGGGCGAACGTCGCCGCCGTGAGCTGCCAGCCGCCGGTGTTGTTCTGGGTCATCTCCATGAAGCCGGCCACCCCGGGGTTCTTCCGGGCGATGGTCTTGGCGTAGGCGCGGACCTCGTCCCACGTCGTCGGCGGCCGGTCCGGGTCGAGACCGGACTTGGCGAACAGGTCCCGGTTGTAGGTCAGCCCGACGCCGTAGACGTTCTTGGCCGGGATGGCGTAGACGTGTCCGTCCGCGCCCTTGCCGGCGTCGAGGATCGCCGGGTTGAACTTGTCCGCGTAGGGCAGCGTCTTGAACTGCTTGTCCATGTCCGCCAACTGGCCGTTCTCGATCAGCGTCCGGGCGTCGGTGAAGGGGATCTCAAAGACGTCCGGCAGTGTGCCGCCGGCGAGTTGAGCGGCGAATGTGGTCGCCTTCCACTCGTATTCCTCGGGCTTGAT
Organism: Cellulomonadaceae bacterium; assembly: GCA_031552185.1. Lineage (GTDB taxonomy): Bacteria > Actinomycetota > Actinomycetes > Actinomycetales > Cellulomonadaceae > JAVBMU01. The sequence continues at coordinate 4,785 of JAVBMU010000111.1, read as the reverse complement.
CTTGATGGTCGGGTTTGCGTCCTCGAACTCCGCGACCTGGGCGTTGAAGGCGTCCTTGGCGGCCTGCTCGGAGCCGGGCAGCAGCGAGACGACCCGCAGGGTCACTCGCTTCGCGGCGGCCGAGGAGTCGCTCGAGTTGTCGTCGCCGGAGTTGCCGCTGCACGCGGTGAGCGTGAGCGCGGCGAGCGACCCCGCGAGCGCGAAGGCGATCGTGCGGCGTGTGGACTTCATCGTCACTCCGTTCGGGCTGGTGGGTGGGGGCCAAGCTGGGGTCGAGCGGTGGGGCAGGGGTCATGCCGTGGGTCGGGTCCGGTCTGTGGCGGTCATAGGCGGATCCAGGCGGCGGTGTCCCGCGGCAGCCGAAGGCGCGCGGCGGGGGTGCCCGGCCGCAGGTCCGGTCCGGGAGGTTCGGACGTCAGGATGACGTCAACGCCGTCGGGCAGGTCCAGGTCCGGCCCGAGGTTCACGAGGCAGCCGACGTCGTCGCGCGCGAACGCGAGCACGCCCGGGCCGAACCGGACCCCGCCGAGGCCGACGAGCCAGCGGAAGGCACTCGCCCGCAGGCCCGGCTCGGCGCGGCGCGCGGCGAGCGCGCGCCGGTACAACGCGAGCATCGAGCCGGGGTCGCGCTCCTGGGCCTCGACCGAGAACGTGCCCCACGCCGGTGGCTGCGGGAGCCACGGCCGGGCGCCGCCGTCGGGACCAAAACCGTGCGACGTGCCCCGGGTGGTCCAGGGCAGCGGCACCCGGCACCCGTCCCGGCCGGGGTCGAGGCCGCCGGAGCGGAAGTGCATCGGGTCCTGGATCGCGCCGCGGGGCAGGTCCTCGACCTCCGGCAGGCCGAGTTCCTCGCCCTGATACAGGTACAGCGAGCCCGGCAGCGCGGCGGTCAGCAGCGCGGCCGCCCGGGCCCGACGCCGACCGGTCGCCAGGTCGGTCGGGGTGCCGAAGCGCTTGGCCGGGAAGGAGAAGGAACTGTCCTCGCGGCCGTAGCGAGTCACGGTACGGGTCACGTCGTGGTTGGCCAGCACCCAGGTGGCCGGAGCCCCGACGGGGGCATGCGCCCGCAGGGTGGCGTCGATCGACGCCCGCAGCGCCGCGGCTTCCCAGGGCCGAGCCATGAAGTCGAAGTTGAACGCGGTGTGCAGTTCGTCCGGGCGCAGGTAGCGGGCGAACCGTTCGCTGCCCGGGACCCAGACCTCGCCGACGAGCATCCGCGGCTCGGCGTAGGAATCCGCGATCGCGCGCCAGGACCGGTAGACGTCGTGGATCTCGTCCCGGTCCACGTGCGGGTGGCCGCCGGGGGTGGGGCTCGCCGGCACCTCGGGGAGGGTCGGGTCTTTGATCAGCAGTGCCGCGGAGTCGATCCGGATCCCGGCCGCGCCGCGGTCGAACCAGAACCGCAGGACCGCCTCGTGTTCGGCGCGGACCTGCGGGTTGTCCCAGTTCAGGTCCGGCTGCTCGGGGGCGAACAGGTGCAGGTACCACTCCCCCGGGGTTCCGTCCGGGCTGGTCGTCCGGGTCCAGGTGCTGCCGCGAAAGTCCGAGGTCCAGCGGGTGGGCACCTCGTCGCCGCCCGGTCCCTTGCCGGGGCGGAACCAGAACCGGTCGCGCTCGGGCGAGCCGGGGGCGGCGTCGAGCGCCGCCCGGAACCAGGCATGCTCGGCGGAGACGTGGTTCGGGACGATGTCGACGATCGTGCGGATGCCGAGGTCCGCCGCCTCGGCGATGAGGACCTCGGCGTCGGCAAGGGTGCCGAACCGGGGATCGATCGCGCGGTAGTCCGCGACGTCGTAACCGCCGTCGGCCAGGGGCGACACGTACCAGGGGGTGAACCAGATCGCGTCGACGCCGAGGTCGCGCAGGTACGGCAGGCGGGCCCGCACGCCGGCCAGATCCCCCGTGCCGTCGCCGTCCGCGTCCGCGAAGCTGCGCACGTAGACCTGGTAGATCACCGCGTCGCGCCACCACTGCGGGCGGGTCGCGATGCCGACCGACGCACGCGCCGCGTCGACGGCGGGGGCCGGCCCGGCCGGCTGGGCATCCGCGCGCACCGATTCCTCGTTCCTGTCGAAGTCACCCGATTCGCTCGTCGGGTGACCGTAACTGGACGACAGAATGGACGCAAGAATTGGACAGCAGCGCGCTGGAACGCCGGGTGCGCCGGGGAAGAGAGCGCTCCACCACAGGAAGAGCGCGCCGTCGGCTCACGTGCGAGCGACCCGACGGGGAAGTTGGCCGGGCGCTACGCGCCCGAGCCGACGGTGCGCACGGCCGCCGTCGACCCCCGGACCACCAGCTCCGGTTCGAAGAGCAACTCGTCCCGGGACGCATCCGTGCCGGCGATCATGCCGGCGATCATGCCGGCCAGGAGGTCGACGGCGGCCCGCCCCATGGGCTCGATCGGCTGGCGCACGGTGGTCAGCGCCGGATCGGTGGAGTTCATCAGCGCGGAGTCGTCGAAGCCGACCACCGAGACATCGGTCGGTACGCTCCGGCCCGCCCGCCGGGCGGCTCGGATGGCACCCAGGGCGAGGGGGTCGCTCGCGCACACGATCGCCGTCGCGCCCGCCTCGATCAGGCGATGTGCCGCCGCCTGCCCACTCTCGAGCGAGTACTGGCTGTGCGCCACCAGGGCCGGGTCGAGTGCCGTCCCGCGCTGCACCGCGTACGCCTCGGCCGCGGCGAGCTTGCGCTCCGAGGGCACATGGTCCGCCGGGCCGAGCAGCAGGCCGATCCGCCGGTGCCCGAGCGAGATCACATGCCCGAGCGCCTGGCGGACCGCCACCAGGTCGTCGCACGAGACCCGCGGAAAATCGAGCGCCTCGATGGCGGCGTTGATCAGCACCACCGGCAGGCCGCGCTTGGCGAGCCGGCGGTAGTGCGCGTGGTCGGCGGCGCGTTCGGCGTAGAGGCCGCCCGCGAAGATCACTCCCGACACGTGCTGGCCCAGCAGGAGATCGATGTACTCCGCCTCCGAGATGCCGCCCGCGGTGCGGGTGCACAGCACCGGCGTGAAACCGTGTTGGGCCAACGCGCCCCCGATCACCTCGGCGAACGCCGGAAAGATGGGGTTGACCAGTTCCGGCAACACCAGGCCGACGAGTCGACCGCGCTCGCCACGCAGCTTGGTGGGGCGTTCGTAGCCGAGCACGTCCAGCGCGGTGAGGACCGCCTCGCGCGTCGCTTGGGAGACGCCGGGTTTGCCGTTCAGGACCCGGCTGACCGTCGCCTCCGAGACGCCAACCTTCGTGGCCACTTCCGCCAGCCGTCGCGACATGACGCCACCTTACGCGCGAACGCAAGCCGCTTGCGTTGGGGCGCGGACGGTTGCCGATCGGGGCGGGAGTGCCCGGACGCCATCCCGGGCGCCCGCGGGCCCCGCGCGCCGCTGAGTTCTCCACAGGTCCGCATTCGTTGTTGACGAAGCGAAGAACCTTACCTACATTAACGCGATCGGGCGAAACCGAATTGCTCGGACAGTTTGCACCACGAGGAGGAAAGAACTCATGACGCGTCCGTTCGCGAAGAGATTCGGCGCCGCGTCGGCGCTGACCGCACTGGTCGGCTCGATCGCGGTCGTCGCGACCGCGCTGCCCGCGCAGGCGGCATGGGACAACTGTCCCGTGCGGTATGCCTGCGTGTGGAGCGGCGACAACTATATGTCGTCCGGCCGGCACACCGGGTACATCAAGGCCGAGCACGGGATTCCGGACCTGAGCACCTGGCTCTTTTCCGGCACCAGCACGAACGGAGCCAACAACGCCACCTCCGTCGTGAACCGGGGCACCAAGCTCCGAGCATACCTCTATGCAAACAAGAAATACGGCACCCTCCTGTTCTCGCTCTATCCGAACGGCGAACGCGATCCCAATCTTGGCAATGGCATCGACACCCGCGCCGAGGTACCCAAACCCGCGAGCGTGGTGAACAACAACATCGAGTCCTTCCGGTTCGAGGGTTGACCGAGCGAAAGGCCTGGCGGTGCCCCCCACCCGTCCAACCATTCCCATCGGACCCAAATTTCCGAACCGGATCGAGGAGGACTCCGGCATGAAAGGTCGCAGGATCATAGGGACGTCCCTCACTGCCGTCGCCCTGGCGGCAACACTCGTCGCATGCGGGCAACCCCAGCAATCTGATGTGCGCATGAGTCGCGAGCAACTCGACGCCTCCCTGGTTCCGGATCAGGCCAAGTGGACACTTCCGCTCGACGATTACGAGGTAAGTCTCGAGCTTGATTGGAAGGCGATCGTGGCCGAGTACTATTTCGTCTACGACTGTATGCAAGACCAGGGCGAAGCCAATTTCCCGCGACCGCCGGGTAAGCCGCGACCCCAGTCGGTGACCCGGGGGCCATTTAACCAACCGCTCATGAGTAAGGAAATAGCAGGCCGATTCGGCTACCACGAGGACCGGCGCAGCTACGTCGGCGAGCCGGTCGGGCCACCTTCGACCTACCGCGAAAGATTCGGCAAGTGGGCAGAGGACAAGCGCGTCATCGCGTGCCGGGAGCGGGCATGGTCGCATCTGCGACCGGATGACGGCTCCGCAGGTATCAGTGTTCGCGGCCTGGCGCTCGATGCAAGCGAGCGGGCGGAGTCCTCCGCCCCGGTCGTCGCCGCGGCACGAAAGTGGCGCACCTGCATGGCCGCTCAAGCGGTTCCGGACCTGCCGCAGACTCCGATCGAGATGCCCTCGAATTCAGTCTACGACATGGTCGATCCCGAGACTGAGCCAACGGCTCGGGAGATCGCCGTCGCCACCGCCGACGCGGCCTGCCGG
>JAVBMU010000062.1:0-32483 GCA_031552185.1 Cellulomonadaceae bacterium | reverse complement strand
CGATGGCGGCGCCGGGCCCGGCGGGACGCCGCCCGACGGCGACGCCGGGCCGGACAGCCGTGCTCGGCCGGACGGCCGTGCCTCGGCCGGTGACCGCGGTGCCGCGCCCGAGCCGCTGCCCGGGCCGCTCGCAACCACGATGCCGCAGGTCGGGTCGTCCCCGTCGGTGCTGTCCGCGTCGGCGGTGCCCTCCGGCCGAGCCTGGGACCCCGTACCCGTGCCGCGCCCGACCTATGCGCTCAAGCCCTCGGCGCCCCGGCGGGAGCCGGTTCCCTTGCCGCCGCCGGACCACCTGCCGGGGCCGTCCGATCTGCCTGAGCCGATGGCGACCTTCGCCGGGCCGTGGTCCGCTCGCCTCGACGTGCCGGGGCTACGGATCGACCCCCCCGGCGGCGAACTCGCGACGTCGTGGACCCTCGGCCCTCCCCCCGCCGCGACGCCGTCCGACGCGGGCGTCCGCGCCGACGCCCCGGCGCCGACCGGTGCGCCCGCCGCGCCCGACCCCGCGCCGAACGGTGCGCGCGACGCGGCCGATCCGCCGCCGGACACCCTCGCGCACGACCTGAACGAGATCCTCGCCCGACGCCGTGCCGCGGGCCTCTGAGTCCGCGGCGGCGCGTCTGCGCCGGTGAGCGGGCGATCGCTCGGTAGCCCGCTTGCGAACCAGTGCTGGGGAAGTGTTACGCTGTATCCCGCTCGCGGGGCTATGGCGCAGTTGGTAGCGCGTCTCGTTCGCAATGAGAAGGTCGGGGGTTCGAATCCCCCTAGCTCCACCCCGTGAAAACCCCCTCCCACCAGCGAAAACGCCGGAACGGGAGGGGGTTTCCGCTTGCCTCATGACTTCCTCCTGCGCTTCCGCGCACCCCACGGGCGTATTGAGCCTGTTCAGGCTGAGGACGGCCGGTGTGCAGATCGCCCCGAGCGGCTACTACGCAGCCAGGACCCGACCGGCCTCGGCACGCGCGATCCGCGACGGCGAACTTGTCGAGGACATCAGGGTCGCCCACACGGGCTACCTCGGTGTGTAGGGCGCCGGGAAGATCCATGCCGAGCTTTGGTTCGCGAGGGCATCATGGTCGCCCGGTACACCGTAGAGCGCCTGATGCGGGCTCGGGGTCTGCGTGGCATCGCCCGGGACAAGACCCGCAGGACCACCATCGGTGACGGCGCCGAGACCGAGCGGCCGGCCGACCTGGTGAAACGCAAGCTCACAGGGACCGGCCCGAGCGAGCTGTGGGTGGCCGACCTGACCTACGTGCGCACTCACGCCGGATGGACCTACGTCGCGTTCGTCCTGGACGTCTTCGCCCCGATGACGGGGAAGCCCGGCGCGGCGGACTGAGGCGCGCAGGTGGCGCAAGTAGAGCCGCGCATCGATTTCGACGGCGGGCCTGATCGACGATCCCTCACCGAGCGAGCGGACTCAAGGGCTCGCGAGTGTGGGGCCGCTGTTGTTGCCAGCGAAACTGCCCGTCGTCGGCGCGGGTTGTCCTGATCCCGGCGGCGGGGGCCACAGCACCACGATCGACAACACCTTTCCGGTCGTCAGAAGTTCCCTGGGCGCACTTTCGGTGGGTTCGAAGATCGCCGGACGAACACCTGCGAGTGTGCACATGCGACCGAGCTCGGCTCAACGTCGACGACCGGCGACGTTCCAGGAGGGGGTGAACGAATGAGCAAGACAGAATTCGAGATGCCGCGGATCGTGATTTCGCGGCCCGACGGGACGCAGGAGATCGCTCCGGCGATGGCATCCGTGCTTCAACGTGTGAAGGCGGACCAGCCCTGCCAGGGAGCATGAATTCCACCTGGCGCGGCGCGGACAGCCCCGGCGTCGCGCCAGGGTTTCGAGGGGAAGACTGATGAAAGCCTATGATCGCCCGCTGATCGCAAACTTTGTCATCACCCGGAACTGCAATATCGACTGCTTGTTCTGCGGTGTCGAACACATGAGCCTTCGGCGCGACCCCGACGTCGACGTAGCGACGGTGAAGCGTGTTGTCGACGAATTGAAACGTGCCGGTATTCTGCGAATCAACTACTTCGGCGGCGAGCCCTTGTTCTATCGGGGTTTCCGCGAGATCGTCGAGCATGTCCGCGGGCAGCGCCTGTTCACCTCGATCGTGACCAACGGTCGGCTCCTGTGCCCGTCGAACGTAGGCTGGCTGACCGCCAACATCAACGCCTGGGCGGTGTCACTGCACGGCATGAGCGGTTTCCACGACCGCATCACCCGTCGGCGCGGAGCGTTCTGGGATGCGGTTCGCAAGATCGAACTTCTCCGTGAGCACGTCGACCGGATCACCGTCAATGTCACCGTCACGAATGCGAATTTTCGGGAGGTCCCGGAGCTGGTCACCTTCTTGAGGGAGAACTACGGGATCACGACGTTCGCATTGAACCGTTGCATCGGCGCGGTGCCGCCGCACCTGCCTCCTGGTTTCTCCGCCGACGACGTCTCCTTGTCACGGCAGGCAATCGTGGAGAGCCTCTACGCGGTGGATGAGTTGTGCTCGGGCACCCCGGACCTGTCCATCGGCTATTCTATTCATTTTCCGTACTGCATCGTGCCCGAACCCCGTTTGCTGCGCTACGTCGGGGCGTGCGGAATAGGCACCAAGCGACCGCAAAGGTCAAGTCGATTCCGCGGCAGCCGAGAGGCCCCGTGGAAGCCCTCGGTCGCCCGCCCGCCACCCTCTGTGGCAGCCGGCGGTATAGCCGCGAACAAGATTCATCCGGCATGCTGGACAGAACACGCTCGAAAGGTCGGCCGATGTCGGATCGCGATACCAGCAGGAGGGCGGCCAGCGCGCGCCTGCGCTGCGATCTGTTGCGCGAGGGCTTCACCGTCGCGGAGATCGCTCGCGAGATCTCCGCCACCTTCGACATCCGACCCCGCACGGCCTGGCGGTGGGCGCTCGACTGGCCGCAATGGCGACTCGTGCAGGAGTACCAGCGAGCCAACGAAGGAGCCTCCGTCAGCGTCTCGCGCATCTCGGAGTGGGAATCCTGGCCCTTCGGCGGCTCCCAGCCCTCCACCCTCAGTCGGCTGGCGCTTGCCTTTGGACACCATTGCGGGGTTGCGGATCTTGTTGACAGCCACGACCTCGCCGAGCTCCAAGACGCCGAACGCATGCTGCTCGGGCAGCTCGGCGCTGTCGGGGAAGCGATGCCCCCAACTGCTTCGGCCGCGGTCGCCGATGTCGCGACGCGGCTGACCAAGGCCGGCGCGGATCCCAGGCGATACTGCGATTCGACGGTCGTCGAGGTGCTCGGCGCGCAGCTTGCCGTCGCCAACTCGCTCGACCGGCGCCGTGGCTCGACGGTCGCCCAACCCGTCGCCATGGGAATAGCGCGACTGGTGGTCCAGTCGATGGTGCGGGAATGCCGCCCGTCCGTTCGCCGGCCGCTCCTGGGGCTCGCGGCCCAAACCGCAGAGTTCGTCGGCTGGCTCTACCGCGATCGCTCCAAGTCGAAGCTCGCCCGTCGGTGGTACAACGCCGCGATGGAGTATGCGCAGCTGGCAGGCAGCGACGACCTCCAAGCGCTCGTTCTCATCCGGAAGGCCCAGATGGCGTACGACCTTCGCCAAGCCCATCGCGTCCGGGGATTCGCCCGGTGCGCGCTTGCTCTGTCGGGCGTCGGCGCGGCGTACCGCGCCGAGGCGACGCTTCAGGCCGCGAAGGGTCGTCTGATGGATGGAGATCGGATCGATCCGAACAGGGTCATCGACGAGGCCCGGACAATCGCTCCCGCCGACGATGCGACGTTGTCGCTGCGCGAGGCGACCGTGTGGCTGGAGGCCGGTCGGCCCGAAGACGCCGATCAGACCTACCAGGCCGCCTTGTCGCGCGGCCTCGCGCCGCGGGACATGTGCTTCTTCGAGATCCGCCGCGCGATGGCACTCGCGCGATCGGGCCACCCGGAAACGTCTGCGAACCTGGCAACTCAGGGGCTCATGACGGCGTGTGCGATCGGCTCGCAACGGTCGGCCGACCTCGCGTTTGAGGTGAACGACGCTCTGGAACCGTGGTCAATGACGACGGAAGTCTCGGAGTTCAGGGCTTCGCTTCGCCACACCACTCGGCAGCGGCGTCGATGACTTCCGCCTGCCACGCTTGGCTCTGCGGGTTGAGGTACGTCGGGTCCCCGTCGACGGCGAAGCCGTGCTGGGCGCCGTCGACGACCATGAGCCGCGAATCCTTGCCGAGCCTGCGTTCGGCCGCCAACGAGCCGACGATCGGCACGATCGTGTCGGCCGACCCGTGCACGATGAGGGTCGGCGCCTGGATCTCCTCCAGCACCTCGTCCGGACGCAGCCAGAAGACCTCGTTGTAGATCGCGCGCCCGTGGCGGAACGTGGGCGAGTGCTGAATGAACCCGGCTTCAGCCAGGCTCGCCGACGCCTCTGGGTCGAGGTGTCCACCCTTCCAATACGCCCGAGAGGTCACTGTGCGCTTGAGGTAGTCCAACTGAGGACACAGGAGAACCAGCCGTTGCACGTCCTGCGGCCGCTTGGCCGCGAGGTAGGCGCAGATGCCACCGCCGAAGCTCTGGCCGATCAGTGCGATCTCTGGGGCGTCGGTCGCCTCCCGGACGAAATCGATTGCCGTCCCGATGTCGTTCAGCACGCTCGCCAGCGTCAGGTCCTCCTGTCGCCCCGCGGATTGCCCGTGGCCCCGCAGATCGAACCTCAAGCTGGAGATCCCGGCGTCCGCCAGTCCCGCGGCAAGCCGATCGAAGAACCCGGCCTCATGGCGATCGACGCCCCCGCCGTGCACCAATACCGCGGCCGTGCCGCTCGCGCGTTCGGGTGAGCACAGATCACCGACGAGTCGAAGTCCATCCAGTGACCGAAATTCGACCACCTGGCCGTCCGGCACTGCAACACCCACCCTCACCATGTGCGCTCGCAACAGGAGCGATACGCGAAACCAAACACCTGTCGTCGAGGGTATCTGAACCGCCTGGGTCTGATGGAGGCTCTGGTCATGTGGTTTCGACCATGGCGTCGTGGCCCTGCTGCGTAGCGTAGAACCTCCCTTCGTACTCGACGGGCGGCAGGTCTCCGAGGTAGCCGTGGAGACGCTGGTTGTTGTGCCAGTGGACCCAGCCGAGCGTGGCGAGTTCGATGTCTTCGACGGTCCGCCAGGGCTTCTGTCGGCCTGGTCCACGGATGAGTTCGGCCTTGTGTAGCCGTTGACGGTCTCGGCGAGGGCGTTGTCGTACGAGTCGCCGACGGTCCCGATCGACGGGGTCGCGCCGATCTCCGCGAGCCGCTCGCCGTAGCGCAGGCTCGTAAACTGGGCTCCGGCGTCCGAATGACACCGCAGCCCGGTCAACTAGGTGCCGCGGGACCAGCGGGCCATCTCGATCGCGTCCAGGACCATCTCGGTGCGCATGTGCCCTGCCACCCGCCGGCCGACGATCATCCGCGAGAACGCGTCGATGATGAAGCACGTGTAGGCCATGCCTGCGAACGTGGGCACGTAGGTCAGGTCCGTGACCCACAGCCGATTCGCGCCGGTCGCGGTGAAGTCCCGCCGCACGAGGTCCGGATGCCGCGCCGAGAGCGGGTCCGGACGCGTAGTGCGTACACGCTTCGTCCGGGTGGCGCCCTCGATCCCCTTGAGTGCTCAGGTTGTCTCGGACGGCGCCCGCGCGCCGAGGGCACCGCTCATCGCCCGCGCGCACTACCGCGACCCGCAACGTCGCCGACTTCGCCAACCCGGCTTGGGCGGTTCCCGAACCAATGGTCGCCCCTCTGATTGGCGGAGGCTCGGCGCCGGGCGGGTGTGCATGATGCCGCCTAGGTTGGAAGCCCATCCACCCTGAGGAGGACCGATGCCCGCACGGCTCAACCCTTACATCCTCTATCGCGGCCAGGCCAGGGAAGCGGCGCAGTTCTACCAGTCGGTGCTCGGCGGCGAACTCACGCTGAGCACGTTCGGGGAGTTCGGTGCGACGAGCGATCCGGCGGCCAAGGACCAGATCATGCACGGCCAGTTGGAGACGGACCACGGCTTCACCCTGATGGTCTCGGACGTTCTGCCCGGCATGGGTGACTACCAGGAGGGGACGCGAATCTCGGTCTCGCTGTCCGGCGACGACCCGGTGCTGCGGGACTTCTTCGAGAAGCTCTCCGAGGGCGGCACCGTCCACACGCCGCTCGCCAAGCAGATGTGGGGCGACGAATACGGCGACTTCACCGACAAGTACGGCGTCCGCTGGATGGTCGACCTCGGCGTCGAAGGGCAGTAGGGGGCGAAGGGCAGTAGGCCAGGAGCGAGTCGGCCGGCTCGCGGCCGGTCCGGCCGGCGGGCGCGCGGCCCCACCCGCGACGCCGAGGTCGAACGTCCCGCGTTCGACCTCGGCGCCTGCTGTCAGGTCGTTCGCAGCCGTTCATTCACCCGCAGTAGTACGTGGTGCCATTCACCTCATGAATGCCGGGACCCCATTCATTGCACCTGTTCTGCATCGTGACGTAGGCGGCAGTCGCGGTGGCGAGGATCGCCAGCGTGATGAGCGTAACGATGCTCGACACGATGATCCCGGCGATCGCCACGCCGTTCGGGGCGCCCACCCGCTTGGACTTGCGTTTGGCGATGATCGACAGGACGAGCCCGATCGGGGCCAAGCATCCCAGGAAGCCGATGATGAGACCGGCGATACCCATGCCCTTGCCCGGGTCCGGCGTCGCCTGGGCGGGGTAGCCCGGGGTGGGGGCACCGTAACCCCCGGGGGCACCGTAACCTGCAGGTCCGGCGGTGGGCGGTTGGGTCCATGCGGGCGGCTGCGCCCCGTACGCGGCCGGGCCCGTGGTCGGTTGGGCACCGTCGCTGGGCGACGGCGCCCCGTACGCGGGTGGCTGGGCCGCGTATTCGGGCGACGGCGCCCCGTACGCGGGCGACGGCGCCCCGTACGCCGGCGGCTGCGTCCCCGGAGGCCGGGTGCCGGGCGTGGGATCAGACGGTGACTGGCTCGGAATTGTCATGCTATGCCCCTTCTGTAAAAACTGCGTGAGAGCGAGTATCCCGCATCCGCGGACGACCCGCGGTGGGGCATTCGAGGACGTCGTTCTCGTGGAAGAAAGTGCCGTTCGAAAAGCCTGCCCGCCTGGACTTGAACCAGCCGACGACGAAGAGTACGAGCCCGACCGGGGCGAGGCAGCAGAGGAGGCCCAGGGCGAGGCCGGCGACGCCGGCGACGCTCCAGGCTGTGCCCGGATCCGTCGTCGTGGGTCCGGGGTGGTGGGTCCAGGTAGGGACGCCAGGACAGGCGAGTGATTCCGAATTGTGGGATCGGGTGGCTCGGGCCGGCGCGGGCGCCGAAAGAGCCGGCGAGGCCGAGGTAGATCCGTGGTGTCGCGGGACCGGCGTGTCGGTCGCGCTACGGCTCTACCTCGCGCGCCGCGGCTCTACCTCGCGCGCCGCGGCTCCGCCTCGCGCGCCGCGGCTCCGCCTCGCGCGCCGCGGCACGCGCGGGTGGCGATGGACGCAGGGTGGTGCGTCGCGAGTCAGTACCTTGGGCCGGCGAGTCAGTACCTGGCGCGTCGAGTCAGTACCGCCCACGTCGAGTCAGTACCGGGGCCGCCCGGGAAGTGCCGACACGCCGGGAAAACGAGCACCGAACAGCGAGCAAGGTACTGACTCGGCGCGCCAGGTACTGACTCGGCGCGCCAGGTACTGACTCGACGCGCCAGGTACTGACTCGGCGCGCCCGGTACTGACTCGGCGATGGAGGCCCCCGTTTCACCTCCCGCCCAGGATTCCCGCAGCCGCGGGCGGTCGAACGCCGGTGCCGACCTGGCCTGACGGTCGGGCCACCCTGCCGCCGAAGACCGCCGCTATTCGGAATCACTCACCTGGCCGTCGGAGTGCGGCCCGCGGCCCCGCGTCGGCCGGCGGCCCCGCGTCGGCCCGGCGGGCTCCCGCGCGCAGACACCTCCGGGCGGCAGGGTGCCCGATACGGCCGGGTGCCCGATACGGCCGGAACTGGCCGGGCTCGGTCACGTCAATCTCCTCGAAAATTTGGTATTACCGCCCGATTATTCCGCAATGCGGAGTAGACGAACGCCGTTTTCGCGGCCGCCTGCATGGACCATGCGCCGTTCCGCAATTCGCCCGAATCTCACCCGGCCGTGCGTTCGACACGGGCGCGTGATGGGAGATGATGGAGAGGTGACAATCCGCCGGCGCGGGGGCGTGCGCGTCCTCGCGGCCCTTTTGACGGTTGCGGTTCTCGGGCTCGCGGGATGCTCCGGCCAGCCCCAGGCCGAGGAGACGACTTCCCCCTCGCGCACCCGCGCGGCGGAGGCCCAGGCCCCGGCCGCGCCGGTCGTGGTGCTGGGGGCGAGCGAGTCGGCCGCGCTCGCGTTGAGCGCCAGCCAAACCTTCTTCACCACCGCCCCGGTGGTTGTCCTCGCCCGCGCCGACAGCCCGAGCGAGCAGGAGACGGCGGCCGCGGTCGCGGTCGAGATCACCGCCCCGGTGCTCCTCGTCGGCGGCTCAGTGGCGGACAAGGCGATCCGGGCGGAGATCAAGCGACTCGGCGCCCGGGCCGTCGTTGTCATCACCAACGACGACGCCGTCGGTCTGCCGTCCGCCACGCCTACCGAATCGTCGGCCTACCCCACTTTCCCGGACGCCGAACGGATCGGGATCGATGCCGACGCGCTGCTCGATACCGGCGAACTCGATCCACGGGACCTCGCGGATCTGCGCCGCAAGCTGCCCGCCGTCGCGCACCCGGAGACGCTGAAGGAGGTGCTGGCGCTCACCGAGGGAACCGCGGCGCAGACTGCGGCGGTGGCCACGGCCCGGGCCGCCGGGGCGGTGCCGCTGGTGGTGCCGGGCGGCGACCCGCGGGCGAAGGCTGAAATTGTCGAGGCCGTCGCGCAGGCGCATGCGCTCGCCGTCGTTGCGATCGGGGCGAGCTTCGGGACCTCCGCGAGCCTCGAGTGGAAGCTGCGGACCGCCGAGGGCGGCACCGAACTGCCCGGCGGCGGACAATTGGTCTTCGGCAATTATCGGTATGTCGCCGTCCCGGGCATGGCCGTGACGGCGAGCTTCCGCGCCGCGAGCGCGGACGCGATCTCGCGGACGGTGTTGCGCGCCGAGAGCGCCCGAGAGTCGTTGGCGGCGGACGTTTCGGGTCCGCTCGCGGCGGCCCTGGAGATTCCGGTGACGATGGCGTCCCGGTCGCCCGGTGGGGACGGCAACTTCTCGCTGGAGATCCCCGCGGATCAGCTCGTGCCGTTGCTCGACGCCGCGGCGACGGCCGGGGTGTACGTTCTGCTCCGGTTCGAGCCGGGCACCGCGTCCTTCGCCGAGCAGATCCCGGAGTACGTGGGCGCCCTGAGCCGCCCGGGGGTGGGGGTCAGCCTCGACATCGACACCCGGCGGGAGTCGGGCATGCGGTACGGGACGGTGTCCGCCCGGGAGGTGAGCGAGGCGATCGCCGCCGTGTCCGAACTCGTCCGGTCCAAGCGGCTGCCGCAGAAGATGGTGGTGCTGCGGGCGTCGAGCCCGCAGGCGGTGGCCGATTGGACCGAGCTTCGGCTGGGTCAGGGCGAGGTCGCCGTCGTCGCACTGCAGGCGAACGCGGCCTGGCTGACCGGCCGCGTCCGCGGCTACGACGACCTGAAGGCGGCGATCCCCGCCGGGGTACGCCTGGGCTGGACGATCGACACCAAGAATCGGGCCGCGGAGGCGGACGCCCTCAAGGGGCTCGAGCCGGCGCCCGGGCTGGTGGTCACCACCCGCTAGGGTGGACCGATGCGGCCCCTGATTCCCCGTCCGGTCGAGATGCGGCGCGACGGAAAAACGCTGGCAGCGCCCTGCGCCGTCGTCCTGGCGATGGACCCCGAGGTGCGCGATCTGGTGCCGATGGTCGGCGCCCTGCTCGGCGAGGTCGGGCTTCCGCTCGCCGAGCCGCGGGTGCCCGCGGCGACGGACGAACTCGAGGAGACCGACGACGTCGACGGCGCCGCCCGGATCGTGCTGCGGCTCGACCCCGAGGCCGGTCCTGAGGGATCGACGAACCCCGAGCGCTACACGGTCGCGGTGACTGACCGGGAGGCGACGCTGGCGGCGCCCGGGCCGGCCGGGATGATGCACGCCGCCCGCACCCTGGCAACGCTGGCCGGGCCGGATGCGGCAGGCCGCCCATTCCTGCCGGGCCTGGTGATCGTGGACGAGCCGCGGTTCCGCCGGCGCGGCCTGAGCGTGGACATGGCGCGGCACTTCTTCGGCGTCGAGACGCTGCGCCGGGTCGTGGACCTGCTGGCCGGCTACAAGTTCAACGTGCTGCATCTGCACCTGACCGACGATCAGGGCTGGCGGATCGAGATCCCGTCCCGGCCCGAGTTGACCCGGCCCGAGCCCGCGGGGCCCGACGACGACGCCGCCCGCGGCTTCCTCACGATCGCCGAGTACGAGGAGTTGCAGGACTACGCGGCGGCCCGGTTCATCGAGATCGTGCCGGAGATCGACGTCCCGGGGCACACGAACGCGGCCATGGCCGCGATCGCCGAACTGTCGCCGGACGGTCGGGCTCGGCCCGTTTACGACGGCATTGAGGTCGGCTTCTCCACCCTGACGGTCGATCTACCCGCTACCGAGCCGTTCCTGCGGGACGTGCTCGGCGACGTCGCGCGCGCCACGCGCGGTCGCTACCTGCACATCGGCGGCGACGAGGCCCACTCGACGCCCGCCGACGACTACGCGCGGCTGGTCCGGCTCGCAGAGCGAATCGTGGTGGAGAACGGTAAGACGCCGATCGGCTGGCAGGAGATCGCTCGGGCCGGGGTCGGTCCGGGCACGGTGATCCAGTACTGGGACGAGCGATCCGACGCCGACGTCGTCGTCCGGGCGGCGCGGGCGGGGGCAGCCGTGATCGTCTCACCGAGCAGCCGGGCCTACCTCGATATGAAGTACTCGGCCGACTACCCGTGGGGCCAGGATTGGGCCGGTCTCATCGACGTGCGGGACGCCTTCGACTGGGACCCCGCGACGATCCTGCCAGGGCTGCCGCCCGAGTCGCTGCTCGGCGTCGAGGCCGCGATCTGGACCGAGAAGATCGAGACGCCGGAGCAGTTGTTCGAGATGCTGCTGCCGCGTCTGGCCGCAATCGCCGAGGTGGCCTGGACGGCGCCCGACCGCATGGACTGGTCCAGGTTCCGGCCGCGAGTGGCCGCCCAGGCACCCGCGTGGCGCCGGGCCGGGCTGGCCTTCCACCGCGATCCGCAGATCGACTGGGACCGGGCGGCGAGCGGTGGGCACCCGGGTGGGCACCCCGGCGGACACCCCGGCGGGCGCGCGGCGGTGGCTCCGCCTCGCTAGATCCAACTCGGCATCCACATGTGGAGGTGCCAGAACCAGTAGGGCACCAGCGCCGCCGTCCAGATCGGATACCAGAACACCGCGGCGGCGCCGATCAGCGTCAGGGTGGCGATGATGCCGAGCCGCGCCCGGGCGCGGCGCCGTCGGCGGCCCTCCGTCGCCTCCAGGGCGACCGTGAAGACATAGCCGAGGGTCAGCACCACCCACGGCGTGAAGGCGATCGAGTAGAAGGTGAAGATCGTCCGCTCGGCATACAGGAACCACGGCGCCCACCCCGCCACCGTGCCCGAGATCGCGGCGAAGGCCCGCCAGTCCCGGAGCCGGATGAGCAGAATCACCGCGATGAGCAGGGCGATCGCGGCCAGCCACCACAGCAGCGGATTGCCGACCGACGTGATCGCCCGGGCGCAGCTTGACGCCGTGCATCCGCCCTCGCCCTGCTCGTAGGACTTCCAGTAGAAGGAGGTGGGGCGGTACTGGATGATCCAGCCGAGCGGGTGGGCCTGGTAGTCGTGCGGCGAGCTCAGCCCGCGATGGAAGCTCCACATCTGTTGGTGGTACTCGACCAGGGACCGCAGCGATTCGGGCAGCCAGGTGATGCCTTTGCCCGGGTTGTCGGCCGCCCAGTGCCGCAGATAGGAGCGCGGCGAGGTGAACCAGCCGATCCAGGTCGCCAGGTAGGTCAAGGCCGCGGTGGGGAGCATGATCAGGGCGGCCGGGACGGCGTCGACGAGGAGCGAGTCCTCCCACCAGCGGCGGATCCCCACCGCGCGGCGCGCCATCGCGTCCCAGGCCACCGACATCACGGCGAACACTGCCAGGAAGTACAGCCCCGACCACTTGACTCCACAGGCGAGGCCCAGGGACACGGCGGCGGCGAACCGCCACCAGCGCCAGCCGATCCGGGGCCCGTAGTGGCCCAGCGGGCGACCCGTATCGAGGATGGCCGCGCTGCGCTCGATGAGCCGCCGGCGCGCCTGTTCCCGGTCCCGCAGCAGGCACCAGAACGCGACCAATACCCAGAACATCAGGAAGCTGTCGAGCAGGCCGGTGCGGGCGTGGACGATCGCCTCGCCATCGACGGCGAGCAGGCCGCCGGCCACGATTCCCATCGCGGTGGAGGCGAACAGGCGCCGCGCGACCCGGGCGAGGATGAAGACCGAGAGGATGCCGATCACGGCGGTCGCGATCCGCCAGGAGACCGGATCAGTCGCACCGCCGTAGGCGTCCATCCCGAGCGAGATCATCCACTTGCCGAGCGGCGGGTGGACGACGTAGTCGGCGTTCTGCAGGTACGTGTTGACCCGGCCCGCTTCGAACGCCGGATTCGCGTTCTCCGGCCACCGGGCCTCGAAGCCGGACCGCATCAGCGTGTAGGCGTACTTGACGTAATAGGTCTCGTCGAAGACGAGCGTGTCGGGGCGGCCGAGCTTCCACAGGCGCAGGATGGCGGCCCCCGCCGTCACGAGGGCGGGGCCGAGCCAACCCCACAACCGGTCGTGCGCCGTCGCGCCCAGCGCGAGCCGGCGGGAGCCGATGAGCGCGAGCTCCATCCGTTCGCGGTGCCCCAGCGGCGGTGCGGGCGGCTCGATCGCGGCCGTGGTGGGTGGGCGAACCGGCGCACCTGTGGGATGGGACACGCTCGCCATCGTAGGACGTGAAACCCTGAACACCATGAGCGTGCACCGCAGCGTGGCCGGGCCGGATTCCGGGGTGGGTCGTTTGGTCCTCGCCGCGACGCCCATCGGCAATCCCGACGATGCCGGCGCGCGGCTGCGGACCCTGCTGGCGAGCGCGGACGTCGTCGCGGCGGAGGACACCCGGCGGGTCCGCGACCTCGCCCGCCGACTCGGCGTGGAGATCGGCGGGCGGGTGGTTTCCTGCTACGAACACAACGAGGCGTCCCGGACCGCGGACTTGCTCGACGTCGTCGCGGGCGGCGGGACCGTCGTGCTGGTGACGGACGCGGGGATGCCGGCCATTTCGGACCCCGGGTACCGGCTGGTGACGGCCGCGATCGACCGGGACCTGCCGGTCACGGTGGCGCCCGGGCCGAGCGCGGCCCTGGCTGCCCTCGCCCTCTCCGGCCTGCCGACGGACCGGTTCTGCTTCGAGGGCTTTGCGCCCAGAAAGCCGGGGGAGCGGGCGCGGGCGCTGGCGGCGCTGGCGGCCGAGCCCCGCACCATGGTCTTCTTCGAGGCGCCGCACCGGCTGGCCGCGACCCTGGACGCGATGGCGGCCGCGTTCGGCGCCGACCGGCCGGCTGCCGTCGCGCGAGAACTGACGAAGACCTATGAGGAGGTGCGCCGCGGCCCGCTCGGCCGACTCGCGGAGCAGGCGGCGGCCGAGCCCGCCCGGGGCGAGATCTGCGTCGTCGTCGGCGGTGCGCCGCCCGGACGGTCGGCGGAGCCGGCCGACCTGGTGCCGTTGGTCCTCGCCCGGGTCGACGGCGGGGAGCGGCTCAAGGACGCCGTCGCCGCCGTGGCCGCGGAGGCGGGGGCGGGCAAGCGGGACCTCTACGCCGCCGCCGTCGCCGCCCGGGTGCGCTGAGGTCGGCGCCCGGGATGTCGTTCGGCCCGGCGGGTGGTGCGGGCGGGTGGTGCGGGTGGGTGGTGCGGGCGTGCTGCCCGGCGGGCGGTGCGGCGTGCTGCCCGGCGGGCGGTGCGGCGTGCGAGCGGGGCGAGCGGGGCGCTCGAGCGATCGTGCGGCGGCGTCAGGCCGCGGCGGCGGAGGCGATCAGGCGCACGCCGGCCGCCGTTAGTTCGGCGCGGGCGGCCGCGCCCTGTTCGGCGGTGACGGGGACGGTCAGGTCCGTCAGCACCCGCGTCTCCAGCCCGAGTTCGTGCGCGTCGAGCGCGGTGGCCCGCACGCAGTGGGACTCGGCGATCCCGACCACGTCGACCGCCTTGATGTGGGCCGCGCGCAACAGGTCGGCCAGCGAGCGGCCGTCCGGCGCGACCCCCTCGAAGCCGGAGTAGGCGGCCCGGTACTCGCCCTTCTTCACGCTCGCGTCCGGGGCGAGGCCGGCCAGCGCCGGGTGCAACTCCGCGTTGGCCGTGCCCGCCACGCCGTGCGGCGGCCACGTGTCGACAAAGTCGGGAACCTCGGGCGGGGTGGCGAAGTGCCGGCCCGGGTCGACGTGCCAGTCCTGCGTCGTCACCACCAGGTCGTAACGGTCGCGGTGCGCGGCCGCGAACTCGGCGATCCGGCCGGCGATGGCGTGGCCGCCCTCGACGCCGAGTTCGCCGCCCTCGCAGAAGGTTGGCTGGACGTCGACGACGATCAGGGCACGGTGGGTGGCCGGACGCGGTGCGGGCTGGCTCATGCAGCCAACTTATCCTGCGGCCGGCCCCGGCGGGAGGCCCGCGGCGCCGGCATGATGGCCGAATGGGGCTCATCGAGGATTTCGTCGCCGGGCTGCCCGAGTCCGATCGGGCCGCGGTCGCGCACGTCTACGAGGTCGGCCGCAGGGTGGTACCCGATGCCGAGGAGGGGGTGGGCTACGGCGTCGTGTGCTGGCGGGTGCGGGGCAAGGGCCTGCTGGGCGTCAAGCCGGCGGCGCGCCACTATGCGCTGGTGCCGTTCTCGGGCGACGCGATCGCCGCCGCGGGCGACGCCGTCGCCGGGCTGCCGGCGACCAAGGGCACCATCCGGTTCACCCCTGATGCGCCCCTCCCGGACGCCGCGATCGAGGCCGTGATCCGGGCGCGGCTCGCGGAGATCGACGGGTCCGCCGCCGGGTGAGACGTCGTCGTGGCGCGGGCCACGACGACGTTCTCAGCCCCGCGCGAAGCCTTCGTCCGCAGTCGACGCGCGGCCGTTCGCGTGCCGGTGAGTGTTGACATGTCGCTTCCAGTCACCTAAATTCTGTTTACCAAGCGCAAAACAGATTGACCGAATAAAACCAAACGGTCATTTCACTTCCATTTCGCCGAGTCCGTCCGCGTTTCGCCGAACCTAATTCTCTCCGCCCGCCCGACGACGACGCCCGGGGTGCCCGGCCGTGCCGTCACGGAAATGCCGGTGAAAATGACGGAGATGTCTCTCCCTACCCCGTGCGTGCGGGAAGGCCGGTCACGAGCCGGGCGAGATGGGTGGAGGAGGTCATGTCATGAAACGCAACTATCGCCAGTCCGCCCGTTCTCCCGGCGACTCGCAGGCCCCGGCACCCGAGTCGCCCGCGCCGCTTGCGGGCCTGCCCCCGGCGGACACCCGGGCCGACGGCGGTCCGTCCGACGCAACGCCGGAGGCGCAGGTATTGGAGTCGGGTCGGCCGGCGGGCGCAGGCGAGGCAGCGGGGCCGGGCGAGGCGCTCGTTCCCTGCCGGTCCTGCGGCGAGCACCGCGAGGCGGAACGATCCACACCCGAGCTCTTCGCCCCGCGCTCGGCGCGCCGGGATCGCGGAACCTATCCGATCCGACGCCCGGGCGGGGGCAGGTAAGAGGTCGCGCGGGAAGGTGGTTCGGGGTGGCGTGACGGTGGGGGCGCGTGGTGGCCCGGTTCGTTGTGGGTTGTCGGGGTCTGCGTCTGCGTGGGGAGTTGGTGGCGCGGTGCCGTCGTCGTTCGTCGAGCCTGTTGTGGGTCCGGTTCGCCACGCTGGTCGCGGACGGGACTGTCGCGTGGTTCACCTGTTGGGCTGTGAGCGTGCCCGCGTCCTGGACCGCATCCGACCGGGTCGTGCTCGATGAAGTGCCTCGCGTGGTGCCCCGCGTGCGACGCGGCCCGGTCGGGCGGGCGGTGGACGTGAGGTGCTGCGTCGCGAGTCAGTACCTGGGCCCGCGAGTCAGTACTTGGGGCGGCGAGTCAGTACCTGGGCCCGCGAGTCAGTACCGTAGCCGCCGAGGTAGTAGCGACACGCCGGGAAAACGAGCAGCGAACAGCCGCAAGGTACTGACTCGGCGCGTGGGGTACTGACTCGGCGCATGGGGTACTGACTCGGCGCGTGGGGTGATTGATTCCGGGGTTCGTGGTCGTGGGCGGTGAGGTTGCGGCGGGTGGTTTCCGGGCGGCCGGCGAGGGTGCTGCCGTGGGGCGCGGGTGACGGTGGCCGACGCGCGAGAGGCGGAGGTAGTGCGCGCGAGATAGAGGCATCGCCGACGAGATAGAGGCATCGCCCACGCAGTAGAGGCTAAACGTCGCGAATCGGTCGGTCCGGCGCCCGATACCTCTCGTTCGTTCGCGATACCTCTCGCTCGCGGGCCTACCTCTCGTTCGCGGGCCGTACCTCTCGTTCGTTCGCGAAGTCTCTAGCTCGGGCACCCGACCACGGGGTCGGCGCCAACGGCTTCGGCGCCGACGGTGCCGACACCGATCCGCGCGATCTCTGAGCACGCCCGGCCGTGCGACGCTCCGCGCGGACCTCGACGATGGGTCATGACCCGCTCTCCGTCCCGCCCGCACGCCGGTGCCGCTGCGCTGCTGACGTTCGCACTGGCCGCCGTCGGCGCCTGCACCGGGCCGGCGGGCGTAACAGATCCCACCGACTCGTCGACGGCGAGCGACGCGGCCGCCCAGGACTCGCCGGCCGCCGGCACCGGCCCGTCCTCCTCGGCCGGCGGCGGGAGCGGGCCCGCCGCGGCGGAGGCCCTGTCCGTGGTGCCCTCGGTCCGGGTCCGGGCGCAGGACGTCGTGACCGGCCTGGCTGCGCCCTGGGGCCTGGCCGCCCTTCCCGACGGGGACCTGCTGGTCTCGCTGCGCGACGAGCGCCGGCTGATCCGGATCGACCCCGAGACCCGGGCGGTGCAACGAGTCGTCGGCCCCGGCGCGGACGAACTGACCGAGCACACGGTGGCGAGGGGCGAATCCGGGCTCCTCGGCGTCGCCGTCGAACCGGCCGGTGTCGCCCACACCGGGGGCGGCACGGAAACCCAGGGCGGCACGGAAACCCACGCCACCGACGGCGCGGCGACCGCCCCGGACAGCCCCGCGGACATCATCGTCTACCGCACGGCCGCCGACGGAAATGAGGTCCTGCGCGGGCAGTTGGCCGGGACGCGGCTCTCGGCCCTACGCCGCGTGATCGGGCAGATCCCGGCCGCCACCCATCACGACGGCGGTGGGGTCGCCTTCGGCCCGGATGGCTTCCTGTACGTCTCGACCGGGGACGCCGGCGAGCCGAGCCGAGCCCAGGACGTGGCCTCACCGAGCGGCAAGATCCTGCGGCTGACCCCCGAGGGCGATGTGCCGGCGACGAACGCCGACCCCGCCTCCCCGGTCTGGAGCCTGGGCCACCGCAATGTGCAGGGCCTGGGCTGGGATGCGGCCGGCCGGATGTTCGCGAGCGAATTCGGTCAGAACACGTGGGACGAATTGAACGTCGTCGTGCCGGCCGGCAATTACGGCTGGCCGGACCGGGAAGGCGCCGAGGGACCGAACCGGGACTACGTCGACCCGGTGGCGACGTGGTCCACCGCGGAAGCGAGCCCGAGCGGGATCGCCGTCACCCGGGACGCCGTGTATCTCGCCGCGCTGCGGGGACAGCGGCTGTGGCGGGTTCCGTTTGCGGCGGGCGCCGACGACGCCCCGACCGCGTTCGGCCGCCCGCAGGTCGTGTTCGACGGCGTCGGGCGGCTGCGGGCGGTGCTTGTGGATCCGGCCCGGCCCCCTGCGTCCGACGGCTCCGCCGCGCTGTATGTGCTGACCAACAACACCGACGGGCGGGGCAGCCCGCGAGCGGGCGACGACCGCCTGCTCCGCGTCACCGTCACCCCGGCGGGCTGAGCGGCTTGCGGCGCCGACATCGTCGGCCGCAGGCATCGCCGCGATTCACCCGGGCGGTCCGCGGGGTTCCCACGGTTTGCCGGATGTCTGCGGTCGCCGGGGCAAGGGTACTGTCGGTGCTTGCTTGTACGGTCGCCTCATGAATGACATCACGACGCAGCCGGGCGCCGACGACGGCGTCCGGCAGGAGCTTGTTCAGACGCTGCGCACGTGGGCCGAGACCGGCTTCAACACCGCAGCGGACCTGCGCCAGAGCATCGAGGACTACACCGAGGACGACGAGGACTACGAGTCGGTGACCGAGGCCGACCTCGACGCCATGGTCGGCGAGGTGCTGGCTGCAGTGCGGGCCGAGCAGTCGACCTGGACGGCGGAGTCCGATTCGGATCGGCTCGACCGGGCGTTCGCCGCGTTGGCTGAGCGCGGCATCCTCGCCCGGATGAACTTCACCTGCTGCGGGACCTGCGGCGCGGCGGAGATCGGCGCCGAGCGTGACGACACCCGGGTCTGGCGCGGCTACACGTTCTTCCACCAGCAGGACGCCGAACGGCTGCCCGAGGGCGGGCCGCTGTTCCTCTCCTATGGCGTCTTCCGGCCGGCGGATCTGCCGGCGGGCCTGCCGGAGTCCGAGCTCGAGGAGCGCTGGCGCGTGGGCATCACGGCGCTGGCGAACGAGATTGTCGCCGTCCTGCGGGAGCACGACCTCGACGCGAGTTGGAACCAGAACACGGGCACCAGGCTGTCGGTCGGCATCGACGACTGGCGGCGTCGGCTGCCGCCGGACTGATCCCTGTCGTCGGGGGTTCGTCGCCGACCGTGCCGTCGGCAGGCGCGGCGGTCGGCGCGGCGCGGCGCGGCGCTACTAGGATCGGCGCATGACCCACATTCTGTCCGCCGTGGCCTGGCCGTATGCCAACGGGCCCCGGCACATCGGCCACGTCGCCGGCTTCGGCGTCCCCTCCGACGTCTTCAGCCGCTACATGCGGATGGCGGGTCACGCCGTGCTCATGGTGTCCGGCACCGACGAGCATGGCACGCCGATTCTGGTCCAGGCGGAGCAGGAGGGCGTCACGGCCCAGGAACTCGCGGACCGGTACAACCGGGTCATCGTGGAGGACCTGCACCGGCTCGGGCTGTCCTACGACCTGTTCACCCGGACGACGACGCGCAATCACTACGCCGTCGTGCAGGAGATGTTCCGCACCGTGCACAAGAACGGCTACATGATCGAGCAAGCCACGATGGGCGCTATCTCGCCGTCGACGGGCCGCACACTGCCGGACCGGTACATCGAGGGCACGTGTCCGATCTGCGGCTACGACGGCGCCCGCGGCGACCAGTGCGACAACTGCGGCAATCAGCTCGACGCCGTCGACCTGATCAACCCGCGCAGCCGGATCAACGGCGAGCGGCCGACGTTCGTGGAGTCGAACCACTTCTTCCTCGATCTGCCCGCGTTCGTCGACGCCCTGGGGGAGTGGCTGCGCGGCCGCGACGCCTGGCGGCCGAACGTCCTCAACTTCTCCCTCAACCTGCTCGACGACGTGCGGCCGCGGGCCATGACCCGGGACATTGATTGGGGCATCCCGGTGCCGCTGCCCGGCTGGGAGGAGAACCCCAACAAGCGTTTGTACGTGTGGTTCGACGCCGTGATCGGCTATCTGTCGGCCTCGATCGAGTGGGCGCGGCGCTCCGGCGATCCGGAGGCGTGGCGGGCCTGGTGGACGGATCCCGACGCCCGCTCGATGTACTTCATGGGCAAGGACAACATCACCTTCCACTCCCAGATCTGGCCGGCGGAACTGCTCGGCTACGACGGGCGCGGGAACCGGGGCGGCGAGCCGGGCCGGTACGGCAGCCTCAACCTGCCGACCGAGGTCGTCTCCAGCGAGTTCCTGACCATGGAGGGCAAGCAGTTCTCCTCCTCCCGCGGCGTCGTGATCTACGTGCGGGACATGCTTTCGCGGTACCAGCCCGACGCCCTGCGGTATTTCATCGCCGTGGCCGGGCCGGAGAATCAGGACAGCGACTTCACCTGGTCCGAGTTCAAGGCCAGGACCAACAACGAACTCGTCGCCGGTTGGGGGAACCTGGTCAACCGCACCGCAAACCTGATCCACAAGAACTTCGGCGCCATCCCGACGCCGGGCGACCTGGCCGACGTCGACCGGGCCGTGTTGGCCACGACGGCGGCCGGTTTCGACGGGGTCGGCGGCCTGCTCGCCACGCACCGGCAGCGTGCCGGGATCAGCGAGGCGATGCGGGTGGTCAGTGAGGTGAACCGGTACCTGTCCGAGACCGAGCCGTGGAAGCTCAAGGGCGACCCGGAGCGGATGGGCACGGTGTTGCACACCGCGGCCCAGGCGATCAGTGACTGCAACACCTTGCTGGCACCGTTCCTGCCGCATTCGGCGCAGGCGGTGGACGAGGTGTTCGGCCGCCGGCGCGCCTTCGGCGACCGGCCGGAAATCCGCGAGGTTCGGGACCTGGACGATCCTGCGCGCGGCTACCCGATCATCACCGGGGACTACTCCGCGCCGATCGAATGGGCATCCGAGCCGGTCGCCCCGGGCACGCCGGTGGCCAAGCCGACGCCCGTCTTCGTCAAGCTCGACGACGCGATCGTCGAGGAGGAACTGGACCGGCTGCGGCAGGGGGCCTGACGCCGTTCGCAGGCGGGATGGCGTCGGTCGGCGTTCCGCGAGCGTGACCGGACCGAGGGCCTCGCCCGGGTGCCGGGGGCCATCCAGGACCCGGGCGGCTGCCTCGCGGTAATCCGGGCCCGGCGCCGAGCTCGGCTTCGGGGACAATGGCAGCCATGTCACGACGTCGAACCCGGAGTTGGCCGCCGGATCCGGAACCGTTGCCCGTGCCGATCGCGGACAATCACACCCATCTCGACTCGATCGGCGACGTCTTGCCGCCCGCCCCCACGGCGCCGCCCGCGGCGGCCCGGGCCGGGGGCGACGACAGGTTCGGCGGGGACCGCGATGCCGCGGACCGCGCCCTTGGGCACCGCGATGCCGGGCACCGCGATGCCGGTGCGGACCCATGGGCACCGGGCGGCCGGCCGAGCGTCACGGACCATGTCGTTCGCGCTCGCCGGGTCGGCGTCGACCGGATGATTCAGGTCGGCTGCGACCTGCCGGCCGCCCGCTGGACCGACACGCTCCTGCGCGCCGGCCATCCGGGCCCCCGCGCCCCCGGCGCCGGCGAAACCTCCGCCGCCCCCGGCGCCGGCGAAACCTCCGCCGCCCCCGCCCCCGGCCCCGGCCCGGACCCCGTGACCCGGGCGCTGCTCGGCGCCGTCGCGATCCACCCCAACGAGGCGACCCGGCACGCCGGCGTGGACGAGGTTGGCCCCGACGGGCTGGCGCCGCGCCGCGAGGGTCACCATGGCATCCCGCTGGACGAGGCGATCGCCGAGATCGCCGCCATCGCCCGCGGCAATCCGCGGGTGCGGGCCATCGGCGAGACCGGCATGGATCTGTTCCGCTCCGGCCCGCAGGGCGCCCAGGTCCAGCGCCGGGCCTTTCGGGACCACATCGCCCTGGCGAAGGAACTCGACCTCGCGCTCCAGATCCACGACCGCGACGCCCACGCGGAGGTGGTCGAGGTCCTGCGGCGCGACGGCGCCCCGGAGCGAACCGTCTTTCACTGCTTCTCCGGCGACGTGGAGCTGGCGCGGGTCTGCGCGGAGCACGGCTGGTACGCCAGTTTTGCCGGTCCGGTGACGTACCCCGCGAACGAGGACCTACGCGCGGCCCTGCGGGCGCTGCCGCCCGACCTGCTCATGCTGGAGACGGATGCCCCCTATCTGACCCCGCATCCCTTCCGAGGCGCCCCAAATGCCCCATATGCGGTGGCACATACGGCCCGCGCTGTGGCGCAGATCACCGGCACCCCGCTCGAGACAGTGTGCGCGCAGGTCAGCCGAGTCACGGAGAGCGTCTACGGCCGGTGGTGAGCCACGACGGCCGGTGGTGCGCAAACGGCGGCCCGATGATCACCCGGTCCCCGGACTTCCGCTACGGTGGTGCGGAGCGTACGGTCCGGTACGAACGCCCCACATCGGGACGGTCGCTGTCGACCGCTCCTGATCTTGACGAATGGATGACTCGCAGACGTGATGCCAGCCACCGCCACGGGCCGCCGGGTGCCGCGTCGCCTCGCCCAGGCCGGAGTCGTGCTCGCTGTCGCCGGGGGGATGACGGCGTTCTCCGTGATGCACAAGGACGTGACCCTCGATGTCGACGGGGAGATCCGGTCCGCGTCGGTCTACGGCCGCACCGTGGCCCAGGTTTTGGCCTATCAGGACGTGCCGGTCGCCGCGGATGACCTGGTCGAGCCCGGGCTCGACTCGGCGGTCCGCAACGGCTCGACCATCGTCGTGCGCACGGCGCGCACCGTCTCGGTCGAGATCGACGGCCGCCGCGAAACGTTGTCGACGACGGCCCGCACCGTCGGCGAATTGCTGACGGCGCTGGGTCCCCGGGCGGAGGCGGCGATCACGTCCGCATCGCGTTCTCAGGTGCTCGGCCGGGGCAGGGTCCGGGTTTCCACCCTCAAGACGGTCCGGATCGCCGTCGACGGCGCCGTCGTCCCGATCACGACGGCGGAGGCGACCGTCCTGGGTGTGTTGAGCGGGGCGGGAATCGTGCTCGGCGAGACGGACACCACCTCCGTGCCGCTCGGCGCGGCGGCCGTCGACGGGATGGTCGTCGTGGTCAATCGCGCGGCCACCTCGGCGGCGACCGTGACGGAGGCCCTGGCCTTCGAGACCAAGGAGATTCAGGATCCCTCGCTGCCGAAGGGCCACCGCAAGGTCGAGGTCAAGGGCCGCGTGGGCGAGGCGGTGAGCAGCTACGCCGTGGAGACCCTGGGCGGCGTGGAGGTCACCCGGACGCTGGTCACCCGGACCGTCCGCCGCGAGCCGGTCAATGAGGTGATCCGGATCGGCACGATGACCGTTCCGGATACCCCGCCGGTGAGTCCCGGTTCGGCGCGCGCCATCGGCAAGGCGATGGCGGCCGAGCGCGGGTGGGGCGACGACGAGTTCGCCTGTCTCGACCGGCTCTACGAGCGGGAAAGTCATTGGAACGTGTACGCCGAGAACAAGCGGTCCGGCGCCTACGGAATCCCGCAGGCCATGCCGGGTTCGAAGATGGCCTCGGCGGGTGCGGATTGGCGGACGAACCCCACCACCCAGATCCGTTGGGGGCTCGGGTACATCGCGGGGCGCTACGGCACGCCGTGTGGGGCGTGGGCGCACTCCCAGGCTCGCGGATGGTATTAGCGCCGCTTTCGAAGATGTCCGTCGGCAGCTGAAAGTATCCCCACACCCGGTCCATTCGGGGCGTAATACCGTGCGGTACCTCACATTTCCCGACCATAGAGTTGGCGGCGGGTGACGATTCGGTTACCGTCGAGTCGATGCGACGGCGAAAGCATCGCTAACAAAGCACGAATGTGAGGAACGTCACGCTAGTGCAGCAGCCGGATCGGCCTTTGCGTGGGGCGTCCACCGGGCGGCGAAAGCCACCTCGGAGGGACCGCACCACCCGGCCGTCGCCGGGACCGACGACGTCAGGACTCGAGTGAAGAATCCGTTCCTTCGGACCGCGAACGCGGCCCCCGGCACCGAGCCGGACGAGGCCCCCACCACTTCCCGCCGGCGCCGGCTCCTGCCCATCGCGGCCGCTGCGGTAGCCCTGGCGGTGCTCATCGGCGGCGGGACCGCAGTCGCGCTGGCGCGCAAGTCCGTCGCGCTCGACGTCGACGGCAAGATCACCCACCTGCATACCTTCGCCGGCTCCGTCGCCGGTCTGCTCGACGAGCGCGGCGTGACGGTCGGCGCGCACGACCAGGTCGCCCCCGGTCCGGACACCGGCCTGCACTCCGGGGACGAAGTCGTTGTGCGCACCGGGCACCGGGTGACGATCAACTCCAACGGCGAGACCGCCACGGTGTGGTCGACCGCCCTGGATGCCGACGAGGCGCTCGCCGGCCTGGCCGCCCGGCACGCCGACGTCCGTCTGGTCGCCTCCAGGTCGGCCGTCGGGGATCGCCCGGCGCTGCCCATCCGCCTCGACACCAACGATCCGGTGCGAATCGTCGTCGACGGCCGGACCCGGACGGCGCCCAGCGGGTCCTCGAGCGTGGACGCCCTCCTCGACCGGGCCGGCATCGTCCTGGGCGACGAGGACCGCGTCAGCGTCAAGCGCGACCCGACGACGGACCCGGCCGTCGCGCTCGTCATCGAGCGCGTGCGCACCACGAAGGTCACCACCACGACCCCGGTCGCATTCAGCACCCAGAACAAGACCGACGCCACGCGCTACCGGGATCTGCCCGCCGTCGTCACCCAAGAGGGCGCCAACGGGGTGCGGACCATCGTCAAGCAGGTCGTCACGGTCGACGGCGTGACCGAGTCGAGCAAGCAACTCGCCGACATTGTCACCAAGGCGCCGGTCACCAAGATCGTGGTCACCGGGACCAAGGCCCGCCCAGCGGTCGCGGCGACGCCGAAGGCTGCCCCGAAGTCCCAGCAGAAGCCCGCCGGCGGGGGCTCGAGCGCGCCGGCAGGTCCGCCGCCGGGCGGCGTCTGGGCCGCGCTGGCCCAGTGCGAATCGGGCGGCAACCCGCGCGCGGTCTCCTCGAACGGCCTCTATCACGGGCTCTACCAGTTCTCCGTCAGCACCTGGCGGGCGATGGGTGGCTCCGGCCTGCCGTCCCAGGCTTCCTCCGCCGAGCAGACGCAACGCGCCCAGGCGCTGCAGGCCCGTTCCGGTTGGGGCCAGTGGCCGGCCTGCTCCCGCAAGCTCGGTCTGCGGTGAGGTTGCGCGCGTCGGTAGGCTCGCACGCGTGAACGACATTCGAGGCGCCCTGCTGGGACCGGCCGAGATCCGGGACCTCGCAGGGCGCCTCGGCGTTCGTCCGACGAAGGTCCTCGGCCAGAACTTTGTGCACGACGGCGGCACGGTGCGGCGGATCGTCCGCGAGTCGGGCATCGGGCCGGGGGATCGGGTGGTCGAGGTCGGTCCCGGACTCGGCTCGCTCACGCTCGGCCTCCTCGAGGCGGGGGCGAGCGTGATCGCCGTCGAAATCGATCCGGTGCTCGCTGAGCGGTTGCCCGCCACAGTGGCCGAACACCTGCCCGACGCCGTCGGTCGGCTCGACGTCGTGAGCGCGGACGCGCTCACGGTCACCGAATTGCCCGGGGCCGCCCCCTCCGCCCTCGTGGCGAACCTGCCCTACAACGTGGCCGTGCCGGTGCTCCTGACCTTCCTGGAGCGGTTCGACTCGCTCCGCCACGGTCTGGTGATGGTTCAGGCGGAGGTGGCCGACCGGCTCGCCGCGCCGCCCGGCAGCCGGACGTACGGCGTGCCCTCCGTGAAACTCGCCTGGTACGCGCGCGCCCGGCGGGCCGGGTCGATCAGCCGATCCGTCTTCTGGCCGGTGCCCAACGTCGACTCGGCCCTGGTCGCCTTCGAGCGCCGCGACCCGCCCGCCACGGACGCCGGCCGCGCCGCCGTCTTCGCCGTCGTCGACGCCGCCTTCGCCCAACGGCGCAAGACCCTGCGGGCCGCGCTGGCCGGTCCGGCCGGCTCGGCCGGCGCGGCCGAGGCCGCCCTCCGGGAGGCCGGCGTGGACCCCCGGACCCGCGGCGAACAGCTCGACAGCACGCACTTCGCCCGCATCGCGGAAGCACTCGCCGCCGGCACCGTGCCGGCCGCCGGTGTCGCACCGGTCGAGGGCAACCTGCCGGCCGGCGCCGACGTCGATGCGCAGGCGCAGCGATGACCGGGCGGCTCGCGGCGGTGCCCGAACCCGGGGTGCGGGTCCGGGCGCCGGCGAAGGTCAACCTGGCGCTGCGCGTCGGGTCGGTGCGGCCGGACGGCTTCCACCCGCTCGCGACGGTGTTCCAGGCGCTCGACATGTTCGAGGAGGTCACGGCCCGGCCCGCGCCGCCGGGCGCGGGCATCTCGCTGACCGTCACCGGGTCACAGGCGGAGCGGGTCCCGACCGATCGGACCAATCTGGCCTGGCGAGCGGCCGCGGCGCTCGCGCGCCGGGTCGGCGTCGACCCGGATGTTCGGCTGCGGATCGTCAAGGGCGTGCCGGTCGCCGGCGGGATGGCGGGCGGCTCGGCCGACGCCGCGGCCGCCCTGGTCGCCTGCGACGCCTTGTGGGAGACGGCGTTGTCCAGGGCCGAACTCCTGGACCTCGCCGCCGACCTGGGCTCGGACGTGCCGTTCCCGCTGGTGGGGCACACGGCCATCGGCACCGGGCGCGGGCACATCCTGACGCCCGCGATGGTCCGGGGGCAGTTCCATTGGGCGCTCGCGGTGAGCCACACCGGCCTCTCGACGCCGGACGTCTTCCGGGAGTTCGACGCCGCAGCGGGGGGCGAGCGCGGGGCGGAGGGCGAGCGCGGGGCGGGGGGCGAGCGCGGGGCGGGGGGCAGCGGCGCCGGGCCAACCGAGGCGAGCACCGACGCCCTGCACGTGGATCCCGGGCTGATGAAGGCCCTGCGGGCGGGCGACGCCGGGGCGCTCGGCCGGGCGCTGCGCAACGACCTCGAACCCGCGGCGCTTGCGCTGCGCCCGGAGCTGGGCCGCACCCTGGCCCTGGCCCGGGAGGCGGGTGCGCTCGGAGCGATTGTCTCGGGATCCGGGCCGACCGTGGCGGCTCTTGCCCGCAGCGCGCGCCACGCCCGCGCCATCGCCGCCCACTGGACCGCAGCGGACGCCTGCGACGCCGCGTACTGCGCGGCGGGTCCGGCGCCGGGGGCGCGCGTGGTCGGGTAGCCGGCGGTGAGGCGCGGCTGCGACCGCCGCCTTCGAGGCGCGCTCATCCGGCCGCAGCGCGGACGAAGCACGGGTACGGTCCGCGAACGAGAGGTATCGGGAACGAACGAGAGGTACGGTCCGCGAACGAGAGGTATCGCATGCCGAGCCGACGGATTCGCGACCTTTAACCTCTACCTCGTTCGCGATAGCTCTCTCTCGTCCGACAAGCCTCTCTCTCGCGCGCCCCACCTCTCTCTCGCGCGGCGGCCACCGTCGCCCGCAACCGCAGCACCCTTCCCAACCGCCCGAGTCAGTACCTGGTGCGCCGAGTCAGTACCTGGTGCGCCGAGTCAGTACCTGGTGCGCCGAGTCAGTACCTGGTGCGCCGAGTCAGTACCTTGCGGCTGTTCGGTGCTCGTTTTCCCGGCGTGTCGGTACGTCCTCGCCGCGTCAGGTACTGACTCGGCGGCTCAGGTACTGACTCGCCGCGTCAGGTACTGACTCGCCGCGCCAGGTACTGACTCGCGGGCACAGGCTTCCTCGCGACGCACTACCCCACCTCCACCGCCGCCCGACCGGGCCACGTCGGACGCGAGGCAGACGCTGGACGAGCGCCTCGAACAGTGGCGGTCGCGCGCGCCGCCCGATGCATCGTCGCCGACAGCCCGGCCGCCGAAGCGTCGCCCGGCCGCCCGAACCCCTGGTTAGTCTGGCGACCCCCGCCGATCCACCCGCCGACGCCGACGAATAGTCAGGAATCACTCATCTCATTGACCCGCTCGGCGCGCCGGCGCGTCACGGGCTGCCGGGCGACATGACCTCGAATTCGGCGAAGTTGAGCGATGGATTCGCGGGATCGTCCTGCTGCAGCAGCACGTAACGGCCGGTCACGCCCGGCGGCAGGGTGAGCCTCGTCGGCGAGCCGGCCTCCACCGTCTGGTGGGTGGACCACGTAGTGCCTTCGGCGCGCGCGTGGGCGGCGGGCGGTTTCGAGGTGTCGAACGGGGTGTTGGCGGTGAAGATCCAGTAGTTCGACAGGCGTGCGCCGCAGCAGTCCGTCCGGTTGTAGACGTTGATCGCGGCGATCGACCGGACCTGCTTCAGGTCCACCTGCCACCAGGCGTTGGGTTCCGCGGCCGTGTGCACCACCGAGCCGTGCATGTAGTCGCCGTCGGTATTGCCGTCCGTGGCATTGGCGGCCGGATCGCCGTTCCCGTACTCCGACGATTGGGTTGAGGGCCGCTCCTGCGCGAGGTTCACGGCCGCAACGGTGCTCGGCGACGTGGGTGCGCCCGCGAGGTACCGGTCGAGCACGTCGCCCGGGGCCAGGGGCACCCGGTAGACGTTCGCGTACCGCAACTGCCCGGCATAGTAGAGATTCGCCGTCGTCCCCGGCCACGACGCCGTGTTGTCATAGCCCAGGCGCCAATACCCGCTGTAGTCCTTGCCCACCTTGACGGACCACTTGGAGCCGACGCGGATTCCGTCGACGTAAAGCGTCATGCCGGAGACGGGTGACAAGGTCGCGACGACGTGATGCCAGGAGTCATCGTTGTAGCTCTCCGGGCTGATGACCGCGTTGCGAACCGCGCCGTCGTAGACGCCGAAGGCCACCTGTCCGGCCGCGGTGAGATAAATGTGGCGGTCGAAGCTCGACGACAGTCCGCTTGTGAGGTTACCGAAACCGATGATGCGACCGCCGGGGGTGGCGGTCCGGAACCAGACCTCGACCGAGAACGCCTGCGGGGCGGCGCCTTGCCTGCTCGAGGAGAGGTAGCTCGTGCTCCCGTCGAGCGTGTAGGCCCCGCCGCCGTCGTTGGGGCACGCCTGCGGCGACAGCGCGGTCGATCGCATCTGCCCGGAGTAGTTGCCGGTGTTGGAGTTGCCCGAGTAGTCCACCGTCTTGGAGGCACCCGTGGGATCGTCCAGCCGGTAGGAGAGCACGGTGTTCGACGTCCCGATGGCCGCCGCGGCCGATCGGCAGTCGAAGAACGCCCGGGTAGCGGTCACGTTCTGGGCCGACCGGACCGTGCCGGTGAAGCTGCCCTGGGTGCCCGGCATCAGCGCGGCGCCGACGAGCGCGAGCACGGCGAGCAGCCCCAGGATGCGGACCCGCCGCAGCGACGGCCGCAACGATGGTCCAGCGGGCACTTTCCCGGGCACTTTCCCGGGCGCATTCGTGGCCGCCCTCACGGCAGCACCGCCACCGAGCGGCTCCGGGCCTGCGCGACCGCGACCACCGTCGGGATCAGGCAGAAAACCGCCAATGCCACCCAGCCGAACCACGGCAGGTGCAGGGCCGAGTGCAGCGTGAGCACACCATGATCGGTTGCGGCCGTGAGCGTGCCGGCCTGCCCGTAGGCCAGGTCGGCGGCGGTCGAGCCGTCGTGCGGGCGCACGGTGATGGGCAGCACGCTGGTCGAGACCACGTCGGCCCGGGCCGCGCCCTCGGCGGCCACGGCCAGGAGCCGGAAACCCGTGAGCGGTTTGACGACGGCGATCGCCCCGGCGAGCGCGAGCGCCGCGCCGTCGAACCGCAGGCAGCGGCGCAGTCCCCGTTCGCCCACGCCGCGGGTGGCGCCGACCGCCAGCAGCGTTCCCAGCGTCGTGAAGGCGAGCACCCGGGCGGCGTAGCCGAAGCCGGGGAGCACCGCCACGGCGCGGCCGACCACCTGGTCGGGCGAAACCGTCCACGGATCCGGCGTAGCGTTCAGGTCGCCCTGCGTGGTGATGCCATTCGGCCCGACGGCGATCACTCGGTGCGTGTAGGTCCGGGCGGATCCGGAGACCGGCCGGAAGGTGACGATCGCGCCGGGTTCGACGTCGGCCCGGTGGGAGGTGATCACCAGGGACCCGACCGGGGCGGCCGTGCCCATGGACGGGGACTCCACCGTGAATGCCCGCAGCGGCAATGCCGCGGCGCCGAGAATGGCCGCGAGCGCGACGAGTCCCGATGCGATCCAAGGCAGCGCTCCGTGACGCCGGTCGGCGCCACGGAGCTTCGTCCCCGCCTTCGTCACGCGGTGAAAGTCCAGGTCAGCGGCATGGAGGCCAGCAAGCCCTGGTACGTGTTGTCCGCGCCCGAGTCGAGCGTGACGTCGAACGTGAACGGCACCGACGTGCCTGCGTTCACCGGGGCGGCCAGCGAGATCGGCCCGCCGGCCTCCAGCGCCGCGAGGGTGCCTTCGAACACCGTCGAGGAGTCTGAGGTGACCTTGACGTTCAGCTTGCTGCACAGGTCGGTGGCCGTGCCCGCGGGCACGCCGTTCGCCGACTGGGTGCACGTGCCCGGCGTCAGGCTGAAGGTCGAGGCCGCCATGGTGCCCGTGTTCTTCAGGGTGACATTGCTGGTCACCGGCCGGCCCGGGCTCATGGTGGTCGAGCCGCCGAACTTGTTGATGGTCGAGCAGGTCGCCTGGTTCACGCCCAGTCCGCCGCCGTCGGTGGACGTACACGTCACCGAGCCGTCCCCGTTCTTCTCTTCCATGACCAGGGCACCGGTCGCGGCAGTGTTCGTGCTGTTGGTAATCGATGCGACAAAGGCCGACATTGTTCCCGTCATCGACAGGGCGAGGGCGGCGGAGGCGACGACGCCCCCGGTGACCAGCGCGATTCCCCGGCGCCGGCGCATTGTTTCGATGCTCTTGCTCACGTAGTCATCCCTATCCTCGTCGGGCCACGGTCTGTGGGTGATCCGCGGCGGTCTGAATGCCGCGTCCACTGTAGGAAGGCGACGAGTGCTCCCGATGGGCGCGCTGTGGAGAATCGGTAGGAAGGTGCGGCCGAATGAAGGACATGGGACGGGTCGGAATTTGCCGAACAATCCCCGAATTCTTTCTCCTGGGATTGGGTCCGCCTTTTGCCTTCAAGCCGCGGCGGGGACGACTCGGCTCGGCGGGCGGAGAGGGCCGGCGTCGGGCGCGTATTCTCGCAGGGTGGCTCATCTCCTCGGCGCGAACGGCATCGACCTCGCGGCCGGCACTCGGATCCTGTTCGACGGCGTCGGGCTCGGCCTGGACGACGGCGACCGGGTTGGCGTCGTGGGACCCAACGGGGCCGGGAAATCCACGCTGCTGGGCATTCTGGCCGGCACGCGGGAGCCGGACGCGGGCCGGGTCACGCGGGTCGGCGGCCTACGCCTGGGCCTGCTCGGCCAGCGGGACGAGGCGCCGGCTGGGGCCAGCGTGCTCGACGTCGTGCACGGGGACGCCGCGGAGCACACCTGGGCGTCCGACGCGGCGATCCGCGAGATCCACTCGGGGCTCTTGGCCGACCTGGACCTGAACGCCCGCGCGGACACCCTGTCCGGCGGGCAATTGCGGCGGGTCGCGCTGGCCGCCTTGCTGGCGGCCGACCTCGATTTGCTCCTGCTCGACGAGCCGACCAACCACCTGGACGTGGAGGGCGTCGCCTGGCTGGCGGACCATCTGCGGGACCGGTTCGGCCGGCCGGGGGCGAGCGGCGCGCTCGTCGTCGTGACCCACGACCGGTGGTTTCTGGACGCGGTCTGCAGCCGACTGTGGGAGGTGACCGGCACCGGCGCCGTCGACGGGTACGACGGCGGGTACGCCGCGTACGTTCTGGCCCGCGCCGAACGGGCGCGGGCGGCGGCCGTGAGCGCGGAGAAGCGGAACAACCTGCTCCGCAAGGAACTGGCCTGGCTGCGGCGGGGCGCGCCGGCCCGCACCGCCAAGCCCAAGTTCCGGCTCGACGCCGCGGCCGCCCTGATCGCCGACGAACCCCCGCCCCGGGACCGGCTCGAACTCGCCCGGGCGGCCACGCGGCGGCTCGGCAAGGACGTGCTCGATCTCGAGGACGCAACCTATTCGGTCCCGTTGCCCGACGGCGGGCGGCGGACCTTATTCGACGCCGTCACCTGGCGGCTCGGGCCGGGGGACCGGTACGGCGTCGTCGGCGTCAACGGAGCGGGGAAGACGACCCTGCTGGCCCTGCTGGCCGGGCGGCTGACGCCCGAGGCGGGGCGCGTGCGGCGGGGCAAAACGGTGCACGTGGCGGAGCTGACCCAGGACGTCGGCGAACTCGACGACATCGCGGAGTTGCGGGCGGTCGACGTGATCGAGCGGGAACGCCGCACGCTCGTGGTGGGCGGCAAGGAGGTGACTGCGGCGCAACTGGTGGAACGGCTCGGCTTCACCCGGGAGCGGGCGTACACCCCGGTGCGGGACCTGTCCGGCGGCGAGCGGCGCCGGCTGCAACTGCTACGGCTGATCGTCGCCGAGCCGAACGTCCTGCTGCTGGACGAGCCGACCAACGACCTCGACACGGACACGCTGGCCGCCGTCGAGGACCTGCTGGACGGCTGGCCGGGGACGCTCGTGGTCGTCTCGCACGATCGCTACCTGCTGGAACGGGTGGCGGACCGGCAGGTCGCGCTACTCGGCGACGGGACGATCCGGGATCTGCCGGGCGGGGTGGCGGAGTACTTGGCGCTGCGCGCGTCGGCCGCCGCCGGTGCGGGGGCCGCCCGGCTGCGCGGGGGCGGGGCGGGTCTACCATCCGCGCCGCTCGTGGCTCCCGTCGCTCCCGCCAGACCCGCCACGACCCGCCCCGCCCCCGCTCCGCCGGACAGTGGGTCCGGTGCCGGGGCCGGCGCGGGCGCCGGGGCCGG
>JAVBMU010000110.1:0-3614 GCA_031552185.1 Cellulomonadaceae bacterium | reverse complement strand
CCGGCCCGCCCGGCCCGCCCGGCCCGCCCGGGCCGGCGGGCCGCGCGGACTCGCGCACCACCCGGACCCCCCAGGACGCCAGGGCGTCGGCGATCGGCGCGGCGTCGTCGTCGGCGGCCGTGTCGAGGACCAGCGCGGGGCCGGGCAGCAGCGGATCGCCCGCCCGGAACCGGCGCAGCACGGCGGGCCGGGGAAGGCCCAGCCGCTTGGCTACGGTCCTGGTGAGACCGGAGTTGACGGCGGTGAGGTATCTGTCTGTCATCCGGGGCTCCTTCGACAGTCGTTGTCGAGTGCCCATCGGGCCGGCCGGGATGGGCGGTCGGCGGCGGTGGGTTGGATCAGGCCGGGTCGGCCTCGAGAATCGCGGCGGTGCCGAGCCCACCGGCCGCGCAGATGGAGATCAGGGCGAGTGCTCGCTCGCCGGTGGCGGCCGCCCGCTGCGCCACGAGCGTGGCCGCCGTCGCGACGATCCGCCCGCCCGTCGCGGCGAACGGATGCCCGGCCGCGAGCGAGGAGCCGCAGATGTTCAGCCGGTCCCGGTCGATGGCGCCGAGTGGGTCGTCGAGGCCGAGCTCGGTGCGGCAATAGTCGGCGTCGGCCCAGGCCGCGAGCGTGGTCAAGACCGTCGCAGCGAACGCCTCGTGGATTTCGACGACGTCGAAATCGGCCAACTTCAGCCCGTTGCGGGCCAGCAGCACGGGGACGGCGTGGACCGGCGCCATCAGCAACCCCTCGCGCCCGTGCACGAAGTCGACTGCGGCGCTCTGCGCGTCCACGAACCGGGCAAGCACCGGAAGCCCCCGGGTGCTCGCCCACTCCCGCGAGGCGAGCAGAACGGTCGACGCGCCGTCGGTGAGTGGGGTCGAATTGCCGGCCGTCATCGTCGGTTCGACGTCGGGCAGCGCCTTGCCGTAGACCGGCTTCAGCGCCGCGAGCTTTTCGGCCGAGGTGTCCGGGCGCAGGGTCTGATCGCGCTCGACGCCCCGGTATCCCGTCACCAGCTCGTCGAAGAAGCCGGCCTCCCACGCCGCCGCGAGGTTGCGGTGGCTCGCCAGCGCGAGGTCGTCCTGGGCCTGGCGACTGATGCCCCACCGGGCGGTCGTGATCGCCTGGTGCTCGCCCATCGACAACCCCGTGCGCGGCTCGTCGATCGCTGGGCTGACCGGCGCCAGGTCGCCGGGGCGGATCCGGGACAGCGCCCGCAGCCGCGCCCCGAGGGACTTCGCGTGGCTCGCTTCGAGCAACGCTCGACGCAGGCCGTCGCTCGCGGCGAGCGGCGCGTCCGAGACCGAGTCGACCCCGCCCGCGATCCCCGACTCGACCTGACCCAGGCGGATCTTGTTCGCGATCCCAGTGGCCGCCTCCAGTCCGGTGGCGCAGGCCCGCTGGACGTCGAAGGCGGGCGTGGCCGGGGCGAGCGAGGAGCCGAGCACGCAGTCGCGGGTCAGGCCGAAGTCCTTGGGGTGCTTCAGGACCGCACCGGCGGTCACCTCGCCGATTTGTTCGCCCTGTAGCCCGAACCGGGCCACCAGCCCCTCCAACGCGGAGGTCAGCATGTCCGGGTTGCTCGCCCGGGCATACGGGCCGCCGGCTCGGGCGAACGGAATCCGATTGGCGCCGACGACGACGGCGTCCCGCGGGCCGGGCGGGGTTGGCCGGGCCGGGCTGCCGGGGGCGTGCGGGGTTGGGGCGGCCATCGTTCCTCCTCCTGCGCTGGAAGTTGCCTGCTCATCCGCTCGGGAACGGTGCGGAACGGGCAGACGGAGGCTGTGCCCGCTCACATTACTTGAGCTCGGCCCGGCACGAAGGTTGAGCTGGCCGGACCGTACGTCGAGTTGGCTCGGTGGCCCGACCCGCCTGGCGTGGGGTGGTTTGGGATGAGCGGTCGCGAGTTCGGGTGGATAGCCTTAATGTGACCTCCCAGCCGCCGCGCCCGGGCGCCGGCCGTGTGGAAGGAGCGCCGATGCCGCAGCCCGCCCGCCCGCTGAAACCCCTCCCGTCGCGCCCGCCGGACGTCGAGCAGTTGCGTGCGATCCTGTTGGGCCGCTGGGCCGAGGTGCGGCTCGCCGCCCGCGCCCTGGCTGCAGATCCGCGGCTGCACACCGTTCCCGGCCTGCCGATGGCCGAGCAACGGGACCGCGTGATGGCGAACCTCGAGATCCTGCGGGACAACGGCGCGGGCCGGCGCGCCTTTCCGCCGCGGCTCGGTGGCGGGGGCGACCCCGGCGGCAACCTGGCAGGTTTCGAGGAGCTGGTCCTCGCCGACCCGTCGCTGCAGATCAAGGCGGGCGTGCAGTGGGGGCTCTTTGCCGCGGCCATTCTGCACCTGGGCACCCCTGAGCAGCAGGACCGTTGGCTGCCCGGCGCCATGGACCTGTCCGTGCCGGGTGCCTTCGCGATGACGGAGACCGGCCACGGCTCCGACGTCGCCCATCTCGCTACCACCGCGACCTACGACCCGACCACCGAGGAATTCGACCTGCACACCCCCGTGCCCGCGGCCCGCAAGGACTACCTGGGCAATGCCGCCCTGCACGGGCGGGCGGCAGTCGTCTTCGCGCAGCTCATCACCCGCGGTGTGAACCATGGCGTGCACGCGTTCTACGTGCCGATCCGCCGGGGCCGGGCCTTCCGGCGCGGCGTCGGCGGCCGGGACGACGGGCTCAAGGGCGGCCTGAACGGCGTCGACAACGGGCAACTCTGGTTCGACCACGTGCGGGTCCCGCGGCAGCACCTGCTCGCCCGCTACGCCGCCGTGGCTCCGGACGGAACGTACGCCTCGCCCGTCCCGAGCCCCGGTCGGCGGTTCTTCGTCATGTTGTCCTCCCTGGTGCAGGGCCGCGTCTCGATCGACGGCGCCAGCGTCCGGGCCGCCCAGGTCGCCCTCGCCATTGCGGTCCGGTACGCCACCGAGCGGCGCCAGTTCCCGGCGGCGGACGCCGTCGACGGAGGGGAAGTCGCCCTGCTGGGCTACCCGACCCACCGCCGTCGGCTCCTGATCCCGGTTGCCGAGGCGTACGCCGCGCACATCGCCCACGACCGCCTGCTGGACCTCTTCCACGGCGTGTTCTCCGGCGTCGACGACACTCCCGAGAACCGCCGGGACCTGGAGACCACCGCCGCGGCCCTGAAAGCGACCAGTTCGCGGTTCGCGCTGGACACGCTGCAGGCCGCGCGCGAGGCCTGCGGCGGGGCGGGGTTCCTCGCCGCCAACCGGATCGTCTCGCTCCGGGCGGACCTCGACGTCTACGCCACCTTCGAGGGCGATAACACGGTGCTGTTACAGCTCGTCGCGGGGCGGCTCGTTGCCGCGCACGGCGCGCGGCTCGCCGGCACCGGGGCCGTCTCGCCGGGGGCGATGGCCCGGCTCGTCGTCGAGCGGGCGGCCGGGTTGGCGCTGCATCGCACCCCGCTGCGGCGCGCCGCCCAGGCCGTGCGCGACGCCGGGGACGCGCGGCGCGCCGTCGGGCACTTGCGCGACGACGCGGGCCAGCGGGCGCT
The DNA here is from genome assembly GCA_031552185.1 of Cellulomonadaceae bacterium. Lineage (GTDB taxonomy): Bacteria > Actinomycetota > Actinomycetes > Actinomycetales > Cellulomonadaceae > JAVBMU01. The sequence goes on along the minus strand of JAVBMU010000110.1, from coordinate 113 downwards.
GCTCACCGGTCGCGTCGCCGCGATGGCCGAGGAACTCGGCCTCGCCCTGCGGGCGGCCGCGCGCGGCGGCCCGGCGGCCGCCGCTCGGGCGGAGCGGGAGCACGGGCCGGACC
>JAVBMU010000083.1:0-3610 GCA_031552185.1 Cellulomonadaceae bacterium | reverse complement strand
TGGTTCACCTGTTGGGTTGTGACCGTGCCCGCGTCCTGGACCGCATTGGATCGGGTCGTGTTCGACGAACTCGTCTGCCTCGCGTGCGACGCGGCCCGGTCGGGCGGGCGGTGGACGTGAGGTGCTGCGTCGCGAGTCAGTACCTGGGCACGCGAGTCAGTACTTGGGGCGGCGAGTCAGTACCGTGCGCGGCGAGTCAGTACCTGGGGCGGCGAGTCAGTACCGTAGCCGCCGAGGTAGTAGCGACACGCCGGGAAAACGAGCAGCGAACAGCCGCAAGGTACTGACTCGGCGCGTGGGGTACTGACTCGGCGCGCACGGTACTGACTCGGCGCGCACGGTACTGACTCGGCGCGCACGGTGGTTGATTCCGGGGGTTGGTGGTCCAGGGCGGTGAGGGTGCGGCGGGTGGTTTCCGGGCGCCCGTCGAGGGCGCTGCGGTGGGGTGCGGGTGACGGTGGCCGCCGCGCGAGAGGTGAAGGGAGCGCGCGCGAGATAGAGGTTTGCCGCGCGAGATAGAGGTATCGCCCACGAAGTAGAGGTATCGTCCACGAGGTAGAGGCTAAACGTCGCGAATCGGTCGGCCCGGCGTGCGGTACCTCTCGTTCGCGGGCCGTACCTCTCGTTCGCGGGCCGTACCTCTCGCTCGCGGGCCGTACCTCTCGCTCGCGCACGACATCTCGACCCCGGGCTGGTACCTGTGCTTCGTCTGCGCTCCGGGCGGACGAGCGCGCTTCGACGGCGGCGGTCGCGGCCACCACTCAATGCTCATCGCCTCGGGCAGCCCGGCCGACGAAGCGTTCGCCGGCGCGTTCGCCGCCACCCGTTCGGCGCCACGGGTGCCCACACCTCTCCGCGCGATCTCCAAGCCGCCCGGCCCGAGCCGCCCGGCCCGAGCCGCCCCGGCCTTGAACGGGACCGTCCGTCTAGGCTGGGCGCATGGGATCTCTGATCGCGCCGAGCATTCTGTCCGCCGATTTTGCGAACCTCGAGCGCGATCTCGCCGCCCTGACGACGGCCGACTTGGTCCATGTCGACGTGATGGACAACCACTTCGTGCCGAACCTGACGTTCGGGCTGCCGGTGGTGAGCCGGCTGATTGAGGTCGCCCCCGTCCCGGTGGACGTGCACCTGATGATCGAGGACCCGGATCGGTGGGCGCTCGGCTATGCCGAGGCCGGTGCCGCGTCGGTCACCTTCCATGCCGAGGCCGCCCGGGCGCCGGTCCGCCTCGCCCGAGAGTTGCACAAGGCCGGCGCCCGCGCCGGCATCGCCCTGCGCCCGGCAAACCCGGTCGAGCCGCTGCTCGACCTGCTGCCCGAGTTCGACATGATCCTGGTCATGACCGTCGAGCCGGGCTTCGGCGGCCAGGAAATGATAGAAGGGGCGTTGACCAAGGTCCGCAAGGCCCGCCGCGCCATCGACGGCGCCCATCGCGACGTCTGGATCCAGGTCGACGGCGGCGTCTCGCGCGCCACCATCGCGCGCCCCGCCGCCGCCGGGGCGAACGTCTTCGTGGCGGGCTCCGCCGTCTACGGCGCGCCCGACATCCCGGCCGAGATCGCCGAATTACGCCGCCTCGCCGACGAGGCCCGCGCCCACCGAACGACGGCGTAGATCCCGCCGTCAAGTCGGCCGCGCCGAGCCGGCAGCCCGGCCGACCCGGCGCCGGACGCGAGACGGCAGCGCCCGCCGTCGCGCCCGCCACTACCCTGAGACCCGTGAAGACGTTCGAAGCTCTGTTCGCCGAACTCACCGACCGGGCCGTGACCCGTCCCGCCGGGTCGGGGACGGTCGCCGAGCTGGATGCCGGCGTCCATGCGATCGGCAAGAAGATCGTGGAGGAAGCCGCCGAGGTCTGGATGTCCGCGGAATACGAGAGCGACACCGCGACCGCGCAGGAGATCTCCCAACTGCTCTACCACCTGCAGGTCATGATGGTCGCCAAGGGTCTGACGCTCGAGGACGTGTACGCGCATCTTTAGGCCGGGCGCCCGCCCGGCCTGCGCCGGTACCCACCCCTCGCGCCCACGGGCGCCTGAACGACGCGGCGCCGTCGGCGCCCAACTCTCCCGGCGCCGTCGGGCGCCCAACTCTCCCGGCGCCGTCGGGCGCCCTGGACAAAGGACAACGCCGTGCTCCGGATCGCCGTTCCGAACAAGGGGTCGCTCTCCGAACCCGCCGCCGAGATGCTGCGCGAGGCCGGGTACCGCCAGCGCCGCGACCCCCGCGAACTCGTCCTGGTGGACCCGGACAACGACGTCGAATTCTTCTTCCTGCGCCCTCGCGACATCGCGGTCTACGTCGGCTCGGGCACGGTCGACGGCGGCATCACGGGACGCGACCTGCTGCTCGACTCGGGCGCCCGCGCCGTCGAGCACATGGCGCTCGGCTTCGGCGGGTCCACCTTCCGGTACGCCGCGCCGGCGAGCCGGCCGTGGCGGATCGCCGACTTGTCCGGGCTGCGGGTGGCGACGTCGTACGCGGTGCTCGTCGGCGACCACCTCGCCGCGAACGGCGTCGCGGCGAGCGTCGTTCGGCTCGACGGCGCGGTCGAGTCCGCGGTCCAACTCGGGGTGGCCGACGCCGTCGCGGACGTCGTCTCCACCGGCACCACCCTGCGCGGGGCCGGCCTGGAGGTCTTCGGGGAACCGATCCTCGTCTCCGAGGCGGTGCTGATCCGGCCCGCGGACGCCGGCCAGGTCCCGACCGGCCTCGACGTGCTGACCCGGCGCCTGCAGGGCGTCCTGACCGCGCGGCAGTACGTCATGATGGACTACGACGTGCCGGTCGAGTTGGTCGAGGCCGCGGTCGCCGTCACGCCCGGCTTCGAGTCACCGACCGTTTCGCCGCTGCACGACCGCGAGTGGGCCGCCGTGCGGGCGATGGTCCCACGGGACCGGACCAATGCCGTCATGGACGAGCTCTACGAGATCGGCGCCCGCGCCATTCTGGTGACCTCGATCCACGCCTGTCGGATCTGAACCCGACCACCGGGACGGAGCCGCGGTTCGCCGGCGCCCGTTTCGGCAGGTGCCGGGCGGGCGCGGCGTGAGAGCCTGACCCGATGACGCACGCGGGCGAGCCCGAGCTGTACCGGGCCTTCCGCCCGCGCCTGGGCCTGGTGGCGGCGTGGACGACCGGCGTCCTGGTGATCGGCGGCTGCCTGCTGGTCCTGGCGACGGCGCGCGGTCCGATGGGCGAGGCGCCCGCGAACCGGATCTCCCTGATCGCCTTCGCAGTTTTCGCGGGCTGGCTGCTGTGGCGCCTCGGCGGGGTCCACGCGGTACCGAGCCCGGACGGGCTCGTCGTGCGCAATGTGTTGCGGACCTACCGCCTGGCCTGGCCCCAGATCGTCTCGGTGCGATTCGACCCGGCCGACGCCTGGGTGCGGCTGGACGTGGCCGACGGGACGAGCCGGGCGGTCATGGGCATCCAGCGCGCCGACGGGCGCCGGGGTGCGGCCGAGGCGAGTCGGCTCGCGGCACTCGTCGTGGCGCACGGCGAGCCGACCGCGCCGCCGCGCTAGCGGCGGCTGCGGCCGGCGCGGCCGGCGCGGCGGACCTCCGGCCGACGCCACCCGCCGACGCCACCCGCCGACCGCCGGTCA
>JAVBMU010000070.1:0-11612 GCA_031552185.1 Cellulomonadaceae bacterium | reverse complement strand
CCGGCCGGCCCGACCGCTCCCGCCGAACCGCCCGCCGGCCGGCCCGCTCCCGCCGGCCGGCCACCGCCGGTCACCGGCTCGGCCCGGGCACGCGGTACCCGGCCCCCCGCACGGTCTCGATGACGTCCGGCCCGAGCTTGCGGCGCAGGTAGCCGACGTACACCTCGACGACGTTCACGTCGTCGCTCGCGCCGTCCCACACGTGGTCCCGCAATTCGGTCTTGGCCACCACCTCGCCCGGCCGGCGCATCAGGTACTCCAGCAGGGCGAACTCGCGCGCCGTCGTCACGACCGGTTCGCCCTCCCGGGTCACCGTGTGCGCGGACGGGTCCAGCCGCAGACCGTTGGCCGCCAGCACGGTCGGCCGTTCGCGCCCGCCGCGCCGGACCAGCGCGCGCAACCGCGCCAACAGTTCGACGAACGAGAACGGCTTGGTCAGGTAGTCGTCGGCCCCGTAGTCGAGGGCGTCGGCGATGTCGTATTCGCCGTCCTTCGCGGAGAGCATCAATACCGGCGACCACACCTCCTGCTCGCGCAGCCGGCGCACCACCTCGTACCCGTTCAGGCGCGGCAACATGATGTCCAGCACGACGACGTCGTAGTCGCCGGCGAGGGCAAGGTCGTACCCGCGCGCGCCGTCCGGCGCAAGGTCGACCACGAAGCCCTCGGCGCCCAGGCCGCGGCGCAGGGCGCCCGCCACCGCCGCCTCGTCCTCCACCACCAGCACTCGCATATCGCCATCATGCCGCCTCGCCGGGCACCGCGGCAGGGCGCCGCCGCGCCGGCGCCCGCGGTGCCGGGCACGCTCAGGATCCCCTCAGGGCGGGTGTGCGACGCTGGACCGCATGGAACGCCCGCAGTCGAACCGCATCCGCTGGATTGCGCCGGTCGCCGCGCTCGCCGTGGTCGGCGCCGCCTTCGCCGGGCCGTCGCTCCTCGCGGCCGCCCGCTCCGACCTGCCCGCCCTGACCCCACAGGAGCTGTTGACCAAGGTCGCCGCCGCCGAGCCGGTCCCGATGTCCGGCACGGTGGTCTACACCGCGCGCCTCGGGCTGCCCGAGATCCCGATCACCCAGATGCGCACCGCCAAGCCGGTCAACCTGCTGGGCGGCAGTTCGACCGTCCGGATGTGGACGGACGGGCAGGGCAAGTCCCGGGCCGCGTTGATCGGATCGATGTCCGAGTACTCGGTGGTGCACAACGGCGCCGACGCGTGGACGTACTCGAGCACCGACAACCAGGCCACCCACTACACGATCTCCGCCGCAGACCTCGCCAAGTACGAGAAGTTGGGGGCGGAACACAAGGCCAGGAAGGGCGCCGGCGTCGCAGCCGACCTGCCCGACCCCGCGGCCGCCGTGACGGCCGCCCTGGCGTACGCCAAGACCTTCACGGACGTCAACGTCGGCAGCGCGGTCAACGTCGCGGGCCGGGACGCCTACCAACTCGGCCTGGTGCCGAAGTCGAAGGACGGCACCAAGGGCACGCTGGTCGACCGCATTCTGATCGCCGTCGACGCCAAGAACTTCACCCCGCTGCGGTTCCAGGTCTGGAGCGTGCAGGACCGCAAGATGCCGGCCGTCGAGATCGGCTACACCGACGTCTCCTTCGCGACTCCCGACGCGTCCGTGTTCGCCTTCACCCCGCCCGCCGGGGCGAGCGTGAAGAACGTCACCGTTCCGCTGCCGGACCCGGCCGACATGCAGCACGAGGAACTTCCGATGACCGGCCTGCCCGAGGGCGTCGCCGTCCACGGCACCGCCTGGGAGACCGTCGTCGAGGTCGACAACGTCGACGTCGAGAAGCTGCTCACCGGCGACGCGAGCGGCGCCGCGGCGATGCTGGAGTCGAAGGAAAAGGCGCTCAGCGCGCACGGGTCGAAGGCCACCCAGGACCTGATGAAGGAATTCGAGTCCGAGCGCGGTTCCGGTTCGCCATTCGACGCCGAGTCGATCTACAACGCGATCGCCACGAAGGTTGACGGGGGTCGGATGATCAGTTCGTCGCTGCTGTCGGTCTTCATCACCGACGACGGGCGCGTGCTCGCCGGCGCCGTGCCCACCGACGTTCTCGTCCAACTCGCCAAGTGAGCGACGTCGAACAGATGCCTCCCGCCGCCGGGCCGCAAAGCCCGGCGGCGGGCGGTTTCCGGCCGGATGACGCGATCCGGACCGACGCGATCCGGACCGACGGCCTGACCAAGCGGTTCCGGTCCGGCCAGGTCGCCGTCGACGGCATCGACCTGGCCGTGCCGCGCGGCGCGATCTACGGCTTCCTGGGCCCGAACGGCTCCGGCAAGACCACCACCATCCGCATGCTGCTCGGCCTGATCAGCCCGACCCGGGGGCATGCGGAACTCCTCGGCGGTCGGATGCCGACCGCCGGGCCGCGGGTGCTGCCCCGGGTCGGTTCCCTCGTCGAGGGACCGGCCTTCCACCCGTACCTGTCCGGCCGGGCGAACCTCGACCGGCTCGACGCCGCCGACGCCACCGCCGACCCCGCGACCCGGCCTGCCCGAGCCGGCTCCGCGCTGGAGCGGGTCGGCCTGACCGCCGCCGCGGGCAAGCTGTACCGGCAGTACTCGCTCGGCATGAAGCAGCGGCTGGGGCTCGCTGCGGCGCTGCTGCGCCGGCGGGACCTGCTTATCCTCGACGAACCGACCAACGGCCTCGACCCGCAGGGCACCCGGGAGGTCCGCAACCTCCTGCGGGAGGTCGCCGACGCCGGGGCCACCGTTCTCGTGTCCTCGCACCTGCTCGGGGAGATCGAACAGGTCTGCACTCATCTGGGGATCATGAGCAACGGGCGGTTGGTCGCCCAGGGTTCCCGGGACGAACTCGACGCCGCGGCCGAGCCCGTCGTTCGGGTCACGACGACGGCGCAATGCGTCGAGGGGACGGCGCGGCTGTTGGCCGACCTCGGCCTCGGCGCCGGCCCGGGCGGCATTCGGCGAGAGGCGCGCACCTTCACGGCGCCCATCGGCGCCCTGCCGCCGGAACAGATTGCCGTCGCGATGGTCGGCGCCGGGCTCGACCTGATCGGGCTCGACGTGCGTCGGCCCAGCCTGGAGACGCTGTTCGTCTCCCTGACCGGGGAGGGCTTCGATGTCGCGCGCTGAGGCCGACGCCATCACGACGGGAGCCGACGGGGTCCAAGGCGCGACCGACGCCGACGGGGTCCAGGGCGCCGAGGGGACCCAAGGCGCGACCGACGCGACCGAGGGCGCGGTGGATCCGGCGAAGGCTCCGGCCGCGACGCCTTCCACCGCCGAACTTTCGCTGCCGCCCGCCCGGCGGGGGGCCATCGGACGATTGCTGCGCAGCGAATTGCGCCTGGTCTTCGGGCGCAAGCGCAACATCGTCGGGCTGGTCGGTCTGTGCCTCGTCCCGGTCCTGCTCGGCACCGTCATCGCGATCACTCGCGACACCACGATCGACGCCGAGGGCCCGCCCTTCCTCGACCGGGTCACGGGCAACGGGCTCTTCCTGGTGCTCGCCACCATGGTCGTCTGCCTGCCCCTGCTGCTGCCCCTGGCGGTGTCGATCGTCGCCGGGGACAGCGTGGCCGGCGAGGCGCAGTCCGGCACCCTGCGGTACCTGCTCACCGTGCCGGTGCGGCGGACCCGACTGCTCGCCGTCAAGGCCGTCGCCGTCGTCGCCTTCATCGCCGCGACCGTCCTCGCCGTCGCCCTCTCCGGCGTCATCACCGGCGCCGCGTACTTCGGCCTCGGCGAGGTGACCCTGATCTCGGGGGATACCGTCTCGACGGGAGAGGGATTGCTGCGTGTCCTCGGCGTCGTCGGCTACGTCGTGCTCTCCCTGACCGGGCTGATTGCGGTCGGGGTGTTCATCTCGACCATGACCGAGGTGCCGATCGCCGCGATGGCCGCGACCGTCGTCGCCGCCGTCCTGTCCACGGTGCTCGACTCGATCCCCCAACTCCACTCGATCCAGCCCTACCTCCTGACCCACCACTGGCTGGACTTCGGGGAGTTCCTGCGGGCACCGATCGACTACGCCACGCTCGGCAGCGGCATGACGGTGCAGGCGGCGTGGGTCGTCGTCTTCGGCGCGTTGGCCTGGAGCCGGTTCACGACGAAGGACGTCAGCTCGTAGGGCCGACGCGCGCCGGAGTCACCCACGCCGCCGGAGCCACCCACGCCGCCGGAGCCACCCACGCCGAGGTAGATGCGTGGCGTCGCCGAACGGGCGTGTCGGGCGCGAGACGGCTCTACCTCGGCCGGCACGGCTCTACCCCGCGGGGCCCGGCCGGCCGGGCGTGGGCACCAACCCCGGCGCGGAGCCGACCAGGAAGACGACGCCGGAGACGACGTTCCCGGGCTCGGGGATCGGCGTCGGGGCGGGCCCCGGCGACGCATCGGTGTCGCCCGGCGCTCCTGGGGAGCCCGGCTCCGGCTCCGGCCAAGCGCCGGGGGCACCGACGTCGGCCGGTTCCTCGGGCGCTCCCGCGTCGCCGGGCAGGCACAGGTCGATCTCCATGCCGACCGTCCGGACCCGCACCACCACGATGCTCTGCCCGGTGGCCTCGACCCGGCGGCGTTCGGCCCGCAGCACGATCCCGGCCAGCCGCGCATAGGCCTCCGCCTCAGCGTCCGGGGCGAACACGCCGAAGGAGATGAAGGATTCGGCGGCCAACCGCGGCGGCTGCGTCGTCCCACTGGTGACCTCGCCGTCCGGCGACGCTTCGCCGGGGACGTCATCGTCGGGCTGCTCCGACCGCCCCGGCGGATTGAGCAGGCTCGCGTCGGCAACCTCGAAGGCGGCCTCGTCCTCGAAGACGTCCACGGCGACGCCGAAGGCCACGATGCTCGCCGGGCCGGACCACCCGGCGTCCCCGCCGTCGGACGCGCCTTCGCCATGGGCCAGCCATCGCCGCTGCTCAAGTTCCAGCGCCAGCCGGGTGACGAGATCGCCGTCATCGTCGACGACGTCGGCGAAGGCCACGTCCTCGTTGACAGCGCGGACCCCCACCAGGCGCGCCCCGGGCGCGCCGGCGAAGGACGGCAGCAGGTCGACCACCGAACTGCCCTGGACGGTCAGCACCAGCCGGACGCCGCTCGGGTCCTGCCACGCGAGCACCCGGGCGTCGGCGTGCTCGCCGAGCGGCACGGCGTCGGCGAGCGCCGTCCCGACCAACTCACCGAAGCCCTCGCGGCCGACGTCGAGGCCAACGCATTCCAGATTCGAAGCCATGATTCGGACGCTACCAGGCATCAGTCGGGCTGCCGGCCGTGCACCCCATCGCCGCGGGCGTCAACCCCGGACGGCCTCCCGGCCGTCCTTGCCGACCTCGAACTCCCCCGCGGCCGGCAACGCCGAGACCGCGAGTTCCTGGTAGACGGCCCCGCGCGACGTCGTCCGCGTCCGCACCACCTCGAAGCCTGCCGGCGCCGCGCCCTCGTCGAACAGGCGCTTGCCGCCGCCCACCACCACTGGGAAGGTGAGCAGCCGGTATTCGTCCACCAGCCCGGCGTCGTGCAGGAAGCGGGCCAACCCGTGGCTGCCGTGCACCTGCAACTCGCCGCCACCGGGGGTGCCGCCCGGCCCCGGCACGGACAGCTCCTTGAGGGTGCGGATCCGTTCGACGACGTCGTCGCCGATGATCTCACTCGGCCCCCACGGGGCCTCGGTCAGGCTGGTGGAGACGACGTGCTTGGGCAGCGTGTTGAGAGCCGCCGCGACGGGGTTGTCCGGGTCCGTGATCTGCGGCCAGTAGGGGGCCATTAGGGAGTACGTCGTGCGGCCCAGCAGCAGGTGGCCCGCCCGGTCGAACCAGGACGTGACGATGGCGTTGAAGTCCGGGTCGTCGCTGTAGGGCACGATCCAGCCGCCGCGGTCGAAGCCCCCGCTGGGGTCCTCCGTCGGGCCGCCCGGTCCCTGCATCACGCCGTCGAGGGTCAAGAATTCGTGCACGGTCAACCGCATGGCTGCTCCTTCCCGCGATGCGGCGACGATAAGCACGCTCGCCCCGACCCGCCCGCGCGCGGGCGAGTCCGGCCAACGGGTCAGGACAGACGGGTCAGGACAGCACGAACACCAGCACCACGACCTCGGCGATCAGCAGGACCGCGCCGACGACCACCGCCACGGTCGCGGTCGTGCCGGGATACCCGGCGGCTCGGGACCGGCGTCGGGCCGTCAGCCCCAGCCACACGCCGACCGGGCCGACGACGGCGCCAACCACGCCGAGGATCCCCAGGCCGCGGCCCGGATCGTCGATCGCGGTCCGCGCGGGGAGCGGCTCGTCGTTCGTCCGGGCGACGACGGTGATCGCGTAGATCGCGAGAATGATCACGACCAGGGCCGCGGTGGCGTAGATCTGCGGCCGGGCGTCCGGGTCGCGCACCATGAGCGCCGTGATCGCTAGGTAGCCGATGATGACGGCCCAGGTCACATAGGGGTACCCGCGGACGCGCAGGAGCATCGGGCGGTCGGCGACGGCCGCCTGACGTTCCAGCTTCGGCCGCAGGGCGAGGTGCGAGAACGCGATCATCAGCCACACGACGAGCAGCGACGCCCCCACCGCGTTGAGCAGAATGCCCATGATCTCCTCGGGCAGCCAGTAGTTGAGCAGCACCGCGACGAACGAGAAGGCCACCGACACGGCCACCGAGACCCACGGCACCCCGCGCCGCGACACGGCCTGCATCCGCGCCGGCCCGTCGCCGCGCAAGGACAGCGAGTAGGCCATCCGGGACGTGCCGTAGATCTGCGCATTGAACGCGGACAGCAGGGCCAGCACGACGACGGTCTCCATCGCCTTCGCGAGCCACGGCAGGTGGGCGAGTTCGAAGACGGCGGCGAACGGCCCCTGTTCGGCCGTGAGTTGCGGGGAATCCCAGGGGAAGACGGTCACCATGATCGCGATCGAACCGATGTAGAAGAACAGGATCCGCCACACGATGCTGCGCGTGGCCCGGGCCACCGCGCCGCGCGGGTCATGGGCCTCGGCGGCCGCGATGGCGACGATCTCGATCCCGCCGAACGCGAAGGCGACCACCAGCAGCGCGGCAGCCATCCCGGTGGCGCCCGTGGGGAAGAAGCCGCCATGGTCCAGGAGGTTGGCCGTGCCCGCCGCGTCGGTGTCCGGCAGCAGGCCGAAGACCAGCAGCACGCCGACCACCAGGAAGACGATGATCGCCGCCACCTTGATGGACGCGAACCAGAATTCCATCTCGCCGAAGGAGCGCACCCCGGCGAGGTTGATCACGGCGAAGAACACGACGCCGATCAGGGCGAACACCCACTGCGGGACGGACGGCGCCCAGCCATGCATGATCGCCGCGGCGCCCGAGATCTCGACCCCGAGCACCATGACGAGCATGAACCAGTACACCCAGCCGAGCAGGAAGCCGGCCCAACGGCCCAGGGCCTTCTCGGCGTAGACGGAGAACGAGCCGGAGGACGGCACCTCGGCGGCCATCTCGGCCAGCATCCGCATCACGAAGATGACCAGCACGCCGGCCACCGCGTAGGAGATCAGCACCGCAGGGCCGCCGATGCTGATGCCCTTGCCCGAGCCGAGGAAGAGCCCGGCGCCGATGGCGGAGCCTAGGCCCATCATCGTCAGGTGCCGCGGCCGCAATCGCTTGGCGAGGCGTTCGGAATCGCCCGCGGACAGGCCGGCGGGGGCGACGTCGGCGTCGCGGATTGGTTCGGTGCTCACGGGCCGTGACGCTACCGGGGTCCGCCGCACAGTGGAATGCCCGGCCCGGAATCTGGGAGGCCGGGCGCCGGAAATTCACCCATCGGACCGAGGTCGGGCACCCGGTTTCGCGTCGGTCGTCGGTGCGCCGTCGCCCGGTGCGCCGTCGCGCTGCACGCCGTTGCGCTGTGCGCCGTCGCGCTGCACGCCGTCGCCCGCCACCACGCCGTCGCCCGCCACCGCCGGCTCGCCCGGCGCGCCGTCGCCCGCGACCGCCGCCACGGCCGCCTCGTTCGGCACGTCCTCCTTGCGGCCGAGCGCGCTCGGCCACCACATGTGCCGGCCGACGTCCAGATTCAGCGCCGTGACAAGCACGGATCGCACCACGATCGTGTCCAGCAGCACGCCGAACGCCACCGCGAAGCCGATCTCGGCGAACGTCACCACCGGCAGCGTGCCGAGCGCCAGGAAAGTCCCGGCCAGCACCAAGCCCGCGGAGGTGATGACGGCGCCGGTGGCGCCGAGCCCGATCAGCGCGCCGCGGCGGGTGCCGAACTTCAGCGATTCCTCCCGCACTCTGGTCATCAGGAAGATGTTGTAGTCGATCCCGAGCGCGACCAGGAAGACAAAGACAAACAGGATCAAGGACGCGTCCGCTCCGGCGAAGCCGAAGATGTTGGTGAAGACGAACCCGCTCACCCCCATCGACGCGGCGAAGGACAGCACCACCGTCGCGATCAGGATCAGCGGGGCCACCAACGCGCGCAGCAGCACCATGAGGATGAGCAACACCGCAACCAGGATGATCGGGATGATCAGCCGGTTGTCGTCGGCAGAGGCCCGCCGCACGTCCAGCGCCAGCGCGGTCCCGCCGCCCACCTTGGCCTCCGCGTCCGGCACCGCGTGCAGGGTTTCCCGGGCGCGGTCGACCGTGTCATAGGCCGCCTGGCTGTCCGGCGCGGAGGTGAGCGTCCCCTCCAGATAGGCGGCGCCGTCCCGCACCACGGGTTCCGTCACGGACCGCCGATCGATGCCCCGCACCCCCGCGAACGCGGCCCGGACCTCGGCCGCGGAGCCGGCGTCGGCGACCACGACGACGGGCGAGCCGACCCCGGCCGGGAAGTGCTCCGCGAGTTGTTCCTCGCCCACGATCGAGGGCTGGGTGCCCCGGAAGGACTCGGCATTCGTCAACCCGTTGGCGTCGAGCTGGAACAGCCCGACGCCCATCACCGCCAGAATCACACTCGTGGCCACCCAGGTGCGCCGCGGCCGGCGCGCGATGCGGGTACCGACGCGGGACCAGAAGCCCCCCACGCTCGGATCGATCGAGCCCATCTGCGGCACCCGCGGCCAGAACACCCAGCGGCCGCAGGCGACGAGCAGCGCGGGCAGCAGCGTCAGCATGACCAACACCGCAACCACAATCCCGATCGCGGCCACTGGTCCGAGCCCGGAGGTGGACCGCATCTGCGCGAACGTCAGGCACAGCATGCCGACCGTGACCGTCGCGCCGGAGGCCACGATCGCCGGGGCCGCGCGATGCAGCGCCAGGGACATGGCCTCGCGCCGGTCCTCGTGCCGGCGCAGTTCCTCCCGGTAACGGGCCACCAGCAGGAGGGCATAGTCCGTCCCCGCGCCGAAGACCAGCACAGTCAGGATCCCGGCCGACTGGGCGTTGACGGTCAGCCCCGTGTTCTTGGCGAGCAGGTAGATCACCGCCTGCGCCACCGTGAGGGCGACGCCGGCGGAGATCACCGGCAGCAGCCACAGCACCGGGCTGCGGTAGGTCAGCAGCAGGATCACGATGACGACGCCGGCCGCGGCGTACAGCAGCGTCGATTCGATCCCTTCGAAGGCCTTGGACGAGTCCGCGGCCTGGCCCGCCGGTCCGGTGACGTAGACGTCGAGCCCCGCCGGTCCGTCCGACGCCGTTTCCTTGAGGTCCGCAACGGCGGCGGCGGCCAAATTCCAGCCCTCGGCACCCAGGTTCAGCGGCACGATGATCTGGGCGGCCTGCCCGTCCTCCGCCGGCACCGGACCGACGACGTCGCCATCGAGAGTGTCCAACTCCGCGAACGTCGCCGCGTCTTGGGCGATACTCGCCCGGTCCGCAGCGGTAAGCCCGGAATCCCGTACATAGACGACGACGGCGGGGATGGTGTTCGGCGAGGAAAAACCGCTCGCAATTTCCAGCACCTGAGTGGATTCCGCGCTCGCGGGGAGCCAGTTCCGGGCCTCGTTCTTCTGGACGTCCGTCAGCTTGCCCGCCAGCGGCCCGAGCAGCGCCAAGACGACGATCCAGAAGCCGATCACGGCCCAGATGGCCCAGCGGCGCATGATCCATCCGGCGACGCGCGACATTATGACTCCCGGGGAGCGCTGGGGGGGTGAACCAGATCAGGGTGCGGCACCCGCCCCGCGCTCACAATCGCTGCCGTCGGTCACTGTTGCCGAACGGGCACTAAACGGTGCAGCGTGTCGTTCCCCAGATGAAGCCCATCTGCCTGCGAGTTGGCAAGATTGGTTGGGAGTCCGGGCCGAGGGAGATTTGACGGCTTCCCGAAACGCCTGGATTATTGAAGTAGTCAAACTTGATTCAAGTTTTTCTTGGGAGATCTGTTGGGGCACATGATCTCACTCTGTCTGACGATGGGAGAGACCGCGGGATGGTCAAACGCCGACGGGCGCGCGAAGACGCGCGCCGAGCCACCGGGACCGCCGGCGCCCGCGCGGCCGCTGGCCCCGATCCTGCCGACGGCGGCCGTTCCGCGACAACCGACCGGCCCGCCGGCCGCGACGCGGCGGGCCCCCGGGTCTCCGAAACCGCAATCCCCCGGCTTGCCGGGGCCGGCTCCCGCCCGCCCGCCGGCGTGGTCCGGGTGGGCGACGACGCCGGCGCCCGGGCGCTCGCGAACCGCCTCCTGACGCCCGGTCGGCGCTGGCCGGTCGCCCTGATCTCGACCGCCGCCGGAAATGACCGCCCGTACGTCGACGCCGAGGCCCTGAAGGCCGAGATCGGCGACCTCGCCGAGGTCGTGGTGCTCTCCACCGGCAGCCCGTCCTGGGCGTTCTCCGAGGTCATGCCGCACATGACCCAGGTCTACGGCGGCGCTTCCCGGGTCTACGACGTCGAACACGACTGGGTCGCCAATCCCCGCCGGTCCACGCTGCGATTCGCCTACTCCGCCGCGGACGGACCCAGCGTCGTCGACGGACTGACGCACGATGTCCTGAATATTGCGGTCCGCTCGGGCATCCTCGACCGCCGCCGGGCGGCGACCACCGTCGTCGTCGTCGGCGGGAAGGTGGCCGGGCTGGTCGGCGAGCGCGCGCTCGTCCTGCTCGACGACGGCGGCATGGCGTCGGTCCCACGCGAACTGGCCGTCCCGGGCCTCTCCCTGGAGCAGGTGCTCCAAGTCGGCCAGCGCGTCGAGGGCGGCCTCGACCGCGAGACCCGGTTCCTCGATCTGCGGGCCGCGCTCGAGCCCGCCACCGGGCCGGCCGCGGCGGCGCGGTTTGCGGCGGCGTACACCCATGGCGACGTGGTGCTGGCCCGGGTCGGCGCGGTCTCCCGCGACGTCGTCGAGCTTCAACCGTTGCCGGGGTTCACGGTGCGGCTCGGCCGGGATCGGGTCACCGGCAACGAGCGGGACCAACTGGACGACCTGTTCACGACGGGCGAGGTGGTCGCCGGTCGGGTCGTCGTCGAGACGGATGAGCACGGGAACCGAAGGGTCAGCCTCCGGCTCGACGATATCGACGACGACATCGACGAGCCGTTGCCCGCGCCCGCCCTCCTCGACGGCGGGCCGCCCTGGCTGCTCCGGCAGGCCACCGACACCCGGCCCTGGGAGGCCGCGCCGCCCAGCAGCCGGCGGCCGACGCCGAGCGGCGTGGGCGCGCTCGGATCCGCGGGCGCGGCGGTCGCGGCCGGCGGCCCGGCGCCG
>JAVBMU010000034.1:0-30526 GCA_031552185.1 Cellulomonadaceae bacterium | reverse complement strand
CCGGCCGGGCGGGCCCGGGCGGCCGGCCGACGATCCCTGCGCCGCGGCCGGGCGGCGCCTGGGCGCGGTTCTGGGCGGCCGCCGATGACCGGGCCGCCGCCGCGGCTCAGGCCACGGGCCGGTGGGCACCGGCGGCGATGCTTCCCGTGCTGTTCGCGGTCGCCCACTGGCTGGCGCCCGAGGCGAACGTGTTCCAGGCGCTCTGGTTCGCCCTGGGTGCCCTGACTCTCTGCTCCGCCTGGGCGGGCAAGGCGCTGCCCGTGTTGTCCCTGAGCCCGCGGGGAATCGCGCACCGGGCGATGGTCTTCGTCTGGCTCGTGCCGTGGGCGCTGGTCCGGTCCGTGGCCGCCGACGCCACCACCCTCGCGGTCCGGGTGCGCAACGACAACGCGGAGGGCGGCGAGGACGCGCTGATCCTGACCGTGGACCGCCGAACCCCGCCGATTCTGCGCGACGCACCGACTCCGCCCGCGGCCGCGGCGGCCATCGAAGCGGCCCGCCGCGGCGCCGCGCCGGAGCCGAGCGACGCGGTCCGTCGGATCGGGCTCGCGGTGCCGAGCGTCGTCGGGCTCCTCGCGGCCGTCGCGGTCCTGGCCGGCTTCGGCATCCGTTGGTGACGGGGTCCGGCTCAGTACAGCGTCAGCCCACCGCCCGACTGGGCCATCTGCTCGAGCCGCTGGATCCGGTCCGCCATCGGCGGGTGGGTCGAGAACAGCTTGGCCATGCCCGCGCCGCGGAATGGGTTCGCGATCATCAGGTGCGAGACGTCCACGAGCTGGTTCGTCTGGGGCAGGGGCGCGCGCTTGGTGCCGCTCTCGAGCTTGCGCAGGGCCGAGGCGAGCGCCCGCGGATCGCCGGTCAGCTTCGCGCCGTCCTCGTCGGCGTCGTACTCGCGGGTCCGCGAGATGCCCAACTGGATCAGCATGGCCGCGAACGGGGCGAGCAGCGCCATCGCGAGCGCCGCGATGGGGTTGCCGCCCTCCCGCCGGTCACCGCCGCCGAAGAACAGCGCGAACTGGGCCAGGGAGGTGATGACGCCGGCCAGCGCCCCGGCGACGGACGACGTCAGGATGTCCCGGTTGTACACGTGCATCAGCTCGTGCCCGAGCACCCCGCGCAGCTCGCGCTCGTCCAGGAGCGCGAGGATGCCCTCGGTGCAGCAGACCGCCGCCTTGCGGGGGCTGCGACCGGTGGCAAAGGCGTTGGGGGCCTGCGTCGGGGATACGTAGAGCTGCGGCATCGGCTGGCGGGCCGCCGTCGAGAGCTCCCGCACGATCCGGTACATCGCGGGTTGCTCGAGCTCCGAGACCGGGTAGGCGTGCATCGCCTTGATCGCGATCTTGTCGGAGTTCCAGTAGCCCCAGGCCGTGGTCACCAACCCGATCGCGACGAAGACCCACAGCATGCTCGCCCGCGCCCCGAACAGAGCCCAGATCCCGAGGATCACGGCCCACATTACGCCGAACAACGCGGCGGTCTTCAGCCCGTTGAAATGGTGGCGACCCACACCGTCCTCCTCGCCTCGCCGAACGTTCGGGTCCTTCGGCGCGCGGGACGCGGACCGCGCGCGAGGTCCCTACGTGCAGAACGCGCCACAGCCGGGGCGCGTTCCCCATCGTGCCGGGTCGACGCCCGGGCGCAAGGTGGAGCCGGTCAGCCCGCGCGGCCGCGCGAGGCGCTGAGCATCTCCTCGCGCGGGACCACCTTGATCCGTTCGCGGCCCTGCGCGGCGCCGAGCATCTGCTCGTAGGCGTCGAGCAACTCCCAGCCCGACCATTCCACGTGCTCGACCCGGCGGTCGCGCAGGAAGGCGAGGACGGCGTCGGGCGCCGGCTGCGGGGCCACCCGCCCGCCGTCGAGATCCCCCGGCGCGCCGTCGACGGCGCCCGTCACGTCCTCGACCAGGTGCCGGACCGTCTCGGACGCGTCGGACTTGGTGTGGCCGATCAGCCCGACCGGCCCACGCTTGATCCAGCCCGTCGCGTACACCCCGGGCAGGTGCCGGCCGTCGATGTCGACGACGCGCCCCTCCCGGTTCGGAATCACGCCCTTGAGTTCGTCGAACGGGACCTCGGCGAGCGGCGAGCCGAAGTACCCGACCGCCCGGTAGACGGCCTCGACGGGCCAGTCGTGAAACTCGCCGGTGCCGCTGACCGTGCCGTCGCCGTTGAGCCGGGTCCGTTCCGTGCGCAGGCCGGTCACCGTCTCCGAGCCGAGGATCTCGACCGGCGCGTGGAGGAAGTGCAGGTGGATCCGGCGCGAGGCGGTGTTGGCTTCGGGGTCGTTCAGGGTCCAGTCGGTCAGGGTCTTGACCACTTGCTTGGTCTGGTTCGAGGAATTGATCGCGGCCATCGATCCCTCGTCGAAGTCGTAGTCCTCCGGGTAGACGACCATGTCCACGTCGCGCACGTGGCCGAGTTCGCGCAGTTCCAGCGGCGAGAACTTCACCTGGGCCGGGCCGCGCCGGGCGAAGACGTGGACATCCGTGACGGGCGACGCCGCGAGCACCTCGTACACGTTCGCCGGCACGTCGGTCGGCAGCAGATCCTCGGCGTGCTTCGCGAGGATCCGGGCGACGTCGAGGGCCACATTCCCCGCGCCGAGCACCGCGACGTGCCGCGCGGTCAACGGCCAGCTCCGGGGGACGTCCGGGTGCCCGTCGTACCAGGAGACGAAGTCGGCCGCCCCGAACGAACCCGGCAGGTCGATCCCCGGGACGGGCAGCGCAGCGTCGCGGATCGCGCCCGTGGCGAAGATCACGGCGTCATAGAACTGGCGCAGGTCGTCCAGCTTGAGATCGACGCCGTAGTCGACGTTGGCGATCAGCCGGATGTCCCCGCGCTCCAGGATCTTCTGCAACGCGAGCATGATCTGCTTGATCCGGGGGTGGTCGGGCGCGACGCCGTAGCGCACGAGACCGAACGGCGCCGGCAGTCGCTCGAACAGGTCGATGCCGACCCGGAGGCCGGATTTGGACAGGATGTCCGCCGCGTAGATCCCGGCGGGTCCCGCTCCGACAATGGCGACTCGCAGTGGACGTGGGCTGGTCACGAACCGGTTGCCTTCCGTTGAGGTGTCTTCACTTCATCGCCGACGCCGGCGCTCCCGGCCCACCACCCGGCGTGGGCACGTGCGGCGGGCAGCTCGACGCAGCGCCTGCAACGATTGTACTTTCGGCTCGACGGCGAAGCCCACGAGCGCCGGGGACGCCTTGCCGACGGTCCTCCCACATGGCACGCGGCCGGCGAAGCCCCCGCGAGCGCCGACAAGGCCCGCGAGAGTCCGCGAGTTCAGTCGTCGTCGTCCGCCGCGATGGTGAGCAGACTCAGGTCCTCCCACGTGACCAGGCGGGAGGCGACGGCGTACTCGACCAGCCGGGCGCGGCGGTTGGTCGCGTGCTCCTTGGGGCCGCCGCGCAGGCCGCGGACGCCGATCCGGTCGAGTTTCTCGCAGACGTTGTCCAGCTTGCGGTTGAACCGGGTCGTGGTCCAACCCAGCCGGGCGGCGGCCGCGGCGGAGGACGGGATCTCCGACAGGCCGGTCCCCTCCCGACGCAGCATCGGCTCACACAGCGCGACGATGAGCCGGCGCTGGGAAACGGTGAAGGTGATCGCCCCGATGGTGGTCGCCCCGCCGGCCGGTACCTCGGCCCGGATTTCGCCGTAGGGGGCGTCCGCGAGCCGGGCGATCAGTTCGTAGGTGGTCGGACCGGCGGTGAAGACGATCAGCGTGGTCGAGGTGACGATCGGCAGTCGATTGCCCGGCGACAACCAGGACTGCACTCCGCCGCCGGAGTCGCAGACCGTGGCCGAGATGAGCGAGCCGACGTTGACGAGCCACCACAGCTCGTGTTCGCGCTGCACCTGGAGGAATCGCCGGTGCAGGTACGGGTTGTCGTCGATGGCGATCGTGCCCTCGCGGCCGATGCCGAACGGCGCCCCGTCAGGGCTCGGGTAGAAGAGCTCGCCGCAAAAGTCGATGGCCAATTCGTTCATGGCGTGACGCACGTCCTGACCGGCTCGTAGGAATACTGCCCCGAGTGGACCGCGACCACCTCGATGCAGACGGGGGTTCCGGGCTCCGCGGGGACCGACGCCCGCGGCTCGGCGCATTGTGCGTAGGCCGCGGCAGGCTGGTCGGCGCCCGCCGCGCTGTCCACCACCCGCCACGCGTAGGTGTTGTCCGATCGGTCCCGGGGGTCCGAGCGCCACGTGAAGACGACGGCGCCGACGGCGTCGTCGTAGTGCCCGGCGAGCGCGACGACGGGCAACACCAGGCCCTCGATGCCGCCGACCGGCCGGGCCGCCGATGTCGGCTCGGACCCGCTCCGGTCCGCCTCGGTGTGGAGCAGGATCGCGCCGCCGATCACCGCGCCGACGACGACCGACCCGGCCACCGCGAGCCAGAGGCCCGTCCGCGGCGACGCGCCGGGCTCGGCGCTCCCCCGGGCGGCTGCGGCCGCCGGGTCGCGGCCGCCGCCGGCGGGCCGGCCGGGCGACGGGCCGCCCAGCGGGTCGATCGTGACGACACGCCGCA
This sequence comes from Cellulomonadaceae bacterium, assembly GCA_031552185.1. Classification (GTDB taxonomy): domain Bacteria; phylum Actinomycetota; class Actinomycetes; order Actinomycetales; family Cellulomonadaceae; genus JAVBMU01. The sequence continues at coordinate 25,990 of JAVBMU010000034.1, read as the reverse complement.
GCCGGGTGCCCGCGTCGGACTCGACGTCGCCGAATCGGTCGTCGTCGGCGGCGCCGGGGTCCACGTCCTCCACCAGGTCGACCGGCGTCACGGCGAGCGCAAGCACGCCCTGGATCCGCTGCAGCGCGCGCGCAAAGTCGATCATGCGCGGATAGCGCCTGCCCGGCGTCTTGGCCATGGCCGTGGCGAGCACCCGCTCCAACTCGCGGGGCACATCCGAGCGCTCGATCGAGGGCAGCGCGTCGTGGCTGATCCGCGCGATCAGGTCGGCATTACTGTTCGGGCCGCCGACCACCTCGAACGGCGACCGGCCCGCAAGCAGGGAGTACAGCGTGGCGGCGAGCGCCCACACGTCGGAGCCCACCCCGCCGTGCGGTGCCGACTCGAAGAACTCGGGCGGCGACCACGGGACCGACATCCCCTGGGCCAGGACCGCGCCGTCGAGGGTCCCGGAGATGCCGAAGTCCGTCAGGACGGGGTGGCCGTAATCGGTGATGAGGATGTTCGCCGGCTTGATGTCCCGGTGCAGGATGCCCGCGCGGTGCGCGGTCTCGACTGCACCGGCGATCTGGACCGCGACGCGCAGCGCCTCCGGCACCGCGATCCGCTCGGTCCGGAAGCGCGCGCCCATGCTCGGCCGGGAGCAGTACTCCATGGCCAGGTACGGCCGTCCGTCGGCAGCGAGGCCTGCCTCGTACATCGTCACGATCGACGGATGCGTGGACAGCCGGGCGAGCAACTCCGCCTCGGCGTCGAACGCCTCGCGCTGCACGTCGTCCGACCAGTGGTCGAGCAACACCTTCACCGCGACCCGGCGGCTCGGACGCCGCTGTTGGTACAGGAAGACGTCCGAGAAGCCGCCGGAGCCGATCAGCGCAAGATATTCGAACCCGTCGATCCCAGGCGGTGGTGACGGGGGGCGGGCCCCGGCGACACCCCGCTAGCGCAGACCTTCGAAGGTCAGGGTCACGCCGTCACCGAGGTCGGCGACATCGCCGTCGACCACCAGGACCGGCTCGGACGGGTGCAGCCGGCGCGGCGGCTGCCCGACCCGCAGCAGCGTGGTCCCATTGGTCGTGTTCATGTCGCTGACCAGGACGTGCCACCCCTCCAGCCGAACCTCCACGTGTGACCGCGAGATGTCCTGCTGCGGACTCGGCACGGTCACCAGGCGCGGCGTCTCGCCGGCGGTACCCCGCAGGGCGCGCGGTCGGCGACCCACGATGACACCGCGATCGAGTTCGATCACGTCGCCCGTGGAGACGACGATCCGGCCGAGGGCCGGCCGCAGGGCCAGGTCGGCGTCGCCCTCGAGGATGACCCCGCACACGGCGCACGCCTCCCGCGACGGCGGGTTCGCGTGCCCGTTGGCGCAGGTCCGGGCCAGGATGTGCTGTCCCTTTCCGTTCGGCGAGATCGGGTCCGCCGCGACGGCCGGCGCCGCGGCCGGGATCTCGTGCTCGACGGCGGTGCGCAGTTCGGCGAGCTTGTTGGACAGCACCGTCTGGCCGTCGTGGTTCTCCGCGGAGGCGACGACGACCGGCTCGGGCTCGGGCTCGACCACGGGCTCCGCCACGAGGACCTCGGGCTCGGCCGCCGGCAGCGGGCGCGGGGGCTTCGGCGCGGCCGGCTTCGGCGCGACGGGCTCGTCGTCGGCCCGCGCTCCGGCACCCTCGATGGCGCGCAGGACGGTGGACCCCCACAAGTGGCCGTAGTCGTCGCCGGCAACATCGCTGTCCGCCGTCCGCGCGAGGGCGGCGACGGGCTCGGGCGCGACTTCCCGCACGGTCTTCTCGACGACCGGCGCAGGCGCTTCGACGGCGACGACCGGCCGGGCCGGAGTCTGAGGCTGCGAGCGCCGCCGCGATCGCTCAGCCGACGGGGCGGCAGACGGGTACGCCGCCATCGGCGCAGGGGCGCTGGTGCGTTCGGCTAGGGGTGCGCTGACGCGCACATGGTCTCCCTCCGATGCGTCGTCGTCCTCGTCGGACTGCGTCATCGGCGGCAATTCGACCAGGCGCCAGCCGAGCGCGTCGGCGCGAACCACACCGACGCCGAGGGGCAGCACCTCGTCGGCGAGCATCGCACCGGTCGGCCGGGCCACACCGAGGCGAACCGCGAGGTCGGCGACGTTGTCGACGACCCGCTCGGACCACGTGGTCACATCCATGCCGTCGACGTGCACGCGCTCGAGCCTGCCGTTAGCCTCGACGTCGAGCGACACCGACATCTCGCCGCGCACCGCGACGTGCACCTTGCGGTCCATGACCACGACGGATGCAAAGGGCGGTACCGTGCGAAGGCTCGGTCCGAAGGCACCGGTCAGCACCTGCAGGACCTCGACCAGTCCGGCGTCCTCGCCGAGCTGTTCCCACAACCGCATCACCAGGTCGTGTTCGGAGTTGGGTCGCAGGAGCACGACCGCACCGCCGCGCGCGAGCGCGCATCCAGTACCAGTTTCGTAGCGCAACATCACGGCATTCCACCCATCTGGAGACGAACATCCCTGGGAAGGGTATCCCCCTCCGGCGAGGTACGGCCATCCCCAGGATCGATCGAGTCGTCCCGAGTTCGCGCTACCCCCGTCGCGTCGATGACGACGACCGTAATGTTATCCCGGCCGCCGGCCGCGATTGCTTCGTGGACCAGGCGATCGGCGGCCTGCTGCGGATCGGCCACGGCCGCGAGAATCTCCCCGATCCGTTCGTTCGTCAGCTCCCCGGTGAGGCCGTCCGAGCAGATCAGGATGCGGTCGCCGACGGCGATGGGCAGGTACCAGAAGTCCGGCTGGAGGTCGTTCGGCGACCCCAGCGCGCGAGTCACCACGTGCCGGCGGGGGTAGGAAAGGGCCTGTCGATCGGTGAGCAGACCGGCGTCGATCATTTCCTGGACCTCGGAATGGTCCACGCTGATCTGCGCCAACGCCCCATCGGCGAGCCGGTAGGTCCGGGAGTCGCCGACGTTGGTCACCAACCAACAGGGCATTCCCTCCTGTTCGGCGACGACGACACCGGTCACCGTCGTGCCCGCCCCACGACCCGGCTCGGTGCTGATCGCCCGCACGGCGCTCTGCGCCTCCACCAGGCAGTCCAGCACATCGAGCGGCGCGATGCTCCCGAGCTCGACCAGGGGGCGCAGGGCTTCGATCGCGGCCGCGCTCGCAATTTCACCCGCATCGTGCCCGCCCATGCCGTCGGCGACGAAGAACACCGACCCCGCCGCGAGGAACCGGTCCTCGTTCAACAGGCGGCGGACGCCGCGGTGTGAGGCCGCGCCCCAAGCCAGACTGACCTCAATCGCTTCCCTGGTCATTTCGCCCCCGTGACAAGGATTTTGCGGTCACCGACGTGGATCGTCGTGCCGAGCCGCACCCGGACGCGGACGCCCGGTCGGACCACCCGCGGCGGCAGCCCCGGCTCGGACACGATGGTGCCATTGGTGGAACCGCGGTCGGCCAGCCAGAGGCCCTCCGCGTCGACACCGAGTTCCGCATGGATCTTCGAGACCGATCGAGTGGGGTCGTCGACGCGGACGAGGTTCCACCCGAGGCGATCCGGGTCCTGCGGGTTACGCCCGATGAGCGTAGGGCCGCCGACGATTCGACGCTCGCCGTTCTCCAGTTCGAGATACGCGGACCGCGCCTGCGCCGGGACCAGGTGCGGCCCGTCCGCCGTCGGCACTGCCGAACCGAACCCGGGCACGCCGGTGATCAGCGTCGGCCCTCCGGTTCGGGACGACGTCGGGAACGCCCACGGGTCCGGCGCCGCGGGCGTTGACCCGGGACCGGGCGTTGACCCGGGACCGGGTAGTGACCCGGCGCCGGGCGGCACCGGCCCGCCGGGGCCGGGCGCGCCCGACGGGACGGGGGCGCCGGGCGCGCCCGACGGGACGGGGGCGACCGGCAGCCGGGTGCTGGTCGCGTCGGGATCCGGTTCCGCCGGCGCCGCCGGCAGCGCCGGCCTGGGTTCGGGCTCCGCGACGGTGGGCGGCCGGGCGACGCAGGCCCGGGCGAGCCGGTCGTGCCACCCCCGCCCCGCCCCGCTCGGGTCGAACCGGCCGCTGAGCACCACCAGGATCGACCCGACCAGGAACAGCACCGAGCCGGCGCCGACGATCAGCCAGCGCAGCAGCGCGCGGGCGAAGCCGACCGGGTACCCCGTCCGGACGTCGACGGTGCGCAGCCCCATCGCGAGGTTCCCCACCGTGGCACCGGTGAGACCCTCCCAGGCGGACACCGCGAGCCAGTAGGCGAGCGCGATCACCGCGGCGGCCGCCCAGAGCGCGGGCGGGACGGCGAACGCGCCGCCGGCGGACGTCGCCGCGCCGATGCCCAGGACGGCCCCGTCCACCACCGCGACGATGCCGGCGTCGATCAAGAACGCGAGCAGCCGACGGCCGAGCCCGGGCGGCTGCACCGATTCCGTCCCGGCGGCTCCCGGCGCGGGGTGCCAGTCGAGGCCGGCGCTCGCCCACGGCCGGCCCGCCGCGAGCGGCTGCTGGTCACCGGCGCCGGCGCCCGCCGCGAGCGGCTGCGAATCGGAGGGGCTCGGCCCGGGCCCGGGCTGGGTATCGGCAGCGCCGGGGTCGAGCGCGAGCGATGCATCGCCGGCGCCCGCCGCGAGCGACGCATCGCCGGCGCCCGCCGCGAGCGACGGGGCAGGCGCCGGCACGGGCGGACGGAGTCCGGGTACCGGCGCCCCCCGGCCGAGCCGGCCACCGCAAATCACACAGACGACTTCGAGGTCACCGCCCGGCGAACCGCAGGTGGCGCAGACGGTCGATCCCATGCCGCCTCCCTCCCTGCCGGCTACGGCTCCCGACGACGCCGTCGCGCCACGATCGTACGCCGGCGGGCCGGCCGGTGGATCGAACGCAGGGAGATCCGGCCCCGCAACCGAGTGGGCCACCCTTGGCTCGATCGCATGCCGCGCAGCACCGAATCCACGTCCCGCCAATACTCGGCGGCCTCCTGCGACGTCGGGTCCGCCGTCCCGAACACCCCGATATCCGCGCGGTGCGCCACGGTCGCCGCCGCCGGCACGGCGAAGGACGACGCGATCAGACCAGCGCCCTCGCGCCGGGTAGCCCCGGCGGGCACCGGCCGGCCGAGGTCGGCGGCGGCGTCCACGATCTCCCGCCAGCCGCCGCTGAGCCGGTCCGCACCCAACTCGGCGCGCATCCGGCGCGACCGCCGCCGGGCCTTGTAGGCCAGGATCGCGGCCACCGGCAGCAACACCAGCAGCAAGGGCCCGCCCACCGCGCCGACGACGACCGCGAACGCAGCCCAGTCGAACGCCTTCGCCGGGGGCTTGGGCGGCGGTGTGTCGTTGAGCTTGCCGGGCGGTTCGGGCGCCGGCGCCGCCGGCGGTTCGGGCTCCTGCAGGGTGGGCGGCTTGGGGGCCTTGGCCGTCCTGGGCACCGGCTGGACCTTGTGCTCGTCGTCGGGCGTCGCGTCGATCGGCACCCAGCCGTAGCTGCGGAACGGGACCTCCACCCAGACATGGACGTCGCTGCCCTTGACCTCGCACGGGCGCGCCGGCGGGCCGGCGCGGCCCGGGCTCGGATAGAACCCCATCACGACCCGGGCCGGGATCCCGGCCCGGTTCGCCATCAGGGCGAGCGCGACGGCGAATTGTTCGTCGTCGCCCACCATGCGTTTCTCGCCGAGCAGCTTGTTGATCCGCCAGGTGGAGTGTCCGGGCAGCGACGGCTGTTGATCCGCCAGGCCGCTGGAGAGCAGACCGGAGGCGCGCAGCCCGTCCCGGAGCAGGAACAGCCGCTCCGCCGGTTCCGTCGTCTCCCCCATGAACTGCGTCATCTTGCCGGCCAGCGTCGCCGGGAGCTGGTCCGGCGAGACCCGCGGCACGACGGCGCGGGCGGGCTCGGCCGCCCGGAGCTGGGCATCGGTGGGGGTCGGGTTCGTCACCACGGCAAGCCGGTAGCGGTCGCCCGGGCGCAGGCCCGCGGTGGTCAGCGCGCTGCGGGTGGTGGCGTCGTAGTACGTGGCGCCGGTCAGTTCCCCCGCGCGGGGTCCGCCCCAGTCGATCCCCGTGAGGTCCCCGACGGTCGGGATCCACACGCCGTCGTAGGTCCCGACGGTGATCCCGACCGCCGCGTGGGTGCCGCGGGCGCGGGACCGGATCTCGGTGCCGACCCGGACGTAGCTGCCGCCGCCCTGGGTGGGGGTGCCGACGTTGTAGACCTCGCCGTCATAGGCGTCCACGGCAGCCAGCCGCACGCGTGCCCCGGCGGGCAGGCCTGTCACGGTGAAGAGCGTCTCCTGGGCCCGGTTCTTCTTCAGTGCGCGGAACTCCGCCAGCGGGCTGGTGAGGTCCTGCAGGTCGAGGGGCGGGGCAACGACATCCCGCAGCGCGGTGCGCGGCACCGCGACCAGGCCGGGGGCCAGCCCGCCGGCCAGGACCGCGCCGACGGCGAGCATGCCGGCCCCGATTGCGAGCCGCCGCGTGCGCAACCGGCGCATGGCCGCGGTCGCGGCGGGGGAGGCGGGGGAACGGACGCCCGGCCGGCGGGCCCTCGTCGGGCGCCCGCCGGCCCAGGCCAGGCCGACGACGCCGACGACGATGCCCTGGAGGACCGGCCGCTCCGCCACGGCGGTGCCGAGGAGCGCGACGGCGACGAAGTACGCCGCGATCGGCGCCAGCGCCCACGCGGCGGTCCGGGACCGCCACGCAATCGTGCCGGCGATCACGGCGGTCAGGAGCGTCGCCAGGAACGGCACGACCGCCAACTCCGGGAAGGCGTGCATCGGCGGCACCGTGGTGACGATTTGCTTCCAGCCCGTCACCGCACCGCGGGCGAGAATCCGCAACGACGACGCCGTCGGGACAAACCCGGCGCCCGCCGCCTGCCCGGCGGCCGCCGGTCCCCCGATCAGCGCGTAGGCGACGATCGTCGCCGCCAGGACACTGATGGCGCGCCACCGGAACCGGGCGCCGAGCCAGGCGACGGCCAGGCCGGTCACCAAGGCGAGCAGGGTCGGCCGCAGATACTGGTTCGAACCCCAGACCGGGGCCCAACCCAGGCCCAGGACGGCAATCATGGCGGCGAGGGCGGCCGCGTCGAGCGCCCCGCGCGGGCTGCGCGCTCGGGTCGGGTCCGGTCCGACCCGCGCCGGCGCCGCAACGAGGCGATCCCAGCCGGGCAACGCGATCGGCACGGTGCCCGTGCGGCCGGTTCCCGTGGACGTCGGCTCGGCCATCAGTCACCCAACCTCCGGAGCGCGGCCGCGAACTCGCCGAGTTCGCCGATGGTCAGGATCTCGAGTTCCGCAACCGCCCGCCGCCCGGCCGGCGCGCCGGGGCAGCACCGGACGGCCAGCGCCCGCACGGTCACGGGCAACCCGGCGGAGGCCGACCGCAGCGCGGTCGGGCCGACCGTGCTGCCACAGACGAGCGCGACGACCGAGACGTCGGCAATGGCCTGGCCCGCGGCCCGCGCGAGGTCGGCCAGGCCGACCCGGCTCGGCTGCAACTCGACCCGGGACAGGTCGTCGAGCAGGCGGGTGCGGTGAGTGCCGCGCAGGGTGCCACCCTGGACGAGCACGGTCAGGCCGCGATCCTCCCGGAGCGCCTGCAGCCCGAGCGAACCGCACGCGCTGACGGCCAACTCGAATTCCGCCGGGTCGGCGTAGTCCTCGAGCCGGGTCGACAGGATGACGGCGAGGTGAGACCGGCGGGTCTCCTCGAACTGGCGCACCATCAACCGCCCGGTCCGGGCCGTCGTCTTCCAATGAATGTGCCGCCGGTCGTCCCCGGGGACGTACTCCCGCAGGGCGTGGAACGCGACGTCGGACGTCGAGATGTCTCGGGTGGCCTTGCCCTCCAGGTCCGGCCGGAAGCCGGCCGAGGAGCCGCCGAGGTGCAGCGTGCGGGGATGGACGAAGAGCTCCTGCACGCCCGCCCACTCCACGTGGCGCCGCATCAGCCCGAAGGGATCGGCGCGCACCGACCGGACCGGCCCGACCGGGATCACGGCCCGGCGCTGCGTCGGGATGCTGAAGATCTCGTCGGTGCCGGCGCCCGGCGCCAGCCGCGGCACCGGCAGGGTCGCGACGCCGGTGCCCACCACGAGTTCCAGCACCGAGGGCAGCAGGGCGCGCGAGGTCTCGTTGCGCACGTCCAGGCGCCCCACCGCGCGGTCACCGACCGTCACCCGCGCCTGGGCGAGGTCGACCGTCACGCGGTACCGCAGCCGCCCCAGGACGAAGCCGACCGCGGCCGTCAGGACGACGGTGAGCAGCCCCGCGACGACGGCGGCCTCCACCCAGCCGCCCGCGAGGCCCGCCCACCAGGCCGCCGCGGCGGCACCGATCACCGCCCAGCCGAACGAGCTCACCACCGCGAGCGCCGGCCCGGTGCGCCGGCGCACCGCGCCGGCGACCTGCGTGATCGTCTGCGCAGCCATGGGCCCTAGGCCGTCCGTCGTTCCTGGGGCGGGGCCACCTCGCCGAGCACCCGGGCGACGACGGCGGCCGCGGTGGCGCCCGCGAATTCCGCCTCGGGGTCGAGCACAAAGCGGTGGCCCCAGACCGCCGGGGCGAGGTCCTTCACGTCGTCGGGCAGGACGAAATTGCGCCCGTGCGCCGCCGCCCAGACCTTGGTGCAGCGCACCATCGCGAGCGCTCCCCGGACGGAGACCCCGAGCCGTACCCCCGGCGCGATTCGCGTCTCGGCCACCAGGCGCGAGACGTAGTCCAGCACCGCCGGCTCCGCATGCACGCGTCCGCCCAGGTCGGTCATCTCGAGGACCGCCTGCCCGGTGATGATCGGCTGCAGATCGCGGCTGCGGTCGCGGATCGAGGAGTCGGCCAGGATCGAGACGGTGGCCTCGTGATCCGGGTAGCCGATCGACGTCTTCATCAGGAACCGGTCGAGTTGCGCCTCGGGCAGCCGGTAGGTGCCGGCCTGCTCGATCGGATTCTGGGTGGCGATCACCATGAAGGGCAGGCCGACGTCGTGCCGGACGCCGTCCACCGTGACCTGGCCCTCCTCCATCACCTCCAGCAGCGCCGACTGGGTCTTCGGCGAGGCCCGGTTGATCTCGTCGGCCAGGACGATCGAGGCGAAGATCGGGCCCGGATGGAACTCGAACGCGCCCTTGGTCTGGTCGAAGATCGTCACGCCCGTGACGTCCGAGGGCAGCAGGTCCGGGGTGAACTGGATCCGGTTCTGGCTGCCCTTGACGCTCGCCGCGAGGGCCCGCGCCAGCGAGGTCTTCCCGGTCCCCGGAGCGTCCTCCAGCAGCAGATGCCCCCCGGCGAGCATGCAGGTCAGGGCGAGCCGGACGGCGTCGGGCTTGCCCAGCACCGCCTGCCCGACGTTGCCGACCAACCGGTCGAACGTCTGGGCGAACCAGGCGGCCTGGTCGGGGGTCATCGTGGTCATTCGCGGTTCCTGTTCCTGATGCGTTGCGGTCATGGGCTGGTCGGGCTCGGTCACCACACCTGCCTGGTCGTCGCGCCCCAGCGATCGGTGACGACCCAAGCGGTGCGGCCCGGCTTGCCGAAGTAGCAGGACAGATCGCCGGAGAAGCTGCCCTCGCCGTCCGTGCGCAGGAGGCCGCCCGGGTACGACGACGACCAGCCGCCGCCCTCGGGCGAGAACTGGCTCGGGGTCCGATCGTTCCCATGACACTGGACCCGGAAGGTCGTGTGGGCGGGCTCGTTGCGGATCTCCAGGTGCAAGTAGGCGCACGAGGCATGGGTGCAGTCCGGTTGACCGACCGCCGAGCCGCCCTTCGAGGTCCGCAGCGTCGGCGCCGGCCGCGCGCCGGTGCGGCCGGTGGCGCAGGCCGGCGCGCTGGTCGCCGCCGCGGTGACCGTCCGGGCGCAGAGGGTGTGCGCCTCGTTGTAGCCGGACCCGACCGTGCGCGAGCCGGAGTTCGGGACAGACTCCCAGCCGCCGGCGTCGAGCCGGATCTCGACGTGGTACGGGCGGCCCGCGCTGCCGGGATCCGCCCAGCTCACCGTGGTTGTGGTCTGGCCGGCCGGGGCGTTCTGGGCGGACACGCGCGGCGCGTTCGGCGGGCCGTACGGCGAGACCCGCGCGGACCGCGCGGCCGGCCCGGCCTCGACGCTGCCGGCCACCGAGGCGACCGCCCGGATCGAGATCCGGTACTCCGAGCCGTTCGCCAGGCCGTCGATCGAGTGCCCGGTCAGCTTCCGCCAACCCGCTCCGGCGTCGTACTGGTACGACAATTCCCGGCTCGAGACGCCCGCGGCCGTCGCCGGGGTGAAGCTCACCTTGACCTGGCCGGAGACGCCGGTGGCCGACGCCACCAGGTCGGTCACCGCCGACGGCGCGGCGAAGGCGCGCAGCGGGGCCGACAGCCCGCTGAACTCCGTCTCGCCGAACTTCGCCGTGGCCTTGTTGTGCGCCCGGACCCGGAATCGGTAGTCGGCGGTGTCCGCCGGCACCGCCATCACGGTCGCGCGCGAACTGCCCGGCTCGGTGGCGGTATCGACCACGACGCCGGCGCGCACCGCCTGGATGGTGTACCCGGTGATCGGACCGCCGTGGTCCGCGGGCGCCCCCCAGGCCACCCGGATCTGGGTCGACTCGCCGAGTGCCGTGCGGACCACCTGGGGCGGGCGGGGCACGTCCGGCGGGCCGGCCGGCGTCTCGACCGCGGACCAGTCGCCGAAGTCGGACAGCGTGGGGGCGGCGTTCTTGGCGCGCAGGTGCACGCGGTATCCGGTGCCGTTCTCGAGGCCGGTCCAGACCAACTTCGTTCCGGGGACGCAGGTCCGATACCCGCCGGCCGGCGGCGCGGGCGAGATTTCCAGATCCACGCATTCGATCGGCGACCGGTCGCGGTACGACGCGTTCGTCCAGCTGACGGTGAGCGAGCCGGCCCCGAAGTCGAGTTCCGGCGCCGCGGGCGGATCCGGCCGCTCGTCGGGCCGGGCGACCGCCGATGGTCGGGAGACGTCCGACCAGCCGACGCCGTTCCCCGCGGCCACCACGAACGTGTACTCGACGTTGTTGGCCAGCCCCGACACGGTGCAGGTGGTGGCGGCACAAGCGCGCACACCGCCGCGCGAGTCGGTCACCCGATAGCCCGTGATCCGGGTTCCGTTATCGGCCGGCGGGTCCCAGCTCAACACGACGGTGTGCGACCGAACCTGCTCTACCACGGGCATCGCGGGCGCGTCCGGCCGGCCGAGCACCGTGACCCGGAGCCGACCGTCGACCCGGCGGTCCGGGTCCCGGGTCTTGTCCTGGATGGTATATCGCACCACCAGCACGCCGTGGAAGTCCTTCGCCGGGGTGACCACGACGTGGTTGTCCCGGACCAGCGGCTGGGCGCCGCGGCCGGTCTCGATCGCCGGCGTGCCGACGACCTGCAGCGGCGTGCCCGGGAACGGATTCACGTCGTTCGCCGTCACGTCGACGGACACCGAGTCGCCCTGGTGGGCGTTCGGCACGACGTCATCGACCGCCCGGGCCAGGTGCCGGGTCGAGGCGACGACGATCGCGGTGACGGTGCCCTCGACGGGCGCGTGCTTGCGGTCCGAGACGCCGATCGGAATGGCGACGATCCGGCCCTTCGCGTCGGCTTCGGCCTGGATGGTGAGGACGGCGCCGGTGATCGTGCTGGTGACGCCCTTGGCCGGCCGGGCGTGGAAGGCCAACGGGTCACCGTCGGGATCCGTGGCCAACCGGTCGAGAGCGACCGTCGCGGTCTCCCCCGCGGCCACCCGGACGGTCGCGGACGTCAGCCGGGGCGCCTGATTGTCGCGGGGTTGGACCTGGATGGGAATGGTCAGCGTGGCCTTGTGTCCCTTCGGGTCGGTCGGCGACGTACCGTCCGTGACCTCGAAGGTGACCCCGGCCCGGCCGACATAGTCGGTGAGCGAGGTGTAGACGATCGTCGTCGGGCTGGCGACCTCCCGCGTCCCTTGCACCGCGGTGACCTTTGCCTCGTCGGTCAGGCGCGGCGTTCGGCCCTCCCGCACGACGACGTACAGGCCCAGATCGATCGTCAGCGGCCGGCCCTGCACCACCCGGAGGGTGGGCAGGTCCGGGCGCAGCGCGGGCCGTAGCCCGCGCAGCCCGGGTACCCGGACGACGGCCTGGGCCGAGAGTCCGTCGATGTCCGTCACCCGGTAGGTCAGCACCTGGGCGGTCGGCCGGAGCCGGACGGACAGCGCGCCGCCGCGCAATACCGTCACGCCGGGGGCATCGGAGCTGACCGCCAGGTCCGAGGCCATCCCGTCCGGGTCGTCGTCGTTGGCCAGGACGTCGACGGTCACCGCGGTCTTGCCGACCACCTCCTCGGGCTGGATGAGGTCGTCCCGGGCGATCGGCCGCTCGAGCGGCGCCGTCGGGTCGACGTCGATGGTCAGCGCGGCGTGCCCGGTTGCGCCGTGCACGTCCTCGATCCCGTAGAAGACGGTCGAGCTGCCGGTCGCCCGCGGCGTGGTGACCACCACGCGGTCGCCCTCGAGCCAGGGCCTCAGGCCGGAGCGGCCGGGGTCGAGCAGCGACTTCACCAGGGCGATCTTGTCCCCGTCGGGATCCGCGTCGTTCGTCATCACGGCCACGGCGACCCGCCGCCCGGGGCGGGCCTTGAGCACGTCGTCCTGCGCCACCGGGGCCTGGTTGCCGCCCGCGGCCGGCGCGATCCCGACGCGGACGGTCCCGGTCGCCACCAGGCCGCGCTGGTCCGCGACCGCGTAGCCGAACACGTCCAGGCCCCGCCCCGCGTCCGACGCCCGGTAGCTGATCGCGTCGCCGTCGATCGTCGGGATGCCCTGCTTCGGGGCGGTCACAATGCCGGTCAGGCGGACGGAATCGCCGTCCGGATCGATGCCGTGCAGCGGGATCGGGATCCGGACGGTATTGCCGGCCAGGACCCGGGCGAAGACGTCCACGGGGCGGGGCGCCTCGTTGGTCGGGTTGCCCCGGATGTGGATCGTGATCTGGGCGGAGTCCTCCTGCCCGTTCTTGTCGTGGATCCGATAGGTCGCGTACGCGGTGCCGGGCCGATCGCCGGCCCGGAACCGGACGTTGCCGGCCGAGACGAACGCCTCCCCCAACGCCGGATCGGCGTCCTCGGCGAGGTCGTCGTCGAGGAAGATGTCCAGCCCGTCGGGATGGGTGTCGTTGCTGCGGACGGGGATGTCAACGATGTCCCCGATGTGCACAGTCGCCTCGTCGGCGACCGCCTTCGGCGGTCGCAGCCGGTCCGGGGAGCCGACCGGCACCACGCGCACCTCGCCGGTGGCCGAGCCGTGTCCGTTGGACACGGTATAGGTGAAGACCGTCGTCGCGGTCAGCCGCTGCACCTCGGTGATCCGGAGTGTGGCGTGGCCGAGCAGCGCGACCCCGAGCCGCGAACCGTCCACGTCCTGGACCGTCTGCACCACGAGGACCCCGCCTGTCGGGTCCGAGTCGTTCCCGAGGACATCGACCAGCACGCTGCCGCCGGCGGGCAGCAGCGCGGTGTCGGCGACGACGATGGGCGCCTCCGCGCCGCCCGGCGGCTTCACCACGTCGATCCGGACCAGGCCCCGCCCCTCGTTCGGTCCGACGGCGACCGTGTACTCGACGTCGTAGGAGCCCGGCCGGGTCGCCACGAAGCCGAACGTGCCCAACTCGTAATTCGGGGTGATCGTCGTCGTCGCCCGCGGGCTGACCCGGGCCAGCCGCAGGTCGCCGCCGTCCGGGGACAGATCGTTCAGGAGCGGCTTGACGGTGATCGGCTGGTCGACCAGCGCCGTGCGGTGATCGTTGACCGCGATCGGCGCGAGCCGCTCCTGCCCCGAGACCAGCACCGCGAGCCGACCCTCGGTCACCGCGGTGCCGTCCGAGACCGTCAGGTCGATGATCCGACGGCCGGTCGAGGAACCGCCGTCGCGGAACTCGACGGTCCCGTCCGCATGGAACCGCACGACGTCGTCGGGCGCGGCCGAGGCCGCGCCGACCAGGAACAGGTCGTCCCCGTCCGGGTCCCGGAAGTACTGCAGGACCTTCGTCGCCGCCTGCCCGCCGTGCTTGACGGTCATCGTGGGCACCCGCGTCTGTTCGGGCTTGTTGTTCTCGCTCATCGGGTGCACCGCGAGCGTCACCGTCGCGGCGTCGAACCCGCCCCGGCCGTCGTTGACGGTGTACGTGAACGTCGCCGTGCCGGTGGCCTTCGCGGGCACGACCGCCTGCAACGCCTCGCCACCGAGAATCGGCTGGATCACCCCGTTGCTGAGCGTGGTCTCGTTGGTCCTGGCGATGATGACGTCGCCGTCCGGGTCGTGGTCGTTGGCCAGCACCGGCAGGATCGTGGTGCGGCCGGGCCGCACGCCGAACGTGTCGGCCTTGCCGATGGGCGGTCGGTTCGGCTTGGTCCGGTCGGCGACGTAGCCGAGGTCCTCCTGCGGCGTCGTCTCCTCCGCGTCGGTGCGGCTGCCGGAGACGTCCTGGGGAATCTTGTTCTTCCACTGGTGCACGAGCTGGAAGGTGTCCGCCGCCATCCAGATCGCGCCGGAGGCCAGGTCGTTCAGGACGATGGAGTGCCGGTTGACCCGGTAGGCGAGGCGCGCCGACGCGTCCGCATCCAGCCGGCGTTCGACGTCGTCGTCGGTGCCCGGGCAGTCCCGGATCACGTGCCCGGAGCCCGACCAGGCGCCGAAGGTGCAGCCGTCGAGTTGGACCGGCGCCGCCGGCCGGCCGGTGGCCGGCTGCTGCCGCGCTGCGCCGCCGCCAAGCGGCTGGCTGACCAGCGCCTCCGGCGTCGCCAGCACCACGCTGCCTGCGCGCCGGGACGGCTGCTGCAGCACCGCCTCGTCCAGATCGAGGCCCGCCGGATGCCGCAGCCGCTTGCCGCCGGGCAGGATCAGGGTCGACGCGCTGCGATCGAGCACCACCGGCGCCGAGCCGACGGCGGTGATCGCCACCTCGGCGTCGACCGCGACACCGAGGTTCGAATCCGTGACCTTGCCGGGCGCGCCCAGGTCCGACGTCGCGACGGTGAACAGCCGCCCGAGGCGCGGGGCGGCCGCGAACACCGTGCCGTCGCGGGCGACCGTGACTGCGCCCGATTTCAACCCCGACGCGACGGGCTCGACCTCATCCGGGTCGAAGGACTGGGCCGCCGTAAAGGGAATCACCCACAGCCGGCCCTTGTCCCGGTCCAGGATCGCCGCCGTGGCCGCGCCCGTGGCGACCACGGCCTGACTCGGCAGGGCCACCGCCGCGCCCAGGTCGAGCCGCGCGACGTCGATCGGCTGCGCCGTCGCGTCACCGACGTTGGTGACCAGCACCTTGTCCGCGTCCTGATGCACATCGAAGTCCGAGCCGCCGGCGAGCAGGGTGCCGTCCAGCGTCCGCGCCGCGGCATTGAAGCGACCGATCAGGCCGCTGTCGGCCTTCGTCACCCAGACGCCGGAGTCGTTGAGGTCCACGTCGGCCGTCGGTTGCCCCTGGTAGGCGATCGCCAGGCCGACCATCGCCGTCGAGAAGACGGCCACCGTCCCCACCGAGCCGATCGTGGCCTTGCGCCCCCGCAACCATCCGGTAGCCACCCGCCCCTACCTCCCCCTCGTTCCCCCGCGCCCCCGCTTGCCCTTACCATACCGGGCAACCCAGGCGAACCGGACGTCGCAGTCCGACTCCCGGCAACCGTCCCGATCGGCGCCGCGGCGACGGCCCGACTCGGCGCGGTCGCTGCGGGGGTGGCCGCCGGGCACGGCGGGCGGGGATGGCTCGCCGGGCGCGGCGGGCGGCTCAGCGGGCGCGGTCGGCGAGAGCCCGGGCGAAGGCGGACAGGGCCTCGCGGACGGGGCCGTCCGGGAGGGGAGCCAGTTCGTCGACGGCGGCGTTCGCCCAAACGACGGCACGGGCCCGGGTCTGGGCGAGGACCTCGTGGGAGCGCAATGCGGCGACCGCCCGGGCGAGGTCATCGTCGGCGGACAGGTCACCCTCGAGCAGGTCGAGCAGGGCGTGGTCGGCCGCGTCGGCGGTGCCGTCGGCGACCCGCGCGCGCAGCAGCAGCACCGGCATGGTGGGGACCTGCTCCCGAAGGTCGGTGCCGGGAATCTTGCCGGATTCGTCCGCGGTCGAGGCGAGGTCCAGCACGTCGTCCGCGAGTTGGAACGCGACGCCGAGCTTCTCCCCGTAGGCGGCGACGGCCTCGACCACGTCCGGCGGGCAGCCGGCGAACAGCGCCCCGTAGCGGGCGGAGGTCGCGAGCAGCGACGCCGTCTTGTCGGCGAGGACGCCGAGGTAGTGCTCGATCGGGTCCTGATCCGGGCCGGGACCTGTGGTCTCGTGCAACTGACCCATGCACAACCGCTCGAAGGTCACGGCCTGGATCAACACGGCCTGCGGCCCGAGCCGGGAAACCGTCGCGGCGGCCCGGGCGAACAGCACATCGCCGACCAGGATCGCGACGGTATTGCCCCACACCTCCTGGGCGGACGGCGCGCCCCGGCGCACGGTGGCGGAGTCCATGACGTCGTCGTGGTAGAGCGACGCCAGGTGGGTCAGTTCGACGGCGACCGCCGCGTCGAGCACCTCCGGGCGGTCGCCGTCGCCGAGTTCGGCGCACAGCAACGTGAGCATGGGCCGCAGCCGCTTGCCACCGGCCCGCAGGAGGTGGCGCAGCGCCTCGTCCACCAACGCCTCGGCGTGCGCCACGGCGTCGCCGAGCATGTCCTCGACCCGGCCGAGCCGCGGCCCGACGGCGGCCGCAAGCGGGCCGTCGGGCAGCGCAACCGCGAAGGCCGGGGCGGGTGGGACGGCGGTCACGGGGTGAGGAACGCCGCGTGCCCGGCGAAGCCCAGGAACCAGGACGGCAGGATGCCGAGCACGAGCACCCCGAGCGCGCACAGCGCGATCGCTGCCACGGTGAGACCCCGCGACGGCGCGATGGCGACGCGGGCGCCGGGCACCGGAGCGGTGAAGAACATCAGCACGATGATCCGCGCGTAGAAGAACACCGCAATCGCCGACGCGGCCACACCGACCACGGCGAGCACCCACACGCCCCCGGCAATCGCTGCGGAGAACGCGGCGAACTTGGCGATGAAGCCGGCCGTGAGCGGGATCCCGGCCATCGACAGCAGGAAGAGCGTGAACGCGGCCGCGAGCCACGGGCTGCGCCGGCCGAGCCCGGTCCACTCGGTGAGGTGGGTCGCCTCGCCGAGGAACACCGCCGGGGCCGAGTCGCCGTCGGCGTTGTCGGCCGGGCCGTCGGCACCCGAGCCGTCGGCACCCGGGCCGTCGGCACCCGGGCCGTCGGCACCGGGCGAACCGTCGTCGGCAAGCGCCGGGTGGGCGGCCTCGGCGTCGGCCACCTGGGCGCCGACGGCGCCGGCAACGGGCAGCGAGCCGCTGCCCGCCACGCCGGCCGCAACCAGCGCTGCCGACCGGTCCGCCGCGGCGGCGCGCCTGGGCGCCGTCTGGCGCACCAAGGTGACGACGGCGAAGGCGCCGAGCGTCGCCAACCCGTAGGCCGCGAGGTAGAAGACCGTCGCCTGCATGGGCGCATGCATGGCGTCCGCGACGGAGTCGAGCACGCTTGCCGCGTCGCCGCCGGTCTGCGCCGCCTGGAGCAGGCCCTCGATGAACCCGCCGGGCGCGAAGCCGATGATGCCGACCAGAATGAAGCCGGCGTGCGCGATCGACGAGTAGGCCAGCATGCGCTTGATGTCGGTCTGTGCGACGGCGACGACCGTGCCGACGATCATCGTCAGAATGGCGACGATCCACAGGGCGACGTTGACGGTGTCCCGCACCGACTCCGTCATCGGGATGGTCACCAGGTACAGCACCCGCAGCAGGGCGCCGAAGGCGGCCGCCTTGGTGCAGGCTGCCATGAAGGCGGTGACCGGCGTCGGGGAGCCCTGGTAAACGTCGGGCGTCCACATGTGGAACGGCGCGGCGCCAACCTTGAAGAGGAGCCCGACCAGGATCAGGATCAGTCCGGCGATCAGGACCGGCGTGAGGGACGCGTCCAGGCCGGTCACGCCAGTGCCGTTGTCCATGATCGCGAGGAAGATCGGCGCCAGGTCTACCGAACCGGCGTAGCCGTACACCAGCGCGATGCCGAACGCGAAGAGTGCCGAGGAGAAGGCGCCGAGCACGAAATACTTGAAGCCCGCCTCCTGGGACAGCAGCCGCCGCCGCCGCGCCATCGCGGACAGCACATACAACGGCAGCGAGAGCACCTCGAGGGCGATGAACATCACCAGCAGGTTCGACGTCGCCGGGAAGAGCATCATGCCGCCGGTGGCGAAGAGCACCAGCGGGAAGACCTCGGTCTGGACCAGGCCGTGCCGACGGGCCAGTTCCTCGTAGGCCGACCCGGGCACCGCCGCCGCGGTGGGCGCGAAGGCGTCCTGGCCGGCGGTCCGGTCCGCGATCACGAGGATGCCGAGGAAGGCGAGCACCACGACGACGGCCTGCACGGCGAGCCCGAACGGATCGGCGACCAGCGCCCCCGAGACCAGCGAGGCGCCACGCCAGAAGGGCGCCTCGATAAACGTCGGTCCCCCGTCACTCGTCGTCCCCCGGGCAACCGCCGTGAGCGCGTGCACCTCGGGCTTGTTCCACAGCCACACGATGCAGCCGAGCGCGGCCGCCGTGGCGCCGAGCGCCAGCGGCAGGTGCACCTGCCGCCGCCGGGCGGCGGGGACGAACGCCTCCACGAGCACGCCTACCACCCCGGCCCCGAGCACCACGATGATCGGAACGAGGTAGGCCCACTGGATCGTCGGCGCTGTCATGAGTTGCTCCCATCGGTGGAGTCGGCGGCGTTGCCGGACGGGGCCTCGGCGAGGTCGGCCGGGGCCGGGTCCGCCGCACCGATCGTCGTCATGGTTGCCCCAGCAGGGTCAGTCACGAGATCGACGGCCGGTCCCGGAATGAACCCGAGGACCAGCAGCAGGGCGATCAGCGGGCCGACCACCCAGCGCTCGCGCCCGTTCAGGTCGGGCAGAGCGCCCAGGCCCTCCCGCGTGGGCCCGGTGAACACCCGCTGGTAGGTCAGGAGAATGTACAGCGCGGCGAGCACGACGCCGATCGAGGCGATCACGGCTGCGGCATGGTTGGTCGCGAATGAGCCGATCAACACCATGATCTCGCTGACGAACGGGGACAGGCCGGGCAGCGACAGCGCCGAGAGGCCGGCCACCAGGAAGGTGCCCGCGAGAATCGGCGTCACCTTCTGTAGGCCGCCGTAGGCGCCCACCTCGGCCGAACGCTCCGGATGCCGGGCGATCAGGAACCCGGCCAGCAGGAACAGCGCGCCGGTCGACAGGCCGTGGTTGACCATGTAGAACGACGAGCCGGAGATCGACAGCGTGGTGAAGGCGAAGATCCCGAGCACGATGAAGCCGAAGTGGGACACCGAGGTGTAGGCGATCAGCCGCATGATGTTGCTCTGGCCGATGGCCATCAGCGCGCCGTAGACCACGGAGACCACGGCCAGCACGATCACCACCGGGGCCGCCCACTTGCTCGCCGTCGGGAACAACGGCAGGCACAGGGTCAGCATCCCGAAGGTGCCGACCTTGTCCAGCACGCCCACCAGCAGCGTCGAGGTGCCCGCGGGGGCATGCTCCGCGGCGTCGGGCAGCCAGGTGTGCACCGGGAACATCGGCGCCTTCACCGCGAAGGCGAGGAAGAAGCCGGCGAACAGCAGCCGCTCGGTCGTGGTGCTCATCGGGTTGTCGGCGAGGTACTGGACCAGCACATCGGTCCGGAAGCCCTCCGCCCCGCCCGGCCCCTGCACGTACAGGGTGATCACGGCGGCGAGCATCACCAGGCCGCCGGCCAGCGAGAACAGCAGGAACTTCATCGCCGCGTAGCGCCGCTGCGCGCCGCCGCCGAAGGCGCCGATCATGAAGTAGACCGGCACCAACATCGCCTCGAACAGGACGTAGAACAAGAACACGTCCCGGGCGGCGAAGACGGCGACCATGAACATCTCGAGCACCAGCACGAGGCCCAGGTAATTGCGCAGCTTGGCGGCGTCGCCGTCCTGCTCGCGCCACGCCGCCAGGATCACCAGCGGGACCAGGACCACGGACATCGCGATCAGCGCGAGCGCGACGCCGTCTACCCCGACGGCGTAGCTCACGCCGAACTGCGGGATCCAGTGATAGGTCTCGGCCAGCTGGTAGTCGGCCGCCGTGCCCCGATCGAAGGCGAGGAATGTGGCCACCAGCAGGGCGACCTCAACCAGCGAGACGCCCAGGGCGAGCCGCCGCACGAGGCCGGCCGAGGTCACGCGCGGTTGCGCGAGGGCCGTCAGCCACACCGCGCCGGCGCCGACGAGGGGCCACGCGATGAGGATGGTGAGCCAGGGAAAGTCGGTCATCATCGAGCCTCTCTCAGCTTGCCCGGTTCGCGAACACGGCCCATACGATCGCCACAATGACGACGATCCCGCCGAGCATCGTGGCGGCATACGACCGGACGAACCCGTTCTGCCAACCCCGCAATGCCTCGCCGATCCGGCCGATGAGCCCGGCCAGGCCCATCCAGCCGCCGTCGACGGCTCGCCGGTCGCCGAAGACCAGCGAGCGGGTCAGGTACTGGCCGGGACGCATGAACACGGCCTCGTTGACCGCGTCCTGGTACAGGTCCTTGCGGGCCGCGCGAGTGGCGACCGAACCGCGCGGGACGACGACGGGAACCTGCGCCCGCGCGTACTGCAGCCACGCGTAGTACGCGCCGACCAGCACGAGCACCAGGGTCAGCCCCATCAGGACATAGGCGTTCAGCACGGGCTCGCCGTGCTCGGCGTGCCCCGTCACCGGCGTCAGCCAGTCCACGAAGCCGGAGCCGATCGACAGCAGGCCGCCCAATGCCACCGACCCGACGGCCAGGATGATCATCGGCCAGGTCATCAGGCGCGGCGACTCGTGCGGGTGGCGCACCGGGCCGTCCTGCGGTCCGGTGCCCTCCGCCGCGCCGCTGCCGTCGTTCCAGCGCCGTTCGCCGTGGAACGTCATGAAGAACAGCCGGGACATGTAGAACGCGGTGATCCCGGCGCCGATCAGCGCCGCGAGGCCGAAGACCCAGGCGCGCCACGTCTGCCCGTCCTGCGGCACGAAGGCGGCCTCGATGATCTTGTCCTTGCTCCAGAACCCGGACAGCGGCGGAATCCCGAGGATCGCGAGCCAACCCATCATGAAGGTGACCCAGGTGACCTTCATCGAGGTCGCCAGCGCGCCGAACCGGCGCATGTTCACGTCGTCGCCCATCCCGTGCATCACGGAACCGGCCCCGAGGAACATCCCGGCCTTGAAGAAGCCGTGGTTGACCAGGTGGAAGATCGCGAAAGCCCAGCCGATCGGGCCGAGGCCCGCGGCGAGAATCATGTAGCCGATCTGGGACATGGTCGACGCCGCGAGGGTCTTCTTGATGTCGTCCTTCGCGCAGCCGACGATCGCCCCGAACAGCAGCGTGATCGCACCGACGACGACGACGACCAGTTGCGCGTCCGGTGCCCCGATGAAGATGGCGCCGGACCGCACGATCAGGTAAACGCCGGCCGTCACCATGGTGGCCGCGTGAATGAGCGCCGAGACCGGCGTCGGGCCGGCCATCGCATCGCCGAGCCAGGCCTGCAGCGGGAACTGCGCCGACTTGCCGCAGGCGGCCACCAGCAGCGCCAGCCCGATCAGAGTCAACGTCCCGGTGCTCGCGTGCGGGGCAGCCGCGAAGACGCCTGCGAAGTCCACCGCGTGGAAGGACCAGAACATCACCATCAGGGCGACGATCATGCCCAGGTCACCCACCCGGTTCATGACGAACGCCTTCTTGGCGGCGACGGCGTAGTCCAGGTTGTGGTTCCAGAACCCGATCAGCAGGTACGACGCCAGGCCCACGCCCTCCCAGCCGACGAAGAGCAGCAGGTAGGAGTCGGCGAGAACAAGCAGCAGCATCGCCCCGACGAACAGGTTGAGGTACGCGAAGAAGCGCCGACGGTCCCGGTCGTGCGCCATGTAGGCGACGGCGTAGATGTGAATCAGCGTGCCGACGAACGTCACCAGCAGGACGAACGTCATCGACAGCGGGTCCACCCGCATCCCGAGCGGGACGTCGAGTCCGCCGGCCGCGAGCCACGTCGCGGGGTTGTAGTCGACCACCCGCTCGTCGGCGGGCAGCGAAAGCATGTGGAGGAAAATCCAGAGGCCGACGCCGAACGCGGCGCCCGACATCACGACGCCGAACCAGGCGCCCCACTTGTCGCTGCGCCGGCCGGCGAGCAGGAGGATCGCCGCACCGAGCAGGGGCAGGGCGACCAGCGCCAGGGCAAACCGGAACGGCCCGGGGACGATCGGGCTCGCCGCAGCGACGTCCTGGGCGTGCAGCATTGCGGCCAGGGGGTCGAGGGTCACTTTCGTCACAGCCGGTCCCTCAGCTCTTGAGCAGGTTCACGTCGTCGACCGAGGCGGATCGACGGGTACGGAAGATCGAGATAATGATCGCCAGCCCGACGACCACCTCGGCGGCGGCGACGACCATCACGAAGAAGGCGATGACCTGCCCGGTCGGATCGCCGTGCATCCGGGCGAACGTCACGAAGGCAAGGTTGGTCGCGTTCAGCATCAGTTCGATGCCCATGAACACGATGATCGCGTTGCGGCGCAGCACGACGGTGGTCGCCCCCAGGGCGAACAGGATCGCCGCGAGAATGGCGTAGTTGATCAGGCTCATCGGTCCTGCCTCCCCTCGGAACGGGCGGGCGCGCCGTCGGTGCCGGCATCGTCGCCGGCGGGCGCGCCGCCGGCGCCGTCGTTCGCACCCTCGGCCGGCGCGGGCAAGTGCACGGGCTCAGCCGAATCGAGGGCGAGCAGTTCGCGTTCGATGTCGAGCAAGTCGTCCGCCGAGCGCTGCTGGCCGCGAATCCGCAGGATCCGGGAGACCGATTCCTCGATCGGCCGGCCGTAGGGGTCGAGCGCCGGGGTGTCCATCGCATTGTTCTGGGCGTAGACGCCGGGCGCCGGGAGCGGCACCAACCGGCCACCGCGGGCGAGCCCGGCCACCTTCGCCGAGGACAGCTCGGCCTGACGCACGGCCGGGAGCAGCCGGCGGCGGTGCGTGAGCACCAACGCGGCGACCGCCGCGGTGACCAGCAGGATGCCCACCACCTCGATGGCGAAGACGTACTTTCCGAACAGCACCCGGGCGAGCGCGACGGGGTTGGTGACCTCGTTCGCCGCCGCCATGCCCACCGGCGCGGGGAACGCGGCCCGGCCGATCACGCCGACCAGTACGCCCGCGAGCCCGAGCCCGAACAGGGCGCCGATCAGCCGCTGCCCGCGGATCGTCTCGACCAGCGAATCGGAGGCGTCGACGCCGACCAGCATCAGCACGAAGAGGAAGAGCATCATCACGGCGCCGGTGTAGACGACCACCTGCACGACGCCGAGGAACGGCGCCTCCTGCGCGACATACAGGACGGCCAGGCTGATCATGATGGCGATCACCGCGATGGCCGCATGCACGGCCCGCCGGGTGAACAACACGATCAGGGCCGAGATCACGATCACGGGGGCGACGCACCAGAACAGGATGGTCTCGCCCGTCTCGACGGTCACCGGGTCACCTGCTCGGTCGGGACCACCGTGGCGGTCTCGATCGTGGGGTCCTCGGGTCGGTGCTCGCGCACCCACTCCACCTGCTCGGCCACCGGACCGGTCACCTCTCCCCGGTAGTAGTTCGCCACCGCCGTGCCGGGCACCATCGGGTGCGGCGCGGCGAGCATGCCCTCGCCCATCGGGGCGAGCAGGTCCTGCTTCTCGTAGATCATGCCCTCCCGGGTCGGCCCGGCGAGCTCGTACTCGTTGGTCATCGTCAGCGCCCGGGTCGGGCAGGCCTCGATGCACAGCCCGCAGAAGATGCAGCGCAGATAGTTGATCTGGTAGACCCGCCCGTACCGCTCGCCCGGCGCCATCCGGGCGCCGTCGGGCAGGTCGGCGTTGTCCGCGCCCTCGACGAAGATCGCGTCGGCGGGGCAGGCCCACGCGCACAACTCACACCCGATGCACTTCTCCAGCCCGTCCGGGTACCGGTTGAGCTGGTGCCGGCCGTGATAGCGCGGTTTGGTCGGATGCTTCTTGCGCGGGTACTGCTCGGTCACGGTCGGGCGGAACAACGAGGAGAACGTCACCCCGAAGCCCGCCGCCGGCGCGATTGCGCGCTTGAGCGCGCCGACGACGCCCGGGCCGGGCATCGGGCGCAGCGGCACATAGTCCGCGGCCCCACCGGGGGCCGGGACCTCGCCGTGTTCCCGTGGGTTCTCAGCCACGGTCGGCCTCCTTTTCCTCCGATGTGCCGATCGCCGCGTCGACGCGTTGCTCGACGACGACGGGCACCTTGGCCGCGCGCGGCGATGGCGGCAGCGATTGACCGGGCTTGGGCGGCACCGGGAAGCCCCCGGCGTAGGGATCGAACGCCGCCGGCTCCGGCTCGGGTCCGGTCTCCGGCTTGCGTTCGGGCCAGAAGAAGAACACAAGCGCGACCACCACGCCGACCACGCCGATCCCGATGAAGGTCTGGGCGCGGTCGACGTCGCCGAACTGGCGCACCCCTTGCAGCACCGAGAGCACGACCAGCCAACCGAGCGCGCACGGGATGAGCCACTTCCAGCCGAACTTCATGAACTGGTCGTAGCGCAGCCGCAGCAGCGTGCCGCGGACCCAGACGAACACGAACATGAACGCCCAGAGCTTGACGATGAACCACAGGACCGGCCACCAGCCCGTGTTGAGTACGCCGTCCCCGATGGCGGACAGCGGCCAGGGGGCGAGCCAGCCGCCGAAGAACAGCGTGGTGGCGATCGCCGAGACATTGAGCATGTTGATGTACTCGGCGAGGAAGAACCAGGCGAACTTCATCGAGGAGTACTCGGTCATGTAGCCGGAGACGAGTTCGCCCTCCGCCTCGGGCAGGTCGAACGGCAGGCGGTTCGTCTCGCCGATCATCGAGATCAGGTAGATCACGAAGGCGGGCGAGAGCGGGATCACCCACCAGATCGACTCCTGGGACTCGACGATCGCCGACGTCGACATCGAGCCGGCCATCACGAACACGGAGACGAGCGACAGACCCATCGCCAGTTCGTAGCTGATCACCTGCGCCGTCGAGCGCACCGAACCGAGCAGCGGGTACGTCGAGCCGGAGGACCAGCCGCCCAGCACGATCCCGTACACCCCGACCGAGGCGCAGGCCAGGATGTACAGCACCGCGACCGGGAAGTCGGTCAACTGGGCGGGCGTCGAGAAGTCCGTGAACGGAATCGTCACGCTCGGACCGAAGGGAATGACGGCGAAGACCAGCAGGGCGCAGAACACCGAGATCATCGGCGCCAGCAGGTAGACGAGCTTATCCGCCGCCTTGACGGTCACGTCCTCCTTGAGCAGGAGCTTCATCGCGTCCGAGAGCGACTGCAACAGCCCGAACGGCCCGTGCACGTTCGGCCCGGGCCGCACCTGCATCCGGCCCACGACCTTGCGCTCGAACCAGATCGCGATCAGCACGCTGACCAGCAAGAACACGATGATCAGGACGGCCTTGACCAGGAAGGTCCAGCCGTTGTCATCCGTGAAGTCCGCGGAAATACCGGGGATGGGCTTGGCGCTGGCGAACATCACTTCCCCTTCCCCGCCGGCTCGGCGCTCGCGCCGGCGGACAGCGACACGACGTCGCCGGGGCGGGCCCCGAGCGTGTCGTGCACCGCGGAACCGGGCGACCGCATCGGCACCCAGACCACGTGGTCGACCATGTCGGTGATGACCACCGGGAGCACGATCTCGCCGCGCTCGGTGCTCACCCGCAGCGGCTCGCCCGCCGCGACGCCGACGGCCTCGGCGGTGGCCGCCGAGATCCGCGCGACGGGCCGGGGGGCCGTGCCGGCGAGGAACAGCTCGCCGTCCTGGCCGCGGCCGGCGTCGAGCAGCGCGCGCCACGTCGCCAGCACCGCGGACCGCGGGGCCACGACCGGCGGCTCGCCCGGCTCG
>JAVBMU010000048.1:0-6428 GCA_031552185.1 Cellulomonadaceae bacterium | reverse complement strand
CGCCGCGCCCGGCGCGGGCGCCGCGGGTTCCGCGCCCGGCGCGGGCTCGGCGGCCGCCCGGCCGGCGGACAGCTCCGGCGTCGCGCTCATGTCGCGCTCCCCGCGAAGTCCCTGCTCCGGGCGACGATTGCCCGGGCGCCCATGTTGACCGCCAGCGTGATCGCGAACAGGGCCAACCCTGTCGCGATCAACGTGCTCACCCCCGCGGCGTTCGCCTCCGGGAACTGCGCGGCGATGTTCGCGGCGATCGTCTGTTGCTGCCCGGCCTGCAGGATCGCGAATGAGTAGGCGAACCCGGGCGAAAGAATCATCAGCACCGCCATCGTCTCCCCCAGCGCCCGGCCGAGGCCGAGCATCGCCGCCGACACCACCCCCGAGCGCCCGAACGGGAGCACCGCGATGCGGATCATCTCCCAGCGGGTCGCGCCCAGGGCGAGCGCCGCCTCGGTGTGCAGCGGGGGCGTCTGGGCAAAGACCTCCCGCCCGACGGCGGTGATGATCGGCAGAATCATCACCGCCAGGACGCAACCGACCGTGGCCAGCACCCGCCCGGTGCTCGACGCCGGGCCGGCGAAGAGCCCGAGCCAACCGAACGTCGCGGCCAACCAGTCCCACAGCGGCACCAGCAGCGGCGGCAGCACCAGCGAGCCCCAGAGCCCGTAGATCACCGAGGGAATCGCGGCGAGGAGGTCGACGACGTAACCCAGGATTGCGGCCGGTCGCTTCGGTGCATACCAGGTCAGGAACAGCGCCACGCCGACGGCGACCGGCGTCGCGAGGGCCAGCGCGAGCGCCGAGACGAGCAGCGTGCCGAAGACCAGCGGGCCGACGAATTCCAGCAGCGAATCGGCGTCGAACCAGGAGACCTGCTCGCGCAGCTCGGCGCCGCCGGCCGTGATCGCCGGCCACGCCCGCACCAGGAGGAAGCCGGCGACGGCGGCGAGGACCGCGAGGATCACCGCCCCCGCGGTCGTCGCCGTCAGCCGAAAGCCACGGTCCGCGCCGCGATCCGCCGGCCGCCCGGCCGCCGCCGGACGGCCGGCGCCCCGCGGCGCGCCGCTCGCCTGCTTCGCAGCGGCCCGCACCACGGCTCAGCCGACCTTGATCGCGTCGATCGCCGCCTGGACGTCCGTGCGCAGCGCGGCCGAGATCGGCGCGGACCCGGCCGCGGCCGCCGCGGCCTGCTGGGCCGCGTCGCCCGCCACATAGGACAGGAACGCCTTGGCGAGTTCGCCCTTCGCGGCGTCGGCGTAGCTGAGGCAGGCCACCTCGTACGAGACCAGCGTCAGCGGGTAGGTGTCCGCCTTCGTCGAGGTACGGTCGATCGCCACCGCGATGTCGTGCGCGTGCCGCCCGGCCACCCGCGGCGAGGCGTCGACGATCGCCGCGGCCCCTTCCGGCGAGTGCGCCACCCAGGCATCGCCGACCTTGATCTTCGCGGTACCGAGGTCGCCGGCCTTCGACGCGTCGGCATAACCGATCGCGCCGACGCCGTTGGTCACGGTCTGCACGACGCCGGAGGTTCCGGTGGCGGATTCGCCGCCCTTGAGCGGCCACTTCCCCGACGGCTCGCTCGGCCACGCATCGGGCGCGGTGGCGTGCAGGTAGTCGGTGAAGTTCTGGGTCGTGCCGGAATCGTCGAAGCGGTGGACCGGCGTGATGGCTGTGGTCGGGAGCGAGATGCCGGGGTTGTCCGCGGCGATCTGCGGCGCGTCCCAGGCCTTGATCGTGCCGGCGAAGATGCCGGCGATCGTGGCCGGGGCGAGGTTGAGTTCCTGGATCCCCTCGAGGTTGAAGATCACCGCGATCGGGCTGACGTACAGCGGCAGGTCGATCGCGCCGTCGGCCCCGCAGACCTGCTCGGACTGCGCGATTTCGTCATCCTTGAGGGCGGCGTCGGAGCCGGCGAACGCGGGACCGCCGGCGAGGAACTGGCTCCGGCCGGCCCCCGAGCCGGCCGGGTCGTAGTTCACCGTGACGTCGGGGTTGGCCGCCTGGAAGCCGGCCCGCCAGGCCTCCATCGCCGACTCCTGGGAGGTCGCTCCGACGCCGTTGAGTTCACCGCTGAGGTCGGTGGCGGAGCCGGCCGCGGCGTTCTGGTCGCTGTCGCCCGCGCCCCCGACGGGGTCGTCCGAGCCGCACGCGGTCAGCGCGAGCACGAGCGCGCCGACGGCGGCGAGAGCGCTCACACGAGAGATTCGGCTGAGGTTCACTGGGTTCCGTCCTGTCGAAGCGAGTCAGCCCCCGGCGAGTGCCGGTGACGCATGCACGCTAAGCAGGGCTGGTGACGCGATTGCCGCAGCCGGGTGAACGCCCGCTGAACAGTTCACAAGTTCTTCGCGCCGGCGGCGCGGCACCGCCTCCACCGCGAGGTGGAGCCGCCGTGCGCGAGGTGGAGCCGCGGTGCGCGAGGTAGAGCCATGGTGCGCGAGGTAGAGCCGTGGTGCGCCCGACGCGCCGGTCCTGCAACGCCACGGCTCTACCTCGGCGTCGTCGGCTTACGGATCGGTGATCTTGTACCCGAGCCCGCGCACCGTCAGCAGGTAGCGCGGATTGGCCGGCTCGGGCTCGATCTTCGCCCGGATCCGCTTGACGTGGACGTCGAGCGTCTTGGTGTCGCCCACGTAGTCGACCCCCCACACGCGGTCGATCAACTGCCCGCGGGTCAGCACCCGGCCCGCGTTGCGCAGGAGCAACTCCAACAGCTCGAATTCCTTCAGCGGGAAGTTGACCACGCGCCCGTGCACGGTCACGGTGTGCCGCTCGACGTCCATCCGCACCGGCCCGAGGTGCAGGGCGCCGTTCTCGGGCGCCTCGGCGCCCGGCTCGGCACCGCCCTTGCGCCGCAGCACCGCCCGGACCCGGGCCAGCAACTCCCGGAAGGAGTACGGCTTGGTGACGTAGTCGTCCGCACCGAGCTCCAGCCCGACGACCTTGTCCACCTCCGAGTCCTTTGCCGTGAGCATGATGACCGGCACATCGCCGCGGCTGCGCAGTTCCCGGCAGACCTCGGTCCCGGACAAGCCGGGCAGCATCAGGTCCAGCAGCACCAGGTCCGCGCCGCCCCGGTCGTACGCGACCAGCGCCTCGGTGCCGGTGGCGGCCTCGACGACGTCGAAACCCTCCCGGCGCAACTGATAGGTCAACGGATCCCGGTACGAATCCTCGTCCTCCACCACCAGGATGCGGGTCACGCATCCACCTCCCTCACCGGCACCGTCCGCGGCGCCTTGTCCGAGTGCTCCGGTGCATCCGAATCCGCGCCGGGGGCCGCGGGCTGCGCCGGCCCGAATTCCGGGTCCGCGGCAGCCAGGGCCGCCGCCGACGCCGCCGGGATGCGCAAGGTGAATGTCGACCCCTTGCCCGGTTGTGACCACATGGTCACATCGCCGCCGTGATCGGCGGCGACATGCTTGACGATCGACAGGCCGAGCCCGGTCCCCCCGGTGTCCCGGGAGCGGGCCGGATCGACCCGGTAGAACCGTTCGAAGACCCGTTGCTGGTCGCCGACCGAGATGCCGATCCCCTGATCGACGACGGCGATCTCCACCAGGTCCGACTGCCCCCGGCCCCAGGCCACCCCCACGCCGACGCGCGTGTTGCGCCCGGAGTACGCGATCGCATTGTCCAACAGGTTCCGCACGGCCGTGACCAGGAGGTCGTGGTCGCCGTAGACGGCGGCGTCCAGATCACCGCCGACCGTGATCGAAATGGCCTTGTTCTGCGCCGCGATACCGGCCCGATCGACGGCCTCGGCCACGACGCCGCGCACCGGCACCGGCCGGGCGGTCTGCACCACCCCCGCGACCTGGAGCCGGGACAGCTCGATGATCTCCTGGACCAGCGTCGAGAGCCGGTGCGCCTCGTCCTGCATTCGCGCGGCGAACCGGCGCACCGCGACCGGGTCGCCCGCCGCGTCCTGGACAGTCTCGGCCAACAGCGCCAGCGCGCCCACCGGGGTCTTCAGTTCGTGCGAGACGTTCGCCACGAAGTCCCGCCGAATCGCCTCGACCCGGTGGGCCTCGGTCCGGTCCTCGGCGAGGACCAGGATGTGGTCCGGCCCCAGCTGGGCCACCCGGACCCACAGCATGACCGTGCCCCGGCCGACCGGGCCGCGGGGCAACTCGAGCTCCTCGTCGCGGATCACGCCGTCGCGCAGGACGTCCGTGATCAGGTCCCGAATCGCGGCGTGCGCGATCGCGTCGCCCCGCACCACGCCCAGCGCGTACGCGGGGGGACTGGCGCGCACGACCTCGCCCTCGGCGTCGAGCACCACTGCCGCCGAACTCAGCACCGCCAGGACCCGGACCAGCCCCTCGTCGAGGTTGCCCGGCGCGGGCGTGGCGACCAGCCGGCGGCGGTCACTCATCCGGAACGCCACCGCGGCGCCGAGCCCGACGACGACGCCGACCAGGCCCGCCGCGAGCACCGGTACCCCGTCGATCAGTCCGTCCACGGTTCCAGCGTACGGGCGGCGGACCGCGGTGCCATCGGATCCGGGGCGCCGGACTGCGGCCGGCGCCAAGTGTTCACCTCGGCGCGGCTTCGGGTTCACCCCGCGGTCGGACCGGCCGGGAAGAGTGTTGGCCGGCGGCACTCACCACCAGCAGCCCACCACTCGAAAGGCAACCGATGCGGGAAATCTTCGACGCCGAGTTGAAACAGGTCGGCGACGACCTGGCCGAGATGAGTCGGCTGGTCGAATCCGCGATGGTGCGCGCGGGCGAATCGCTCTTCACCGCCGATCTGCACCTGGCGCAGTCCGTGATCGCGTCCGACGCGACGATCGACGCGATGGCGGCCGGCCTCGACGAGCGGTGCGTCCTGTTACTCGCCCAGCAGCAACCGGTCGCGACCGACCTGCGCGTGGTCGTCAGCGCGCTGCGGATGAGCGCGACCCTGGAGCGAATGGGTGACCTGGCCCGGCACGTCGCCCAGGTCGCCCGCGGCCGGTTCCCCGGCCGCGCCGTCGGGCCGGAATTGCACGTCACGTTCGCCCGCATGCACGACGCCGCCGTCCGCGTCGCCGGGCGGACGACGACGCTGCTGACGACCCGGGATCTCGCGGTCGCCGCCGCGATCGACCGCGACGACGATCTCCTGGACCATCTGCACCAGGAGACCTTCGCGGTGCTGCTCGGCGCCGGGTGGCACGGGACCGCGCAGGAGACGGTCGACGCCACCCTCGTCGGGCGCTACTTCGAGCGATTCGGGGACCACGCCGTCTCCATCGCGAAGCGCATGACCTACCTGGTGACCGGCGAATTCGGGGCGCTGCCGGCGATGTGACCGACGGGGTGCGCCGGGCGGCGCTGCAGCGCGCGCCGGCCGGACTGCGCGACTCGAAGCGCCCAAAACACAGATTTGCGCCGGGTAGAATTGCACCATGGCCGTTCCGCGCCCACGGAATCGAAAGCCCTGACTTCGGTTCGCAGGAAGTCCGGAGGGCGCTGGCTGACGCGTTGCTCGCGCGACGTGGGGAATTGGCCCGAAGGGGCGCCGCACTTCCTGGAGCCGGCGAGGCCCTCCGCGCCTTGGCCTCACGTACCGACATGGGCCTCCCGCTCGTCCCGATCAATGGGCGGCGACTACGAGGAGGATCCGATTCCGTCTGGGTCAGCCCCGACTGGCCAGACGAGGAACTCAGAGTCCTCCAACGGGGGCATTGGTGGTGCGCGCTTTTCGGGGACATCCTGGGCGCCGAAACGGAATTGCTCTCGCAGGCGCGGCGTTTCGCCGAGGGCTTGGATAGTGTTCCGCTTCCGCATCGCGGCGGTTCGTGCCGGGGAGCTACATCGAGTTGCACGATGACGTCATCACGACCTTCGCCCTGCCGATCCGGTACGTGGACGCCTCGCGAGTAGGCCCTGCCGTCCCGGCCGGCGCGGATCGCGACGATGTCGATGGCGGGCGGGACACCACTCAACCCGACGTCACCTGGATCTCCGCGCCCTGGTTGCGGGCATCGGCGACGGACTCCCGGAGCACAGCGGAACGGCTGGTGGACCTGCTGCCCGCCGCGCCCGCGGCGCCGCCGTCGGGCCTCACGGCCGACGACGTCGATGGCCTGACCGCGTGGCTCCTCGCCACGCGTCCCGACGGCCTGACCATCGCCGGTCTCCCGGACTACGGCCGACCGATCGGGGCGTCGACCCGCACGGGCCTCGCCCTGGTTGGACCGGCCGGGGAGATCCGCGCCGGCACCGACGATGCCGGCGACATCCTGAACGGATGGATCTCGCGGTGGCGCGCGGCCGGAAGCCCGGGTTGGGAGCGAGCAAGCGGCGTCGCGGTCGAGCACCCCGACGGATGGGCAATCCGCATGACACTGCGCTGATCCGCCCGGCGCCGCCGCGCCGGGCGGCGGGCGTGCGCCGGCCGGCGCGCGGACCGTCAGCGACCCTGCGCGGCGACCGCGGCGGCGCCGG
>JAVBMU010000066.1:0-14322 GCA_031552185.1 Cellulomonadaceae bacterium | reverse complement strand
CCGGCGCGACGCCGAGCGGGCGCTGCGGCAGGCCGCGCGGGCGGCGCGGTCGGTCGTACCCGCGGGGGACGACGCCTGAGCCGGGCCACACGGGGCCGCGCGCCCGGCGACACCGGGCCGGGCGCCGGGCGGCGCCCGCTACCCTGGGATGCCATGACCGCCCAGGGCCCGGCCGCGCTTCGCGACGACGAGACGCCGGCCTGGCCGGCACCTGGCGCCGGCGGGCCGCTGGACGCAATCGTGTCCGTGCCGGGTTCGAAGTCGCTGACGAACCGCCTGCTCGTACTGGCCGCGCTCGCGGATGGTCCCGGCCGGCTGCGCGGGGCGCTGCGCAGCCGCGACGCCGACCTGATGATCGCGGCGCTGCGGGCGCTCGGGGTGGGGGTCGAGGCGGGCGCGGATCCCGGCGACCTGACCGTGACGCCCGCGCCGCTGCGGGGCCCGGCGGCGGTCGACTGCGGCCTCGCCGGCACGGTGATGCGCTTTGTTCCGCCGGTCGCGGCCCTGGCGTCCGGACCCGTCGCGTTCGACGGCGATCCCGCGGCGCGAACACGGCCGATGGCGCCGATGTTGGCCGCGCTGAGTCGGCTCGGCATTGACGTTCGAGCCGGCGGCGACGAGGCGCCGGGCGGCGACGAGGCGCCCGCGGGCCGCGGCGGCCCGACTCGGCTGCCGTTCGTCGTGCACGGGACCGGCCGCGTGCGCGGCGGCGACCTCGAGATCGATGCCTCGGCCTCCTCGCAGTTCGTCTCCGGTCTGCTGCTGGCCGCGCCCCGCTTCGAGCACGGGCTGACGCTGCGGCACGTCGGCGCGAGCCTGCCGAGCCTGCCGCACATCGACATGACCGTCGATGTGTTGCGCCGGGCCGGCGTCGTCGTCCACGCCGAGGGCGCGGCGACGTGGCGCGTCGAACCCGGACCGGTCGCGGCCCGCGAGGTGCGAGTCGAGCCCGACCTGTCCAACGCCGGCCCCTTCCTCGCCGCGGCCCTCGTCGCCGGCGGCCGGGTCCACGTCCCCGGCTGGCCGACGTCGACCACCCAGCCCGGCGCCCTGCTCGCCGACCTGCTCACGGCGATGGGCGGCGTCGTGCGGCTCGACGGCGACGGCCTCACCGTCACCGGAACCGGCCGGATTCGCGGGATCGACGTCGACCTGAGGGCCGCCGGGGAACTGACCCCCACGATCGCCGCCCTGGCGACGCTCGCCGATTCGCCGAGCCGGCTGCGCGGCATCGGCCACCTGCGCGGACACGAAACCGACCGGCTCGCCGCGCTCGCCGCCGAGATCACTCGGCTGGGCGGCGAAGCCCGGGCCGACGACGACGGCCTGGCGATCACGCCGGGCCCGCTGCACGGTGCGGTCGTCGAGACCTACGGCGATCACCGGATGGCGACCTCGGCCGCGCTGATCGGGCTGCGCGTGCCGGGCGTCCTGGTTGCCGACGTCGCCACCACGGCGAAGACGATGCCGGGCTTCACCGGCATGTGGACCGCGATGCTGACCGGGGGCGCGGCGCTGTGAAGGGCCGGCGCGTTCGGGACGAGTCCGATTTTCGGGACCGGCCCGGCCGGGGCAGCCGACCGCGGACGAAAACCCGCCCCGAGCATGCCCATGCCGTCACCGGTTTTGTCACCGCGGTGGACCGGGGCCGATACACCTTGTTGGTCGGCCCGCCGGACGACGAACGCGTTGTCGTCGCGATGAAGGCCCGCGAACTCGGCCGGACGTCGATCGTCTGCGGTGACCTGGTGGACGTCGTCGGCGACAGCAGCGGGGCGCCGGGCACGCTGGCGCGCATCGTGCGGATCGGCGAGCGCCGCTCCGTTCTGCGGCGCACCGCGGACGACACGGATCCGTACGAGCGGGTCGTCGTCGCGAACGCCGATCAACTCGTCATCGTGACTGCCCTCGCCGAACCCGAACCACGACCGCGGATGATCGACCGCTGCGTGGTGGCCGCCTACGACGCAGGCATGGACGTCCTGCTCTGCCTCACCAAGGCCGACCTGGCCGATCCGGAGCCGTTGCGGGCAGCCTACGAGCCGCTCGGGGTTCGGATCGTCATCACCCGGCAACTCGACGGCGAGGAAGGCGTTGGACCGGAGGCCGGCGGACCGGAGGCCGAGCGGATCGGGCCGCTGGAGCCGCTGCTGGCGGCGCTGCGGGGGCGCGTCTCCGTGCTGGTCGGCCACTCGGGCGTCGGCAAGTCGACGCTCGTCAATGCGCTGGTGCCGGACGCCGGCCGAGCCACCGGCGGCGTCAACGCCGTCACCGGGCGCGGCCGGCACACCTCCACCTCGGCCGTGGCCCTGCGGCTGCCGGGCACCGCCGGCGTCCCCGACGCCGCCGGCCGAGCGGACCGGAGCCGGCCGGGCGGGGCGGCTGCGGTGACGGCGGCGGGCGGCTGGGTGATCGACACCCCGGGCGTCCGATCGTTCGGGCTGGCCCACGTCACCGTCGCGCACGTGCTGCACGCGTTCGACGACCTCGACGCGGTCGCCGCCGACTGCCCGCGGGGCTGCCCGCACGGCACCGGCGCGCAGGAATGCGCCCTTGACGATTGGATCGCAACCGCCCCGGACGAGGCGGCCCGCGGCACGCGCAGCACGCGTGTCGAGTCATTTCGGCGTTTGTTGGCCGCCCGCACCGCTACTGTCGGATCATGACCCGCTACGACGACGATCTTCGCCTTGCGCATGTGATCGCCGACCAGGTCGACGCCTTCACCATGTCCCGGTTCAAGGCGATCGACCTGCGAGTCGAGACCAAGGAGGACGACAGCCCCGTTTCCGACGCGGACCGCACCGCCGAGGAGATCATCCGCGCCAACCTCGCCCGAGCGCGGGGCCGGGACGCGGTGGTCGGCGAGGAGTTCGGCGGCGTCGATCATGGCGCCCGGCGCTGGATCGTCGATCCCATCGACGGCACCCGCAATTTCGTCCGCGGCGTTCCGGTGTGGGCCACCCTGATCGCGTTGGCCGACGGCACCGACACCGTCGTCGGGCTGGTCTCGGCGCCCGCGCTCGGTCGACGCTGGTGGGCGGCCAAGGGCTCCGGCGCATGGACCGGCAAGTCGCTCGCCGCCGCGTCGCGGATGGCCGTTTCCACCGTCTCCCACTGGCCGGACGCCTCGTTCTCCTACTCCTCGCTCTTCGGCTGGGAGCAGCAGGGCCGGCTCGACGCGGTACTCGACGTGATGCGCACCGCAGCCCGCACCCGCGCGTTCGGGGACTTCTGGTCCTACATGCTGGTGGCGGAGGGCGCCGTCGACGCCGCCGCGGAACCCGAACTCGCCGTGCACGACATGGCCGCGCTGGTGCCGATCGTCACGGAAGCGGGCGGTCGGTTCACCTCGCTCGACGGCGGCGACGGGCCATGGGGCGGCTCCGGCGTCGCGACCAACGGGCTGCTGCACGACGGCCTGTTGCGGCGGCTGGCGGCGGACGGCTGACTGCTCAGGCTCAGGCGTCAGCCCTGGGGACGGCCGCGAGTTCGCTCGCGTCGTACCAGAGGAGGTCGCGCTCGGCCACGCGGTCGAGGGCGGCCGCGAGGGCCGCGAGGGCCGCGCCGCCGGGCGCCGCCGGGCCGGCCGCCGCCGCGCCGGGCTCGGCGTTGTCGGGCTCAGTGTTGTCGGGCTCAGTGTTGTCGGGCTGAGCCGTCCCGGCCTCATCGTGGTCGGCCTCCGTCGCGTCGGCTTCCAGGGCGGCGACGGCGGCGGCGACATCGGCGGCGGCCTCCGGCTCGTCGACGTGCGCGCAGACCACCCGCGCCCGCGCGGATGCGGCGATCACGACGGCGCTGACCGGCTCGTCAGCACCGAGTTCGATTCCGTCCGCACCAACTGTCCCGTCCCCACCGAGTCCGATCCCGTGCGCCCCGTCGCCATCCGACCCGACCGGGAGTCGAACCACGGCCTCGGGCACCTCGACGGTGAGGACGACGCGCAACGGCGCCGCCCCGGGCAGACCGGCGATCAGGGCAAGCGAGTCGTCCGCGGCGGCGAGGAACGCCGAATACTCGCGGCCCTCGTCGTCCTCGTCGGCAAGGGCACGGACCAGTGCCGGCGTGAGGGCGTGCGCCCGGCGGGGCGCGACGTCC
Source organism: Cellulomonadaceae bacterium (assembly GCA_031552185.1). GTDB lineage: Bacteria > Actinomycetota > Actinomycetes > Actinomycetales > Cellulomonadaceae > JAVBMU01. Next base: position 10,224 of record JAVBMU010000066.1, on the reverse strand, counting down.
CAGCGCACACCGTCGGCGGCCAGGGTGGGAGCGTCGAGTTCGTCGAGGGTCGCGGGTACGTACAGGCGCATGCGCCCAGTCTGCCCGACGGCACAGCCTTTCGGCTGTCGAATGCGAGGCCACGCACCTGGCCCGCTCCCGAGCGCGAGGCTGGGCACCACCTTGGCCCCAATCCGATGGCGCCCACCCGAGCTGCCCGGCGCCGCCGGCCGGAAAGATGCTCGGCGCCGCCGGTCCGGACGGGATCCGCCGGACCGACCGCAAGGTCACCAAGCTGGTCAAGGTCTCCCGGGAGCAGTACCACCTGGACCACAGCCGACCTGGCCGCAATGCGCCTGATCGTCGGCGACGCCGATGGCGCCACGGGTGACTGCGTTGAAGCCGCACGCGCCATGACCGCGCTCCACTTCACCCGCGGCCGGTCACGCCTGCTCACCGTCGACCGCACCGCCGCCCGCCACCCCGAACCCGGCGCCGTCGCCGAACTTCGGGAACACGTGCGCCTCGCACTCGAAGCGCTCCAATGGGAGCCAACATGAAAGCGGCTCCGACCCGTTTACGCAGATCAGAGCCGCTTTCCGGGCTTCGAAGCAGGTCGCCGCCTACTCCTCGTTGCGCCCGTGGCAGAGCTTGTACTTCTTGCCCGATCCACACGGGCACGGGGCATTGCGCCCGGTCCCGGGGAAGGTGCGTCCGTCGGCCTCGGCCGCGACCGCTTCGCCGTGCAGGGCTCGGCGCGCGCGCCTCGTCTGCTCGCCGGAGACCGTGGCCCCGCCCGTGGCGTCGTCGCTCGGCGCGCTGTAGGACAGCGGGACCTGCCGCTCCGGCCCGTCGAGACCGCGGCCCACGAGGATCCCGGTGCTCGACCGCTGGAATGCCGATGCCCGCCCCGACCCGGCCGGCCCACCGGCCATCTGCGCGACCCGGTCGCCGACCGAGCCGGACCCCGCCCCACCGCCGGACGCCGCCCCACCGCCGGACCCCGCCGCGGCGGCCTCGCGCGCCGCGCGGCGGGTGCGCACCATGCGCGTCGGCGGCTCCGGCGCCGGTTCGTCCTCGACCACGGCAACCTCGACGACGTCGTCCTCGGTCGGCGCGTCCTCAATCCGCCGGCCGATGGTGCCCGACCCGACCTTGACGGCGTCCTGCGTGATCTTGACCCCATCCGGCCGTGCCGGCTCAGCCTCCTCCACCCGGACCTCAAGGTTGAACAGGAACCCGACCGACTCCTCCTTGATCGAGTCCGTCATCGCCTGGAAGAGCTGGTACCCCTCGCGCTGGTACTCGACGAGCGGGTCGCGCTGCGCCATCGCCCGCAGGCCGATGCCCTCCTTGAGGTAGTCCATCTCGTAGAGGTGCTCGCGCCACTTGCGGTCCAGGACGGAGAGGGTGACCCGCCGCTCCAGCTCGCGCATGTTCGGGGTGCCCAGCGATTCCTCGCGGTTCCGGTAGGCGATCTGCGCGTCGGAGAGCACCTCTTCAAGGATGAGCTCGCTGGTCAGCCGCTCGTGGCCGCCGGCCTGCTCGGCGACCTCGTCGACGGTGATCGAGATCGGGTAGATCGCGCGCAACGCCGTCCACAGGGCGTCCAGGTCCCAGCTGTCGGGTGTCCCCTCCGCCGTCGCGCCGTTGACGTATTCGCTGATCACGTCGGTGATGAAGTGCTGTACCTGCTCGTGCAGGTCCTCGCCCTCCAAGACCCGACGCCGCTCGTCGTAGATCACCGAACGCTGCCGGGACAGGACGTCGTCGTACTTGAGGACGTTCTTGCGGATCTCGAAGTTCCGGGCCTCGACCTGGCCCTGCGCACTCGCGATCCCCCGCGTGACCATCTTGGATTCGAGCGGGAGGTCGTCAGGGAAACCGGCGCGGTTCATCATCGACTCGGCGAGGCCGGAGTTGAACAACCGCATCAGGTCGTCCTGCATCGACAGGTAGAACCGGGACTCCCCCGGGTCGCCCTGACGCCCGGAACGCCCGCGGAGCTGGTTGTCGATCCGCCGCGACTCGTGGCGTTCGGTGCCGAGCACGTACAAGCCCCCGAGGGCCACGACCTCGTCGTGTTCCTGGGCGACCGCGGCCTTCGCCTTTTCCAGCGCCTCGGGCCAGGCGGCCTCGTACTCGTCCGGGAACTCGGTGGCGTTCAGGCCCTGCTCCGCGAGTGCCGCCACGGCCATGAACTCGGCGTTGCCGCCGAGCATGATGTCCGTACCACGGCCGGCCATGTTCGTGGCCACCGTCACGGCGCCCTTGCGGCCCGCCAGGGCGACGATCGATGCCTCCCGGGCGTGCTGCTTCGCGTTCAGGACCTCGTGCGGCACACCCTGGCGCTTGAGCTTCGCCGACAGCAACTCGGACTTCTCCACGCTGGTGGTGCCAACGAGCACCGGCTGACCCGCCGCGTGTCGCTCGACGATGTCCTTCACGACGGCGTCGAACTTGCCGTCCTCGTTCTTGTAGACGAGGTCCGGCTGGTCGGCGCGGATCATCGGCATGTTGGTCGGGATCGGCACGACGCCGAGCTTGTAGGTGCCCTGGAATTCGGCCGCCTCCGTGTCGGCGGTGCCCGTCATGCCGGACAGCTTGGCGTAGAGCCGGAAGTAGTTCTGCAGGGTGATCGTGGCGAGCGTTTGGTTCTCGGCCTTGATCTCCACGTCTTCCTTGGCCTCGATGGCCTGGTGCATGCCCTCGTTGTAGCGGCGGCCGGGCAGGATTCGCCCGGTGTGCTCGTCCACAATGAGCACCTCGCCGTCCAGGACGACGTAGTCCTTGTCCCGCTTGAACAGTTCCTTCGCCTTGATCGCGTTGTTCAGGAACCCGATCAGCGGGGTGTTCAGCGACTCGTAGAGGTTGTCGATGCCGAGGTAGTCCTCGACCTTCTCGATGCCCGGCTCGAGGACGCCGATGGTGCGCTTCTTCTCGTCCACCTCGTAGTCGATGCCCGGCCGCAGGCGCCGCACGACCTTGGCGAACTCCGAGTACCACCGGTTGGCGTCGCCCGACGCCGGGCCGGAAATGATCAGCGGCGTGCGCGCCTCGTCGATCAGAATCGAGTCGACCTCGTCCACGATCGCGAAGTTGTGCCCGCGCTGGACCAGGTCGTCCGTGCCCCAGGCCATGTTGTCGCGTAGGTAATCGAAGCCGAACTCGTTGTTCGTGCCGTACGTAACGTCGGCCGCGTACTGCTCGCGCCGTTCAGCCGGCGTCTGGCCGACCAGGATGCACCCCGTGGTCAGCCCGAGGTAGCGGAAGACGCGGCCCATCAACTCACTCTGGTACTTGGCCAGGTAGTCGTTGACGGTGACGACGTGCACGCCCTTGCCCGTAAGCGCGTTCAGGTACGCCGGCAACGTGGCGACGAGCGTCTTGCCCTCACCGGTCTTCATCTCGGCGATATTCCCCAGGTGAAGGGCTGCGCCGCCCATCATCTGGACGTCGAAGTGCCGCTGGCCGAGGGTGCGCTTCGCCGCCTCCCGGACGGCGGCGAACGCCTCGGGCAGGATGTCGTCCAGCGTCTCCCCGGCCGCCAGGCGCTCCTTGAAGCGGATGGTCTCCTCCGCGAGCTCCTCGTGGGACATGTCCTCGAAGCTCGGCTCGAGTTTCGCGATCTGCGCCGCGATTCCGGCGAGCTTCTTGACAATGCGTCCCTCACCCATGCGGAGGACCTTGTCGAGGATGGCAGGCACGCAATCACTCCTGTGTCGAACGGCTCCCGGCCGGGCGGTCGGGGAAGGACGTCGGCCGCCCGGGCGCTCGGCGCCCGCGGCACGTCTGAAGGTCCATCGTAGGCGAGCCGCGGTCAACCGGGTCGCTCCCGACGTTTCGCTGTGGACGGAACCCTCCGCAGCGCGAGGCGCGGCGACCCCGCGCGCGCTACCCCGCGGCGTCCGGCGGACCCGGTGTCACGACGGGCCGGCGCAGGGCGCCGGCCAGCGCCGCGGCGAGGTCGCCGACCGGGGCGACGACGACGTCGTCGAGGCCGAGCCAGCCCGCGAGCAGGCGCAACTCGGCGGCCAGGCGATGGGGCGTCGTCGGCGTGGCGCAGGCTTCAGCGTGCGCCGAACGCACCTGCAACAGCCGGCGGGCCCGCTCCGCTTTGAGGTCCACGCGGGCGGTGATCCGCTCCCCCTCCAGGAATGGCAGCACGTAATAGCCGTGGGTCCGCCGCGCCGCGGGGACATAGATCTCGATCCGGTAGCGCACGTCGAAGAGCCGCTCGAGGCGAGTGCGCTCGAAGACCAGCGGATCGAACGGGTTGAGCAGGGCGGTTCCGGTCGCCGCCCGGGGCCGGGCGGCGCCCGCGTGCAGGTAGGTACGTTCGGCCCAGCCGCGCACATCGATCGGAAGGAGGGTTCCAGCGTCGACCAGTTCGGACAGGGCGCGGTCGACCGCCGGCCCGCGCAGCCGAAAGTAGTCGGCGAAGCAGCGCCTGGTCCCGATGCCGTGCGCCCGCGCGCCGATCTCCATCAGCGCTCGCGTTGCCTCGGCGTCATCCGGCGCGGGCCGGGCCGCGCCGGCCGGGGGCAGGACCCGCTCGATCAGGTCATAGCAGCGCTCGAACGACGCCGTCCGACGGGCGGCGCCCACCTCACCGACGAAGAAGAGGAACTCGAGCGCCCGCTTGGCCACGGACCAATTCCAGCCCCACTGCCCCCGGGTGCGCGGGAATTCGGCCGCGAAGACCTCGTGCATCGCCGTCGCGGTGATCGGGCCGCGCTCGGCGACGATGTCCCGCACCCGGTCGACGACGTCGGGATGGGCCTGAATCACGCTGCTGATCGAATGCCAGGCCTGACTGCGGAACTCCCGCCGGCGCCAGTCGAGCAGCCGGTAGGTCTCGGGCGGGACGAACGAGGCGACGTGTGCCCAGGTCTCCACGAGCCGGCGCGGCGACAGCGACGTCGCCCGCTCGAGCAGGCCGACGTCGTAGGGACCGAGACGGCTGTAGCCGGGCATCAAATGGGCCCGGGCCAGGACATTGACCGAGTCGATCTGGATCAGGCCGATGCGGTCCACCACGCCTTGCAGCCCGCGACCGGTCACCGGGCGGTCGAGGTTGCGCGGCCGGTGCAGCCCCTGCGCGGCGAGCGCCACCCGTCTGGCTTGGGTGAGCGTGATCGATTCCACGGGCCAATCGTGCCGTAGGCGCCGCAGCGGCGCGGCTCACGGGCTCCCTTGCGGCCGACTCGTTGGTTAGTTAGTGTAGTGGGTAACCAAGTAAGGGGGGTGCCCATGTTCGACGAGAGCCGGCCGCTCTTCCTCCAGGTCGCCGAGCGCATTGAGAACGACATCGCCGACGGCACCCTGGCCGAGGGAGATCGGACCCCCTCGACGAATGAGCTCGCCGCCTTCTACCGAATCAACCCGGCCACGGCCGCCAAAGGCATCAGCCACCTGGCCGCCGCGGGGATCGCCTACAAGAAGCGAGGAATCGGAATGTTCGTCGCCGACGGGGCCAGAGACCAGATCTTGCGCCGGCGGCGCTCGACCTTCGTTGAGGCGTATGTCAAGCCCTTGCTCGCGGAGGCCGTAAGCATCGGTCTCACTCCCGACCAGGTGATTGACCTCATCCAAAAGGAGGGGCAGTAATGACCGCGCACCCGATCGACGCAGCCGTCCCGGCCGTCGAGGTCGACCGGCTCGCCAAGCACTACAAGGACGTCCGCGCGGTGGACGACGTCGACCTCAGGATCGGGGCCGGGAGCATCGTCGGCCTCCTGGGCCGCAACGGGGCGGGCAAGACGACGTTGATGCGGCTGCTCACCGCGCAGATCGCACCGACCGCGGGCCGGATCCGGGTCTTCGGCGAACACCCCTACGAGAATGCGGCGGTCCAGGCCCGGATGTGCTTCATCCGGGAGGCGCAGAAGTATCCCGACCAGTTCACGGTCGCCAACGTGTTGGAGGCCTCGGGTTGGTTCTTCCCCCACTGGGACGCGTCCTACGCCGACCGACTCGTCAGGGCCTTCGACCTGCCCCGCCGGCGGGCCATGAAGAAGCTCTCCCGCGGCCAACTGTCGGCCGCCGGCATCATCGTCGGCCTCGCCTCGCGCGCCCCGCTGACCTTCTTCGACGAGCCCTACCTCGGCTTGGACGCGGTCGCCCGGCAATTGTTCTACGACCAGTTGCTGGCGGACTACGCCCAGCACCCGCGCACCGTGATCCTCTCGACCCACCTCATCGACGAGGTCGCCGACCTGCTGGCCCACGTCGTGGTGATCGACCACGGCCGCATCCTCATCGACGCTCCCGCGGAGGACTTGCGCGGCACGTCGGTCACCGTCGTCGGTAGCGCCCGGGCGGTAGACGACGTCACCCGCGGGCTGACCGTCGTGCGGCACCGCGCCATCGGTTCGATCGCCGAGGCCACCGTTCCGGGTCCGCTGACCCCCGAGCGGATCAGCCAGGCCGAGAGGTTGCGGGTCGAGATCCACTCGGTCTCGCTGCAGCAGCACATCGTGAACGCCACCCGGCTGGCCGGGGCCGAACTCGAGGAGGTCACGTCATGACTCGCGCGCTCGCCGCGGCGCGGCTCTACCTGCTCAACAAGTGGATGCTGGTGTGGATCCCGATCATCGTCATCGGTGCCATGATCGCCCTGACGATCTGCATCCAGCTGATCGTCAACGCCGCCGGTGGCCGCGACGAAGGCGTCTATTTCAACGGCGCGTTCCAGGCGGCGCTCTGGTGCATCTTCGGGGTGGCCGTATCCGCCTCGACGCAGATGTTCCCGTTCGCGTTCGCCCTGTCGTCGACCCGGCGTGACTTCCTGATCGGCACGCTCATCGCGGCGCTGGGAACGGGGGCCGGCTATGGCGCGATCTATGCGCTGCTCGCCTGGGTCGAGGAGGTGACCGGCGGCTACTGGATCGGCGCGCACGCCTTCGACCTCGCCGGCTGGGTTGCCGGGGGGCCAGGGCCTGCGTTCGTCCTGTACGGCGCGGCCATCTTGTTCATGTTCGTCATCGGATTCGCCTCGGCCATGCTGTTCAAGCGCTTCGGCGGCAAGGGGCTCATCGCCGCGGGATTCGTCGTGATCATCGCGGGCTCGGCCCTCGCCGCCTGGGCCGGTCTGACCGACCAGTGGCGCCGCATCGCCGAGTGGCTGGTCGGCCAGACGCCGGTCACCGTCGGCTTGTACCTGCTGGGCATCTCCGCCCTGCTCGCCGGCGCCTCCCACCTGCTGATCAGGCACGCCGAGCCATAGCCCGCCAAGTCATGGCGCACCGGACCCGCCGCCCGCGCCGTTGGCGTCCGGGCGGCGGGTCGTCCCAGGTCAGTCGGCTGACTCGGCGGCGCCGTCGCCGCACGAAGTGTCGAGTTGGATGACCCCGTAGCTCCAGCCGCGCCGCCGGTAGGCGACCGAGGGCCGGGACGTCTCGGAGTCGACGAACAGGTAGAAGTCGTGCCCGACCATCTCCATCTGGTACAGCGCCTCGTCGAGGGTCATCGGCTCGGCGGTGTGCAGCTTCTGGCGGATCACTACGGGCGAGTCACCGAGGGTCGTCTCGACGGACTCGCCGGGCGCCGCGGGGTGTTCGGGCGCGGCCGGAGCGGGCTCGGCGGCGGCGCCGAACGCTTCCGGGGGCCGAACGTCGACCGGGGCGAGCACGGTGTGGTTGCGGTGGTCCTTGCGCCGGTCACGGTTGCGGCGCAGCCGCTCGGTGAGCTTGTTGATGGCCAGGTCGAGCGCGCCGAAGCGGTCGTCCGCAGCCGCCTCGGCGCGGACGACGGGCCCCTTCGCACGGACCGTCAGTTCGACGCGCTCACAGACCTCGGAGAGGCGGGGGTTGTTCTCGTGCGTCACTTCGACGTCGATGCGCTGCGCCGTGGGCGCGAGCTGCTCCACCTTGGCAAGCTTCTCGGTGACGTGCTGGCGGAACCGATCCGCCACTTCCGTGTGCCTGCCGACGACCACGATCTCCATGTGAGCCTCCGCTCGGTAGTGCGGCGCTCGGGCTCTGCACCCGGCACCTGATGTGGCTGGTGCGGCGTCATTCCGGCGCCGCGTCCACCTCCTCACCCTGGGGAGCGGCCGGGTGCTACGAACCTCGTGGGCCCGGGTCCGACGATCCCCGGCGAGTGCCCTCAGCCTATCCCGCCCCAGATCCGGGAGCACGATCAACTCCGGAGATTTCGGGGCAATCCCTTGACCGTCGCGTGCAGATCACCCCTATGTGGGGCGCTATGGCCCGCGGGGGCGCCGCGGCGCCGGCGTGGCCGCCAGAACGTAGCCACCGAGCACGGGAATGCCCGCCCTGATCAGTTCGTTCTCGGCGGCCGCCAATGTGGCGCCTGAGGTCAACACGTCGTCCACGAGGACGTGGGCGAGGCCCCTCAGGGGGACGCGCCGGCGGCGGCGGATTGTGTCCAGCCGCCCGCCGCGGGCCCGCGAACCCAGCCCGACTTGGTCCCGGCTGCGGACCTGGCGCAGCACCGGGGTAACCCGCGCGGGCACGCCCCCCAACTCGAGACCACGCGCGAATGCCACCGCGAGCACCCGCACCGGATCGCGGCCCCGCGCGCGGAGGGCGGCGCGGGTCGACGGCGCCGGCACCACCGCGACCATCGACGGCGCGGGTCCCCGTCGGCTTGAGCGCGCCGGCCGGGCCGGCCCCGGTCCGCCGGTCGGCCCCGGCACCGGTCCGGTGGGTCCGTCGGTCGGCAAATTCCCGGCCGCCGCACCCAGAATGCCGGCCAGCCGCCTCCCCGCCTGCCGGGCGGCGGCCCCGAGCCGCGCATCGAGGTCGGCCCGGCCACGGTCCTTCCACGCGACGACGACATCGCGCAACGGCCCGACGTAGACCGCCGTCGCCCACACCGGCATGGGACCCGGAGCGTCGAGGCGATCCAGCCGTGGGGCGTCCGCCTCCACCCGGCGCGGACCGCCGAGCAAGGGCGCAACACACGTCAGGCACAGGGGCACCTCGGCGGCACCGCAACCGGGGCAAGCCACGGGCACCAGCAGCCGCGATAGGCCGCGAACCACCTCGATTCCCATGGGTCCATACTGGCCGGCGCGCCCGCCGATGGCGGCAGCCCGGCCCGCGGCTGTGGACAGGCGCCCTCGCAGCCCACCTGTGCAAGCTCAGATCGCGCGTGCCATCGGCCGACCCGCCTCCGCGGCGATCCCCACCCCCCTCGTCCGGGTTGCCTGGGTCGCGCGTCGTGGGTTCGCCGAGTCGATACCACGTGCCGCCAGTCAGTACATGGGGGCCGCCAGTCAGTACATGGGGGCGGCCAGTCAGTACATGGGGGCGGCCAGTCAGTACCGTGCGCCGCCAGTCAGTACCGTGCGCCGCCAGTCAGTACCGTGCGCCGCCAGTCAGTACATGGGGGCGGCCAGTCAGTACATGGGGGCCGCCAGTCAGTACCGTGCGCCGCCAGTCAGTACATGGGGGCGGCCTGGCGCCCGTTTCCCGGCATTTCCGGTACTGACTCGGCGCGCACGGTACTGACTCGGCGCGCACGGTACTGACTCGGCGACCCGAGCCGTGCACTCGCTACGTCCGGCGGCCGGAGCAACTCGCTACGTCCGGCGGCCGGAGCCGTGCACTTCGTTCCGTTCGGCGCACTTGGCGGCACCCCGCGCACTCGCGACACGCCGCGTCGCCGCACTGCCGCGCTGCCGCCGCACTGCCGCCACGCCGCCGCCACGCCGCCGCACTGCCACCGCGCTGCCGCTGCGCCGCTGCCGCGGATGCCCGCGCTGATCGCCGGCATCGGCCGACCGGCAAACCCGGACCCGACTTTCGCGACGGGAGGTAGTGCCAAGAGCCGAGGCACTCGTCTACGATTACGTGTATGCCCGTTTCGCGAGCCTTGATGGAGAAGCATGCCCGGGAACGGTTGCTGGATGTCGCTCTGGCGTTGCAGGTGCTCGCGGCGTCCGACCACGACGACCCTGCCTGGGCCGCCACGTTGGAGGTGCTGGCCGCCGACGGAGTGCTGCGTCCCACGGACCTCGCGCACGACCTCCGCCGCCGCCCCTCGATGATGCGGCGGACGCTGGCCCGGATGGAGGAGGCGGGCCTCGTCGAGCCAATCCCCGACCCGACCGAACCGATCGCCCGCGCCATGCGATTGACGGCCAAGGGCAAGCGGGCCGCCGTCGATCAGCGGAACCGCTCGCAGGCGTTGACGGCGGCGTACTTCGCGACGTGGACGGACCAGCAACTCAACGCCTTCCTGGATGTGACGGCCCTGATCGTCGCCGGCGCGCCG
>JAVBMU010000082.1:0-64104 GCA_031552185.1 Cellulomonadaceae bacterium | reverse complement strand
CCGGCGCGCGCGCCGTCCCGGCCCGTGCGGCCCCGCAGCCCGCGGCGGCCTGCCGGGCCGCCGGCGGCGGAACGGCAGCGGGGGAGGTTCGGGCTTCTGCTGCCCGAGGTGGTGACGGTCCGGGCGATGGTGCTCGGCGTCGTCGTGCTGCTGTCCGTGGTGCTCCTATTGCCGACGGTCCGGGCGTACGTGAATCAGACGGGTGAATTGCGCGCGCTGCACGGCCAACTGGCCGCCGCGAGCGCGGAGCGCGACGCGGCCCAAGTGCAGCTCGACCGATGGGACGACCGCGACTACGTCATCCGGCAGGCGCGCGACCACCTGAGCTTCGTCATGCCGGGGGACACGCCCTGGCGGGTGCTCGGCGCCCCCGCCCGCACCAATCCCGACGCCGTCACCGTTCCGTCGCCCGGCGAACAGCGCGCCGGCGATGCCAAAGCGCCGTGGTACGAGTCGATCTGGGCGTCGGTTCGCGTCGCCGACGGCACCACCCGGACCGACGCCGACGGCGCGCCCTAGGACGGCCCCGAAAGCGGGGAGTGCGGTCCGGCCGGTGTCCGACGGCGTCGAGTCAGTACCGCGCGTCGCGAGTCAGTACCAGAGTCGCCGAGTCAGTACCAGACTCGCCGAGTCAGTACCGAAAGGGTCGGAAAACGGGCATTCAACCGAGCTCCGGTACTGACTCGGCGCGCACGGTACTGACTCGGCGCCCGCGGTACTGACTCGGCGCGCACGGTACTGACTCGGCGCGCACGGTACTGACTCGGCGCCCGCGGTAGTGACCGGCGCGCCGACTACCTGCGCGGTGAGGCCTCAGCAGGCGCAGCGGTCCGGGCGCCAGACCGGGCTGATGAGTGCCAGCGCCTCGTCGCCGAACGGGTTTACGCCCGGTCCCGCGGCCAGGGCATGGCCGAGCAGCGCGTGCAGGCACTTCACCCGCGTGGGCATCCCGCCCGCGGAGATCCGGTCGATCTCGGGCACCGCGCCGAATCCGAGCGCCGCGCGCCGGGCGAGGTAGTCCTCATGCGCGCGGGCGTAGGCGGCGGTCAGTTCCGGATTGCCCTGCAGCCGGTCGGTCAGTTCGGTCAGGACGCCGTGCGCCTCCAGACCGGACACTGCGGCGACGGCGGCCGGGTGCGTGAGGTAGAAGGTCGTGGGGAAGGGCGACCCGTCGGGCAGCCGGGGTGCGGTGACCGCGACGAGGGGGCGGCCGCACCCGCACCGCGCCGCGATGGCGACGACGCCGCGCGCCGGTCGCCCGAGTTGCTCGGCCAGCGCAGCCATATCGGCCTCGGTGACCGCAGCGTCCGGATGGTCGGGCGCGATGGCGAGGCGCGGCCCGGCGGGCGGCGATTCGGCGGCGGCGTTGACGGCGGCGGTGTTGACGGCGGCAGGCCTGACGGCCGCGTCGGCCCTGACGGCCGCGTCGTCGGCGTGGCTCGGGGTCTGCTCAGTGTTTTCGGCCGGATCGGTCACGGTTCCTCGCAACTCCGTTCGGGTGGTAGCCCCATTGTCGGTCGATCGGCCGACCGACGGGGACCCGGCCGAGACGTGTGGTGGTTCGACCGGACGGTCGGCGACGCGGCCCGGGACGTCCGACGGGCCGAACCCGAGCACGACGCGCAACCGCCTTCTGGCGAAAGCGGGTTGGTCGCGGTTATCGAGCGGCGACTGGGCGGCGCAATGCGTACCCCGCGGCAGCGAGGAGCCACAGAGCGAACGCGACAAGGACGCCTTGCGCGCTCGCCTCCGGGTTCAACAACTGAGCCCAGGACGCATACCTTTCATGCCCCGTCCCGCCGAACTGCAGCGCAGCGAATGTATATAACGAGGGCGGAAGCCACGAGATCGACGGCACGCGAAGGATCACGGGAAGCATGGCGCCGGCCGTCAGAGCCAGGACTGCGCGCAAGATGGTTGGAACGCTTCCGGCGCCAAGTACGGCAGTTGGCAGCAAAGCGAGGAAGGCCACCACAGTCAACGTCACGAACCAGGATAGTCGCGCCACGCGCACCCGGTCCGGATCAGGTAAGGCCGCACGCGGCCCGACCGAACCGATCGCCACGGCGACGGCGGCAAGCGACGGGACCAACAGCCCAAACCGGACCGGAACCTCCAGCGGATTGGTGACATGTGTGACCCACACCTGTCCGATCGCGACTGAGCCGAGGCAGCTGATGAGAAAGAAGATTGACGCGAGGCGCAGGCGAAAAAGGCTGCACCAGGTGGTGATCATGGTAATCATTGGGATCAGGGGCGCAGAAGTGCGCAGGTCCGAAGGTCGGCCAAAATGTCCGTGGCTTCGGACGGGGTGAGCAAGGTCCGATCGATCGTCGGGTCGTCCGGCTCGAATGACGGGTCGGCAAGTCGGATCCACGTGGTGGCAAGTTTGTTGACCTTGGCGTAATAGTCCTCCCTCGGGAATCCCAGATCAGGACACCACGACGGACCCAGCGTATTCAGGACGAGGTGCCAAACGTCGATTTCACCCCGCTCGACGGGCCCGAAAAGGGCGGTGACCGGTGTCCCGATATATCACTCCCCAGCGGCATGTCGGAAAGGTCATATTAACGTTGGCGATGCCTGGCGCGTCAAACCCGACACGGCGCCTGTGGAAAAACTCCGAGCCGGTCCTCGAACTCTGATGTGGGCCGAGCCGCGCCGGTCCGGGGCGGCCGGCAAGCTAGGGGCATGACGATTCGCCGCGGCGAGGCAGCCGTTGCCCCCGCCGGCCGGCTTGACCCGGGTCACGTCACTCGGGGCGCGTCCGGGGCGCCAGAGCTAGGCGTCACGGCGGGTCCGGAGTCTGCTTCTGTGCGGGACGCCATCCGCCGCGTCGCCGCGATCGATTGCGGCACCAACTCATTGCGCCTGCTCGTGGCCGATGTCGATCCGGTCGCCGGCACGCTCGTCGAGGTCGAGCGGCGGACCCGGATCGTGCGACTCGGCCAGGATGTGGACCGGACCGGCCGGCTCGCGCCGGAGGCGCTCGACCGGGCGCTGGCGACGACCCGCGAATATGCCGAACGCGTCGCGGAACTGGGCGCCCGCCGGGTCCGGTTCGTCGCGACCTCGGCCACGCGGGACGCGAGCAACCGGGACGAGTTCGTCCGCGGGGTGCTCGACGCCGTCGGCGTCGAACCCGAGGTGGTCTCCGGCGACGAGGAGGCTCGGCTGTCCTTCCACGGGGCGACCCGCCGGGTCGCCGGGTCATTCCCGGCGCCGTACGTCGTCGTCGACATCGGGGGCGGTTCCACCGAGATCGTGCTGGGCGACGGCGAGCTCCGCGCCGCGATGTCGCTCGACGTCGGCTGCGTGCGCCTGACCGAGCGGCACCTGCGCTCCGACCCGCCCACGGCGGCGGAGCGCGTGGCCGCCCGCGCCGATGTCCGGGTAGCCCTCGACCGGGCCGCGGCGAGGGTGCCGCTGGGGGAGGCGGCCACGCTCGTCGGCGTCGCCGGCTCGATCACGAGCATCACGGCGCACGTGCTCGGCCTGCCCCGCTATGACCCGCGGCGGATCGACGGCGCGGTGTCGGACGTCGACGCCGTCCTGACCGCGTGCGAGGACCTGTTGGGCCGCAGCCGGGCGCAACGCGCCACCCTCGGGTTCATGGAGCCGGGCCGGGTGGACGTCATCGGCGCGGGCGCGCTGATCTGGGCGGAGGTGATCCGGCGGGTGTGCGCCGATGTCCGCGGCGCGGGCCGGGCGCTCGACCGTGTGGTCACCAGCGAGCACGACATCCTCGACGGCATTGCGGCGTCCTTGGCAACCGGCCCGACGCCGTCGGCGTAGCGGCAACCGGCCCGACGCCGTCGCCGTGATGGCAACCGCCCGGACGCCGTCGCCGTGATGGCAACCGGCCCCGGGCGGTCCGGGCCGGCTCTTGGCGAACCGGGCAATCCCGCGTGAGACTGGGCACCCGGGGCGGCCCGCCCCGGATCCGACCGCCCGCCCGACGAACCGAGGGGCAATCGTGACCCAGTCCGTCGTCTCGGCCCTCGAGAACCTGCAGTCGTGGATCCTGGACCTGGTCGCGTCCGTGTGGGTCTACCCCGCGCTGTTCGCGTTCGCGCTGATCGACGGCATTTTTCCGCCGATTCCGAGCGAGTCGGTGGTGATCGCGCTGGCCGTGAGTGCGAGCACGCAGGGGCAACCGGTCGCCGTGCTGGTGTGGCTCATCGCCGCGGCGGGGGCGTGGTGCGGGGATCAGATCGCGTATGCGATCGGCCGAAAGGTCGGCACCGAGCCAGTGGCCTTGTTCCGTCGACCTCGTTTCCGTCGAGCCGCCGAGTTCGCCCGCCAGACGCTCGCCCGGCGCGGCAGCACCTTCATTCTGGCGGCCCGCTACGTGCCGGTGGGCCGGGTGGCCGTCAACCTGACGGCGGGCGCGGTGCGCTACCCACGCCGCCGCTTCATGGCGATCTCCGCGGTCGCGGCGATCACCTGGGCGGGGTATTCGCTGCTGATCGGCCTTCTCGCGGCGGAGTGGCTCGGCCATCAGCCGGTGCTCGCCATGTTGGTCGGCGTGATCGGCGGGATCGCCCTGGGCGTGGTGGTCGACCGGACTTTGGCCTGGCGGCGCCGGCGCGCCGAGGGCCGAGCCGTCAGAGCTTCCGCAGGCGAACCCGCTCGACCGAGTGGTTCGGACCCTTCCTGAGCACGAGGGTGGCCCGGTCCCGCGTCGGCAGGATGTTCAGATCCAGGTTCGGGGCGTTGATTGTGTCCCAGATGTGCTCCGCGCGATCCCGGGCCTCGGCGTCGGAGAGCGTCGCGTACCGGCGGAAATACGACTGCGGACTGGTGAACGCGGTCCGCCGCAGGGTGAGGAACCGCTCGACGTACCACCGCTTGATGTCCGCCGTGTCGGCGTCGACATAGATCGAGAAGTCGAAGAAGTCGCTCACCGCGACGTTCGATCGGTCCCGCCGGCCGGGTCGCGCCGCCTGCAACACGTTGAGGCCCTCGACGATGAGGACGTCCGGGCTGCGCACCGTGACCGACTCCCCGGGCACGATGTCGTACGTCAGGTGGGAGTAGACGGGCGCGTGGACCTCGGTCCGGCCGCCCTTGACATCGGAGACGAACTGCACCAGTGCGCGCCGGTCGTAGGACTCCGGAAAGCCCTTGCGACCCATCAGGCCGCGGCGCTCCAACTCGGCATTCGGGAACAGAAACCCGTCGGTCGTCACGAGCTCGACCCGAGGCGTCTCCGGCCACCGGGCGAGCATCTCGCGCAGGATCCGGGCCGTGGTGGACTTGCCGACGGCGACCGAACCGGCGACGCCGATGACGTACGGCGTGCGCCCGGTGTCGTCCCGCAGGAAGGTCGAGGTCGCCGCGTGCAGGCCGGACGTTGCGGTGACGTACAGGTTGAGCAGCCGCGACAGGGGCCGGTACACCGCGTCGACCTCGGCCAGGTCGATCGGGTCGCCGAGCCCGCGCAACCGGGCGACGTCGGCGTCCGTCAGGGGCAGCGGAGTCGACTCGGACAGGACGCTCCACGCGGTGCGGTCGAGGTCCACGTACGGGGACTCGTCGGACCGGCCGGCGCGGCGACCGGCGTCGGGGGAACATGCCACGCTGCGATTGTGCCCCAAGCGCCTGCCGCGTCGCTGCCACGATCGCCTTCCGGGGCTCGATCGCCGGATGGATCACCGATTCGGGGTCCGGGGCCGATAGACTCCGGACCATGTGCGGAATCGTGGGTTACGTAGGCCCGGGCGCGTTGACCGGGGAGGTCTCCGATCGACCGCTGGCGGTCGCGCTGGAGGGCCTGACCCGGCTCGAGTATCGGGGCTACGACTCGGCCGGGATAGCACTCGTCTCGCCGGGCCGCGGGGACATCGCCGTCGCGAAGAAGGCCGGCAAGCTCGCGAACCTGAAAGCGGAGATCGAGGCGCACCTACTGCCGCCGGCGACGACGTCGATCGGGCACACCCGGTGGGCCACCCACGGCAGCCCCACGGATGCCAACGCGCACCCGCACCTGGCCGACGACGGCAGGCTCGCGGTGATCCACAACGGCATTGTGGAGAACTACGTCTCGCTCAAGGCCGAACTGATGGCCCAGGGCGTGGAGTTCCGCTCCGAGACGGACACCGAGGTCGCGGCCCAGTTGTTGGCCCGCGCCTACCAGGACTCGAAGAACCTCACCTCCGCGATGGCCGCCGTCGTGCGCCGCCTGGACGGGACCTTCACGCTGCTCGCCGTGCATGCCGATCACCCGGACGTCGTCGTGGGCGCCCGGCACGACTCGCCGCTGGTCGTCGGGATCGGGGCGGGCGAGAACTTCCTCGCCTCCGACGTCTCCGCGTTCATTGCCCACACCCGCGACGCGCTGGAACTGGGCCAGGACGAGATCGTCACCATCACGCCGACGACGGTCGAGGTCACCGATTTCTACGGGAACCCGGCCGAGGCCAAGCGGTTCACCGTCGACTGGGACGCCGGCTCGGCCGAGAAGGGCGGCTTCCGGACGTTCATGGACAAGGAGATCCACGACCAGCCGCACGCGGTTGCCGACACGCTGCTCGGCCGCACCGACGGGAGCGGCCGGCTGATGCTGGACGACCTGCGGATCGACGAGGCGCTGCTGCGCTCGGTGGACAAGATCATCGTCGTCGCCTGCGGCACCGCCGCCTACGCCGGGCACGTGGCCAAGTACGCGATCGAACACTGGTGCCGGATCCCGGTCGAGGTCGAGTACGCGCACGAGTTCCGCTACCGCGACCCGATCGTGGACGAACGGACGCTCGTCGTCGCGGTCACCCAGTCCGGCGAGACGATGGACACCCTGATGGCCGTCCGCCACGCCCGCGAGCAGGGCGCCAAGGTGATCTCGATCGTCAACACGCACGGGTCGACCATCCCGCGCGAATCCGACGCCGTGTTGTACACCCACGCCGGACCGGAGATCGCGGTCGCGTCCACCAAGGCGTTCCTGGCCCAGATCACCGCCGCCTACCTGCTCGGTCTCTACCTGGCGCAGTTGCGGGGGAACAAGTTCCCGGACGAGATCGCCCAGACGCTCGAGGACCTGCGGGCCATGCCCGGCAAGATCCACACGGTGATCGAGCGGGCCGAATACGTGCGGGCGACCGCCCGGTCGATGAAGGAGACCAAGAGCGTCCTCTTCCTCGGCCGGCACATCGGCTTCCCCGTCGCGATGGAGGGCGCGCTCAAGCTCAAGGAACTCGCCTACATCCACGCCGAGGGTTTCGCGGCCGGCGAGTTGAAGCACGGGCCGATCGCCCTGATCGACGAGGGCCAGCCGGTCTTCGTCATCGTGCCGTCCCCGCGCGGGCGGCACTCGCTGCACTCCAAGGTGATCTCGAACATCCAGGAGATTCGTGCCCGCGGGGCGCGGACCCTGGTGATCGCCGAGGACGGGGACGACGCGGTGCGGCCGTACGCCGACGAGATCTTCTGGGTGCCGCGCTGCCCCACGCTGCTGTCGCCGCTGCTCGCCGTGGTGCCGCTGCAGATCTTCGCCAGCGCCCTGGCCACCGCCAAGGGGCTCGACGTCGACCAGCCGCGCAACCTCGCCAAGTCGGTGACGGTGGAGTAGCGGCGGGCGAGTCGGGCGCGACGCCGCTCGGCGCGTAGCCGAGCGCGTCGTGCCCGGCGCAGGGACTAGGCTGCATGGCAATTGGCACCGATGGTGCCAACTGGCAACCTCCGTGTCATCGAGGCACGCGCGACGGGACGGGCGGCGGATGAAGATCAGGCTCGTCAACGTGGGGCTGGTGCGCAACGCATTCCATCGCATCTTGCGGCATACCTCCGACCGGCCGCTGGAGTCCATGACGGATCGGGCCGCGGACGGGTCGCTCACGGTGCGTCCCGCAGCGCTCCAAGACGTTGCCCGCGAGATTATCGAGACCTACTGTGCTGAATTCGTCCGCGGGCTCGAAGTGAGTCTCGGTGCCTCGTTGCCGGACATTGCCGCCAGGAATGTCAAGGGGCGACGGTTCGCGCGGGAGGCGGGTGCCGGTGCCTGACCGGCGCAGGGCTCTGGGCGGGGGCGCCTCACCATGGTGCGGGCGCTGCGAGGTGCAACGGCTGGTCGAAGGGGCCACCACGGTGATCCTCGCGGAGTTCAAGAGCCGGGTTGACAAGGCGAGGCTGGTGCGGGACCAATTGCAGGGCGGGGCCGATCTGCTGAACTCCATCGCGGATCCCGGTCCGGCGGCGGCGGTTCTCATCTTCTCGGGAAAAATGGGCGCCCCGGAATCGAGGCTCCTACGTACCAGGTACCGCTACGTGGTCTTCAGGGGACGGCAATTTCCGGTCCAGACTCTCAGGAGCGGCGCCAATCTGGCCGAAGTCGAGGTATCGGCGTGATCGTCGGGGTCGGGATCGACGTCGTCGACATTGAGCGGTTCCGGGCGGCGCTGGAGCGCACGCCCCGGCTGCGCGAACGGCTGTTCACGCCCGCGGAACGGCAGTTGCCCGTGGCGTCGCTCGCGGCGCGCTTCGCGGCGAAGGAGGCGATCGCCAAGGCGCTGGGGTCGCCGGGGACGCTGAGCTGGCAGGACGCCACCGTGCGTCGCGTTCCCGGCCGGCGACCGGAGGTCGAGGTCACCGGGACGGTGGCTGATTGTGCCGCGGCCCTCGGCATCCGCGCCTGGCATCTATCCCTCTCGCACGACGCCGGCATCGCCGCAGCGATGGTCGTGGCCGAGGGCTGAACCGGCCTGGGTTCTGCCCCGGCGGGGCGGGCCGCGTCGCGGCCCCCTCAGTCCGTCAGCGCCGGGATGACCTCGCGTTCGAAGAGTTCGATGCCGGAGCGGTCGTACGCCGCCTCGGGGAAGTAGCAGACGGCGTAGCCCAGGCCGACCTCCCGCAGGCCGCGCAGGGTCTCGATCACCTGCTCCGGCGTGCCGGTCAGTTGCTCGGCCCGCAGGTCGGCGATGGCCTGGTCGGCCCCGCCCGGGGTCAGGCTCCGGCGGTAATGGTCGGAGAGCTGGGCGAACCGGTCGTCGACGTCGGCCGCGCGGGCGCCGATGATGACGTTGAAATTTGTCGAGCGGGTGATCTCCTCGAACGGGCGACCGATCTGTGCGCAATGCTGGCGCAGCACCCGCGACTTGTGCGCGAACCGCTCGACCGGGCCGAAGAAGTTGGTGTAGTCGGCGTTCTGGGCCGCGATCCGCAGGGTCCGTTGTTCGCCCCCGCCCGCGATCCAGACGGGCGGCCCGCCGGCCTGCAGAGGCAGGGGGGCGAGCTGCGCGCCGTCGACCCGGTACTGATTCCCCGCGAACGTCGCCCGGCCGTCGGTCCACAGTTGCCGGAGGATCTGCACGCCCTCCTCGAGCATGTCGAGCCGCTCGCGCGCCGACGGGAAGCCGTAGCCGTAGGCTCGCCACTCGTGCTCGTACCAGCCGGCGCCGATGCCCAGCTCCAGCCGCCCCCCGGCGACGACGTCGACGGTGGCGGCGACCTTGGCGAGGTACGCCGGATTCCGATATCCCATGCAGGTGCACATCTGCCCCAGCCGGACGCGCTCGGTCGAGGCCGCGAACGCGGCCATCAGCGACCACGCCTCGTGGGTCGCCTCGCCATTGGGTTCGGGCACGGCGTGGAAGTGGTCGTAGACCCAGATCGACTCCCACGCGAAGCGCGCGCCGGGCACCGCCTCGCCCGCGACGGCGGTGTCGGCGCGGCGCGCGAGGGCGTGCATCGTCGCCCAGTGTCGGCTCGGGTCGATGCCGGTCAGGTCCTGCCGCCAGCCCTGCGGGATGAAGAGTCCGAATCTCATGGGGCCAACCTATGCCGGCGCGGCAAAATCGGCCGTTGCCCTCGTCCGGGTCGAAGGTCCTGATCCGCGAGGTGCAGTGGGGCCGGCATCATGAAGGCATGATCGAAGCCTGGGATGCGGTCGATGTCCGACGTGCCGAAGAGCCGCTCCTCGCCGCCGGCGTGCCACTGATGGAGCGGGCGTCCTTCGCGTTGGCGAGCATTGTCGCCCGCGACATCGCGGGCGTGAACCCGAGCGAGGGTCGCCCGGGGCGGTTCGGGCGCCGGGTCGCCGGGGCGCGGGTCGTCCTCCTGGTCGGGCCCGGCAATAACGGCGGCGACGCCCTGCATGCGGGCGCGTACCTGGCCCGCCGGGGCGCCCGGGTTCGGGCGCTGTGCGTCGCGGCGGACGTCCACCCGCAGGGTGCGGCGGCGTTGCGCGCCGCCGGCGGGACGAGCGCGGTCGTCACGGATGCGCAGATCCCGCAGGCGGTCGAGGTGTGTGCCGGGGCCGACGTCGTCCTGGACGGCCTGGTCGGGATCGGCGGCTCGGGTGCCTTGCGGGGGACGGCCGGCAGCCTGGTTGCGGCGGTCAACCGGGCGCTCGACGACGATCCGGATCGCCGGCCGTGGGTGATCGCCGTCGACGTCGCCAGCGGGATCGGCGTGGACGACGGCATGGTCTGCGGACCCGTCCTGGCGGCGGACCGCACGGTGACGTTCGGCGCGGCCAAGCCCGGCCTGCTGCTGCCGCCGGCAGCGTATCTGAGCGGCCGGTGCGCCGTGGTCGACATCGGCTTCGAGCCGACCGCGCCGGCCGCGGTGCGGCGGCTGGAACCGGCCGACGTTGCCGCGCTGTGGCCGGTCCCGGGGGTGGAGGACCACAAGTACACCCGGGGTGTGCTCGGCGTCGTTGCCGGGACGTCGGCCTTCCCCGGCGCCGCGGTCCTGGTGGCGACGGCGGCCCAGCGGGCCGGCGCCGGCATGGTCCGCTACCGCGGGCCGGACGACGTCACCCGGATGGTGATCGCGGCCCGTCCGGAGGTCGTGCCGGTCAACGGACGGGTGCAGGCGTGGACATTGGGCTCGGGCGTCCCGGCGGCCCCGGAGCCCGGCGAGCGGCCGGCGCCCGACGCCGGGCCGCAGCACGACCGGATCCGGTACGCGCTCGCCGCCGCGGCCGGTGAACTCGCGGAGGACATCGTGGAACGGGTGCCCGCCGTGGTCGATGCCGGCGCGCTGTCCCTCCTGCCGCCGCGGGTGCCACCGTCGGTGGTGCTGACGCCGCACGCCGGCGAACTGGCCGTGCTCCTCACCGAACGCGGCGCGCCGGCGAGTTTCGAGGATGTCGAGGCGGAGCCGCTGCGGTGGGCCCGCCGGGCGCACGAACTCACGGGCGCGACCGTGCTGCTCAAGGGCGCGATCTCCGTCGTCGCGGGGGCGGGCGTGACCTACGCCCAGCCGAGCGGGCCAGGTTGGCTGGCCTCCGCCGGCTCGGGCGATGTGCTGGCGGGCCTGCTCGGCACCATCCTCGCCGCGCACGGCCCCGCGGTCGCGCAGCGGCCCGGCCTGGCCGCCGACCTCGCCGCCGCGGCGGTGTTCGTCCACGGGCGGGCGGGCGCCCGGGCCGCCGACGGCGGACCGGTCGCCGCGCTCGACGTCGCGCACGCGATCCCGGCGACGATCGCCGAGCTGCTCGACGAGTGACCCGCGGCAGCCGGCAGCGCAGCCCGGCCCCGCGGGCCGGGCTGAACGCCGCCCGCCTGCCGCTGCCGGCGGATCCGGCGAGCGCCGCCCGGTTCCGTACTGCGGTCGAGTACCTCGCCCACCGCTTTCCCGACGACGCCCCGGACCTGGCCGGCAAGCTCGCCGCGGGCGACGTCGTCGACGGCTGGGGCCGGACCGTGACGCCGTCGACGCCGTACGAGCCGGGCGGATTCCTGTTTGTGTTCCGCCCGCCGCCGGTTGAGCCGGCGGCGCCGGATCCGATCCCCGTGCTGCACCGGGACGCGGACCTGCTCGTCGTCGACAAGCCGCATTTCCTGGCGACCACGCCGCGCGGTGCCTACGTGACCCGATCCGTCGTCGTGCGGCTGCGGCGCGAACTCGACCTGCCCGACCTGAGCCCGGCGCACCGGCTGGACCGGCTGACCGCGGGGGTGCTGCTGCTGACCGTGCGGCCCGCGGTGCGCGGCGCGTACCAGGCCATGTTCGAGCGCCGCGGCATGCGCAAGGTCTACGAGGCGGTGGCCCCATACGATCCCGCCCGGCCGCTGCCGGTGACCAGGCGGAGCCGGATCGAGAAGCGGGCCGGGCACCTGCGCGCCGCCGAGGTGGCGGGCGAACCGAACGCCGAGACCCGGATCGACCTGATGGCGGCGGACGAGCGCCAAGGCCTGGGCGGGTACCGGCTGGAGCCGCGCACGGGCCGCACCCACCAACTGCGGCTGCACCTCGCGAGCCTCGGTCTGCCGATCCGGCACGACGTGCTGTACGGCGACCTCGCCGGCCCGGTCCCGGCCGATCTCGGTCCCGACGACGCCGAGCGGCCGCTGCAACTGCTCGCCCGGTCGATCGAATTCGACGACCCGCTCACCGGCCGCCCGCGCCGCTTCGTCAGCCGACGGGACCTCACGGAGTGGCCGGCGGCCGACGCCGGGCCGGCGCCCGGGCAATGACCGACGGCGCGCGCCCACCGGGCGCGGTGAAAGAATCGGTGACCGTGACGCCCGCTGCCGCCCCGCTTCGCGCCGACCGGTCCCGCGCCGACCGGCCCGGCCCCGACGCCGCGGCCTGGGCCGTCGTCGACCTGGCGGCGGTCGCGGCCAATGTGCGCGCCCTGGCCTGCCACGCCCCCAGCGCGCAAGTGATGGCCGTGGTCAAGGCCGATGGTTACGGGCACGGCCTGGTCCCGTGTGCCCGGGCGGCCGTCGCGGGCGGGGCGCGCTGGCTCGGCGTCGCCCAGCCCGGCGAGGCGTTGGCGTTGCGCGCGGCCGGCGTGCGGCCGGCCGATGCCCGCATCCTGAGCTGGCTGTTCACGCCGGGCGCCGGCGCGCCGATGGCCGAGCTCCTGGCCGCTGAGGTCGACGTTTCCATCTCGGCCCCGTGGGTGCTGGCCGAGGTGCTGGCAGCGGCCCGCGCGTCGGGCCGTCCAGCTCGGGTCCATCTGAAGGTGGACACCGGCCTGGCCCGGAACGGGATCATGCCGGACGTCCTGCCCGGCGTCGTCGACGCCGCCCTCGCCGCCGAGCGGGAGGGACTGCTGCGCGTGGTGGGGATCTGGTCCCACCTCGCCCTCGCGGACGAGCCGGATCACCCGACCATCCGCCGGCAGGCCGACGTCTTCGACGGCGCCGTCGCCCTCGCCGAGGCCGCGGGCGCCCGGTTCGAGGTCCGGCATCTGGCGAATTCGGCGGCCACGCTGACCGAGCCCCGGCTGCATTACGACCTGGTCCGGCCGGGCCTGGCGGTGTACGGGCTGTCGCCGGTGCCGCAACTCGGCGATCCGGAGCGGTTCGGCCTGGTCCCGGCAATGACCCTGCGCGCCCGGTTGGCGAACGTCAAGCGGGTCGACGCCGGGCAGGGCGTCTCCTACGCCCACGCCTACACCACCGACCGGTCCACGATGCTGGGCCTGGTCCCGCTCGGCTACGCCGACGGCATCCCGCGGCACGCCTCCGGGGGCGGGCCGGGCGCCGCGCCGGGCGGGCCGGTGCTGGTGGGGTCCGCCGCCGACGCCCGCGTCCTGCGGGTCGCCGGCCGCGTCTGCATGGACCAGTTCGTGCTGGACCTCGGGCCGGGCGCGCGCGCGGCGGCGGGGGACGTGGTCACCCTGTTCGGCCCGGGCACGCACGGCGAACCCACAGCCGAGGACTGGGCGGCGGCCGCCGGCACGATCAGTTACGAGATCACCACCCGGTTGGGGCCCCGCGTCCCGCGGGTCTACGTCGGCGGCACGGGCCTCGCCGCCGAGGGCCACAGCGGCGGCCTCGCCGCCGACTCGGGGGAGCCGGGGGAAACATGGACGTGACCTATCAGGTGGAGTTGCCCGACGCCGAGGCGACGCGGGCCTTCGGCCGAGCCCTCGCGGGGCGGTTGCGGGCCGGGGACCTGGTGATTCTCACGGGGGACCTGGGGGCGGGCAAGACCACACTGACCCAGGGGATCGGCGCCGGGCTGGGGGTGCGGGGGCAGGTCGCCTCGCCGACGTTCATCGTCGCGCGCGAGCATCCGTCGCTGGTCGGCGGGCCGCCGTTGGTGCACGTGGACGCTTATCGGATCGGTTCCCTCGATGAGGTCGACGCGCTCGACCTCGACACCAGCCTCGACGAATCCGTCACCGTCGTCGAATGGGGCGAGGGCCTGGTGGAGGCGCTGGCGGGAGATCGGCTGGAGATCACGTTGGAACGGGCCCGCGGGTCGGCCCCCGGGTCGGCCCCCGGCTCGGCCGGCCCCGCCGCGGACGCGGCCGCCGGCGTGGACGCCGGCGCCGCGGATGCGGGGGCGGACACGGATGCGGACGCGGATGCCGACGCCGGCGTGCGCCGGGTGACAGTGCGCGCGATCGGTGCGCGGTGGTCGGCCGAGTCGGCTACCGGCCTCTTCGGCGCGGATCAGCTCCGCAACGGTCGGTGAATCTCACCCCCGATTCGCGGCCCGCGCCATTATTCTGATTGCGTGCCCGTCCTCGCCCTTGACACGTCAGCCGCCGTCGCCGTCGCCCTCGTGGCCGACGACGGGCGCCCCCTCGCGCAGGGACAGGTCGCGGAGCGACGTCGGCACGCGGAGGCGCTCGCCCCGCTGATCGAGGGTGTGCTGGCCGAGGCTCGGCTCGCACCTCGGGACCTGATGGCCGTCGCGGTGGGCACCGGCCCCGCGCCGTTCACCGGTCTTCGGGTCGGACTCGTCACCGCGCGTACGCTCGGCCTCGCCCTCGGGGTGCCGGTGCTCGGCGTCTGCAGCCTCGATGTCCTTGCGGCCCAGGCGGTGCGCGACCTCGGCCTGTCCGCCGGGACCGAGGTCTTCGTCGCCGCCGACGCCCGCCGGCGGGAGGTCTATTGGGCGCGATACCGGGTGAGCGCCCCCACCGACGCCAGGCCCACCGACGTCGTCGCGCCGACCGGTCTCGCCTGCGTGGCCGGACCCGAGGTCGGGCCGGCGGCCGTCGCCGCCGACGCCGCTGCGGGGGCCGTCGTCGTCGGCGAGGGAGCGGCCCTGTGGCCCGACGCCCTCACCCCGGCCGAGGGCGCCCCGTTGCTGCCCGACGCCGTCGAACTCGCCCAGCTGGCGCTCGCTCGCCGACGGGCGGGCGAGCCGACCCCCACCGAACCGCTCTATCTGCGCAGGCCCGACGTACAGGAACCCACGGCGCGCAAGCGCGCGCTCGATTCGCCGGTCGGAACCGGGGGAGGAACGTGATGGACCGCCTCGACGTGCGTATTCGGCCACTGCGAGCGAAGGACCTGGACCGCGTCGTCGAACTCGAACGCGAGCTGTTCGGGCCGGGGGCGTGGACCTACGGCATGCTGGTCGACGAGCTCGCCGGCCTGGGCCGCTGGTATATCGCCGCCGAACCTGTGGTTCCGTTCGTGGCGGGGCCGCAGCCGCCGGCCGGG
This sequence comes from Cellulomonadaceae bacterium, assembly GCA_031552185.1. Taxonomy (GTDB): domain Bacteria; phylum Actinomycetota; class Actinomycetes; order Actinomycetales; family Cellulomonadaceae; genus JAVBMU01. Next base: position 48,748 of record JAVBMU010000082.1, on the reverse strand, counting down.
TACGGGGGGTTGTGGTTCGACGGCGAGGTCACTCAGATCATGACGATCGGCGTCGCCTCGGAATACCAGCATCACGGCATCGGCTCCGCGCTCCTGAACGCCATGATCGAGCGGTCGCTCGACCTGGGCGCCCGCGCGGTCCTGCTGGAGGTCCGGGTGGACAATGCCGCCGCCCTGGGGATGTACGACAAGTACGGGTTCAAGACCCTGCGCGTGCGTAAGCGCTACTACCAGCCCGAGGACGTCGACGCGTACACGATGAGCCTCGACCTGGCCCCCTTGCGCTGCGCTCGCGCCCCGATCGAGGACGACGTCGAGGACCCGGCGGCCGGGGCGTCGCAAGCGGCCGTCGAGGACCCGGTGTCGGGCGCTTCGGGGGTCTCGGCATGAGTGACCGGTCCCGGGTCCTGGTCGGCGTCGGCGCGTTGGCCGCGGAACTCGCCCGGGGCGCGACCCCCGTCCTCGGCGACGTGCGCTGGGAACTCGGCCGCACCGACGGGCGCGACCAGTACCGGTCCGGCCACCTGCCCCGGGCGGTGTTTATCGACCTGGAGACGGAACTCGCGGGCCTGCCCACCCCCGCGGACGGCAGGCACCCGTTGCCGGAGCCGCGATTTCTCCAGGCCGCGGCCCGCCGCTGGGGTGTCACGGCTGAGCGGCCCGTGGTGGTCTACGACGCCGTCGGCGGCCTGTCCGCCGCCCGGGCGTGGTGGCTGCTGCGGTGGGCCGGGCATCGGGACGTGCGGATTCTGGACGGCGGCCTCGCCGCCTGGCGGCGGTCCGGCTTTCGGATCGAGACCGGCGACGTGCGGGCCGAGGCGGGCGACATCGAAATCGTCCCCGGTGGCATGCCGGTGATCGACGCCGACGGCGCCGAACAACTCGCCCGCAGCGGCGCGCTCCTGGACGCCCGCGCCGGCGCGCGGTTCCGCGGCGAGAGCGAACCGATCGACTCGCGGGCCGGGCACATCCCGGGGGCGGTCAGCGCTCCGACCGTGGGCAACCTCGCCGCTGACGGCACCTTCTTGCCCGACGCCGCCCTCCGGGAGCGCTTCGCGGGTCTGGGCATCGAGCCGGGCGCGACCGCGAACGGCGTCGGCGTCTACTGCGGCTCGGGCGTCACCGCCGCGCACGAAGTCGCGGCCCTGGCCGCGATCGGGGTGTCCGCGGCGCTCTATCCGGGATCGTGGTCCCAATGGTCCGCGGACCCGGTGCGCGCCGTCGCGATCGGCCCCGAACTCGACCACTGAGCGGGCGGGCGCGAGGCCGGGCGGGCGCGGTTAGAGCGTGACGCTGACCTGGTCGAAGTCGAGCCGCCCACGGCGCGGGTAGGACGCCCCCTCAAGGGCGGCGGTGCCGACATTCAGAATGAGCAGCGACCGCCACCCGGTGGCGGCGAACAACTCCGCGTCGACCCCGGCCGCGTCGAACCCGCCGACCGGACCGACGTCGAGCCCGGCCGCGCGCAGCCCGACAATCAGGTAGCCGACCTGGATCAGCGCCGAGGTCCGGGCGGCCGCCGCGCGGCCCTCCGGCCCCGCGGCCTCGAACCGCTCGAACGCGTCGTCCTGATGCGGGGCGAGGAACGGCAGGTGCTCGTGGAAGCCGGGGTCGGCCGCCGCCACGATCGTCAGCGGGGCAGCCATGGTCTTGGCCCGGTTGCCCGGTGCCAGGTGCTCCGCCAGCGCCGCACGGGCCTCGCCGGAGCGAACCAGCGCGAGCCGCAGTGGCTGGCTGTTCATGGCGGTCGGACCCCAGCGGACCAAGTCGTAGGCGGCCCGGACCGCGGCATCCTCGACGTCGGTGCCGTCAAAGGCGTTCACCGTGCGGGCGTCGAGGAAGAGCAGGTCGGCGGATCGGCGGTCGATTGCCAGGGCGTCGATTGCCAGGGCGTCGATTGCCGCGGCGGTCCGCTCGGCAGTCGCCTCAGGGTGCATCGTCATGTCCGGGACAACAGTTGAAGGATCAATCAGTAGTCCCGGCCGGACTGTGACGTTCGAGACACCCACGCCGAGCGGGTGCCGCCTCTACCTCGGCGGCTGTGCCTCGGCCGCCGCGGCCGAACGCCGCCGGCCGGGACCGGCCCGGCCGGACTACCCTGGCTCCATGCCCGTTCCCCCCACCTCCGACGTCGTCCGCGCGCCCGCGGACGCCCGCGGCGCGCCGCTGATCCTCGGCATCGAGACGTCCTGCGACGAGACCGGCGTCGCGCTGGTGCGCGGCCGTGAACTGCTCGTCGACACCGTCGCGAGTTCGATGGACGAGCACGCCCGATTCGGCGGGATCATCCCGGAGGTCGCCTCGCGGGCCCATCTGGAGGCGATGGTCCCCACCATCACCGCCACGCTCGGCGCCGTCGACGTCGACCTCGGCGAGGTCGACGCCATCGCCGTCACGGCCGGTCCCGGCCTGGTCGGGCCGCTGACCATCGGCACCGCGGCCGCGAAGTCGTTGGCGATCGCCCTGCGCAAGCCGCTCTACGGGGTCAACCACGCGATCGGGCACGCCGTCGTCGACGAATTAGTGCACGGCGCGTTTCCGGACCGAGTACTGGCGCTCGTCGTCTCCGGCGGGCACAGCTCGCTGCTGCTCCTGGACCACACCGTGGGCCGGGTCACCGAGCTCGGCTCCACCCTGGATGACGCCGCCGGAGAGGCGTTCGACAAGGTCGGCCGGTTGCTCGGGCTGCCCTACCCGGGCGGCCCGCACATCGACCGGCTCGCCCGCACCGGCAACCCGGCCGCGATCCGGTTCCCCCGCGGGCTGACCGCCCGCAAGGACCAGGCCAAGCACGCCTACGACTTCAGTTTCTCCGGGCTCAAGACGGCGGTGGCCCGCTGGGTCGAGGCGCGGCAGGACGCCGGCCAGGAGTTCAGCGTGCCGGATGTCTGCGCCTCCTTCGCCGAGGCCGTCGCGGACGTGCTCACCGCCAAGACCATCGCCGCCTGCCGGTTGCACGGCGTGGACACGCTCGTCGTCGGGGGCGGCTTCAGCGCCAACTCCCAACTCCGCGAGATGGCGACGGCACGTTGTGCCGAGGCCGGCATCGACGTGCGGATCCCGCCGATCCGCTACTGCACCGACAACGGCGCCATGATCGCCGCGATGGGTTCCGCCCTGGTGCGAGCCGGTCTGGCGCCTTCCGCGCTGGACATCGGCGTCGACTCCTCGATGCCGCTGACGACCGTCGCGTTCTGAACCGGCGCGCCGGCGGGGCGGCGCGTGGGCACGCGCCGGCGCCCGAAGCCCAACACGGCACCGGGGTCCATTGCTCGAACCGCGCGGTGCTCGCGGGCCACCGGATTCGGCCAGTTGGCCGATGCCGATGACCCCCGCCGGAGGGGCGCCGCCGTCTGTTGGCGCCGGAGAACGCCGATACCGGGAAGAACGCCCGATCGCTGAGTCGAACGGCCCGCATCGCGCCCTCGCGCGACAGTGTGGTCGCGAGTAGGCAAGCCGGTCAGACGAACGGTTCAGCCGCCATGTCATAGTATGACCGACATCAACCGCGAAGCGGTCTAATCAAGCACAAGGAGTTCAAGATGCGGCGAGCAATAGCGCGCGTGGGGATCTCTGTCCTGGTGGCGCTCGGGCTGTCGGCGGTCGTCGGCGTCGGGGGTGCGCAGGCGGCGGGAGAGTGCTGGTCGGGCTATTCGTGTTTCTGGCAGGGCAAGAACTTCACGGGAGCGAAGTACGGAGTTTCGCTGAATTCCGGAACGCTGGCACTTCGCCTTCTGCAGCTAGACGACGGTCGCGCGGCATAGCCGGCCACGAATGACACAGGCTTAAGCGCAGTCACTCTTGACTGTATTGTCGCGTCGACGGCGGTGACGCCGTCGACGCGATGAGCGCGTGAACGCGCGTTTGCGGCAAGGACGAGATCCGCCCCGCGTTTGTCTTTGGTCCGGTAATCGTTGGGAGGAAAATGAAACGAAGTTCGGGTCAAGTGTCGGGCGTGGTGGTCTTATTCACCACGACTATTCTGCTCGCGGGATGCGGAAGTAATGCCGACGAGGGTGGAGCAAGCGAGGATCGAGGGGCCACTCATCAACCTGCCACCACCGCACCTTCGAACGAAGTGGACGAGTCTTTCCGTCCGCAACTGGACGAGAAGCTTGGTCGAGTAATTCTGCCGTATACGGGGGCTGTTCCGAGCAAGGTCGATCAGGCGATACTGATGCAGGCGGTGAGCATGAAGATTGCGGTTTGTGCCCGCGAGCAGGGGATCGACATGGTGGCGGCGCCGTTGTACGACGACCTTGATGTCTATTATCAGGAACAGTTCTTCGGACCCTGGACGATCGAACAGGCGGAAAAATTTGGTTTCACGCCGCCGATGCGAGACGCCGATCTCGTCGCGAACGGCGTCGTTCCCAAGGACTTTGTCGGTCACACCCAGCCGGCCCTGCGCGCGGCCGGTGCGCACAACGCATCGCTGGAGGAAAAGTATTCGGCACAGCTTGACAAGTGCCAGGAGAAGGCGGTCGACACCTATCAGGCGATGCGGGCCATCAGGGGTACGCCGTGGAATGATCAGTTAGGAGTCCTGCGCGAGTCGATCGTCAAGGAACCGAAGTTCGTGAAGGCACTCGATGATCTTGGGGAGTGCCTTCACGAACACGGCCTGAAACCAGCAGAGAAGCTACCGGGCTTTGTCGAGGGGTTCGACGAGAAGCACATTACCGAGGAACAAGTCACAATGGCCGTCCAGGTCGTGCAGTGCAAGAATAGCGTCGACTTCACGCAACGGGTGGCTGATCTCTGGGCGGGCCTGCAGGCGCCGATCTTGAAAAAGTACGACAAAGAGATTGCGGCGCAGCGCAAGGAGAACGCGGCTGCCGTCAGCGCGGCCCGGGCTTTCGTGGCCTCCCACCCCGAGGTGCTGGTCCCGTGAATCGCGCAAGATGCTTTCGCGCATGAACCGCACCGCAACGGGTAGGCGCCGAGGCCTTTGGTACACCGCGATCGCGACCGGTTCCGTCGCCGTGGTCGCCGTCGTCTTCGGGCTCGGGACGTTGGTGCAGTCGCCGTGGAGAGAGGCGTCCGCGAATTCGGGGCGCGAGCCTTTGGTGACCGTCCCGGTCGAGCACCGGACGCTCGCCGCTGATATTGAGGATGCGTCGGCGGTGTATTCGGCGGGCCGTGATCTGGTCATTGGCGCGCCCGACGTCGAGGGAGCGGCGGTGGTGACGGCGCAGAAGGTCCGCGCGGGGCAGAAGGTGGTCTCGGGCAGCGTGCTGAGTGAAGTTTCTGGTCGGCCGATTTTCGGCTTGGCAACGCCGTTCAGGCTGTACCGGAACGTGTCGCCCGGAGCCAGCGGTCCGGATGTCCGAGCGTTGCAGGAGGCGCTTGCCGAACTCGGCCTGTACGGCGGCGTGCGTGACGGGGTGTACGGGGCGGGGACCGCCGGGGCGGTGAAGTCGTTGTATCAGCGGCACGGTTACTCGGTTCCCATCGAGCGTGAACTCCTGGACGCGGTGGATGCCGCAGAGGCAGCTTTGGCTGACGCCGAGCGGGTCACCGAACCCGGAGCGGGCGGCGCCGGCGCGGGCGGTGAGGCCGGCGCGACGCAAAGCCCCCAGTCGGCGAACCCCCGGGCTGAAGAGGCATTGAAGAAGGCAAGATTTGTCGCATTGACGCCATTGCGCGCCGCCGAGTTCGCCCGGCTACCGGTTGGGGGCGCGACGGTACTGTCCGCGGCCGGCGTGGGATCGGAGCTTGGCGGCGGTGGCAGCGCCGAGAGTGCCGACACCGACGCCGGTGGGAGCCAGGCGGGTGACGCGGCCGCGGGTGATCTGGTCAAGCTGCGGATCGGCGAGCCACGGGTGATCGTCCGCATCGGCGTGGCCTCGAAGGGGGCCTTCGGGAAGGGCGCGTCGGCGGAGGTCCGATCCGTTGCGGACCAACGCAAGCGGGCGATGGCGGTCGTGGCTGCGGTGAGTGAGTTCCGGCACTCCGCCGGGGATGGCGCGCAGGCCATTCCGGGTTACGACGTCACGCTGCACTTCAATTCCGAGCCGCCGTTCGAGGATGGCGATGCGGTGATGGTGGCGAGCCGCGCAACGGCGCCCACGAAGGCCCGGGGCCTCGCGGTGCCGATCACCGCACTGCGTTCGGACCCGACCGGCACGTACGTCGTCGTGCTCGGCCACGGCCGGGTCGCCGTCTCGGTGATTGGCACCGGTGACGGCTACGCCGTCGTGACCGCCAAAGCGCTTTCGGCCGGCGACGACGTCGTCATCTCGGGTGATTCCCGAACCTCCACTGTGGGGAAGAGTCCGCAGTGAGCCTGCTGGAACTCAAGCAGATCACAAAGATCTATCCGGTGGAGCCGCCGATAGCGGCCCTGCGCGGGGTCGACTTGCAGGTGGAATTCGGTGAGCGGGTCGCCGTGCTGGGCCGCTCCGGTTCCGGCAAGTCGACGCTCCTCAATATCATCGGGCTGCTGGACGACGCGACCTCCGGCACCTACCGCCTGGCCGGCCGGGACGTGTCAGCATTCACCAGCCGCGAACGGGACCGACTCCGGGCGGGCCTGCTCGGTTTCGTTTTCCAGGAATCCCATGTGATTGGGCACCGAAGTGTCGAGGAGAATATGTGGATCGGCCTGATGGCCGCCGGTGTCCCTCGCGGCGACCGCGCGGTCATGATTGAGCGGGCGCTCGCCACGGTGAATATGCGGCACCGCGCGAGGTCCCCCGGTCGGCTGCTCTCGGGCGGGGAAAAGCAGCGGCTTGCAGTGGCGCGGGCGGTCGTGACGAACCCGCGAGTGCTGCTCGCCGATGAGCCGACCGGCAATCTCGACGACGCCAATGCGTCCGCTGTCCTGGAACTCTTCGACCAACAGGCCGGCGCCGGGGTCGCGGTCCTCGTGATCACCCACGACGACCGAATCACCCGCTGGGCGGATCGGACCGTGTACTTGGCCGACGGGCAGATCGCCGGCCTCCCGGTGGGTCGGTCCCGATGACGGCCCGGCGCCGGCCGCTGCCGGGGACAATTGCCGACCTCGTGGACGACGTTCTGGTGGAACTGAGTTCTCGGCGTTCGCGAGCAGTGATGATGGTGGCCGCAGTTGGGCTGAGCGCGGGAGCTCTGCTCTCTTCGGTGGGGATTTCCGTGCAGGCGGCCCAACAGGTCGGCTCGGGCATCGCCGCTTCGACCTTGGACCTCGTGACGATTTCCGTCGTGCCGGCCAACGAGAATCAGCGTGGCCGCCCGGCGGACGGCGAATCGAGTACGTTGCCGGACGACACCGACGCACGTCTTGCGCGCGTCGACCTTGTCGAGTCCGGGGGCCGCAGGCTTGACGTATCGCGAGCGGTCGCCCCGGTACTCGCCCGGCTGCCCGGCGGGGAAAAACCTGCAGGTAGCGAGGATGCGCCCCAGCCGGCCGTCGTCGCCGTGTCCGCCGGCTATTTGCGGGCGGCACGCGCCGGCGGGGAGGTTGAGCGGTCCTTCTTGCTCGACGTCGATCGGCCGATTGCCTTCCTCGGCCCGGACGCTGCCCGCTCGCTGGACGTCCCGATCACCGACGCACCCACGGGCCTGCAGGTATGGATCAATGACGCTCCCTTCGACGTCGTCGGCTTCCTCGGCCGGGGTGGCCCGGCCGCCCTGGGCAACGCGGTTGTGATTCCCTACCCGACTGGCCTCGGCATGACTGGAAACGATGACGACACCACGATTCTCGTTCGGACCCGCCCGGGCGCAGGCGCTCAAGTCGCCGAGGTCATCACGACCGCAGTCAGACCGGATGCGCCGGAGCGGCTCGCGACGTCGCCCGTTGTGTCGATGGACTCGTTGCGACGCGGCGTCGCCACCCAGATGGGAAAGCTGGCGGCCTGGATCGGGGTGACTCTCACGGTGCTGACGGTGTTGCTGATCGCCAACTCGATGGTGGTTGCGGTCCTGGGTCGCACCCGCGAGATCGGCCTACGCAGGGCTTTGGGCTCGTCCCGCGGACTGGTCGCCGCGCTCTTCCTGACCGAAGGTGCGGCCATCGGGCTGCTCGGTGGGCTGGTCGGTGCCGCCCTCGCCGCGGTGGCCACCCTCGCCACCGCCGCGGTGAATGGCTGGACGGCGGTCCTGGAGCTGCGCTGGATATCGATGGGACCGCTGATCGGCACGGCCGTCGGATTGGTTGCCTCGGCGTACCCGGCCCGGAGAGCAGCGACGATCAGCCCGGCACTTGCCGTGCGGTCCGAATGAACACCGTCAGCGAGCCGCCCACAGGCGCCAGACCCGGGCGGCCGTCGCGAAGAGCGCTGCGAAGGTGAGCGCGAACGCGACCAGGGCTGCGACCGACATCGTCCCCTCGAACGCCAGACCGTCCGAGTCCGAGACGACATGCAGGGCAGTACCCAGGAACGACAACCGCGCTGCACCGCCGCCGCGGGACGCGAGCGTATCGGCCGCGCCTGCCCCATACGCAATCAGGCATAGCGCCGGAATGAAGAACACGAGGACTCCGGCGGCCAATGCGCCATCGAGCCAGCGCGGTCGGGGTCGGCCCAATTCCGCCAGATGGCGGTCCGCGAGACTGGCCGGGCGCCCCAGGTCCCGCAGCGCCGCGCGCATGCCGCATTCGCCGGCGTCGGCAGTGACTTCACGACGCAGATCGCGGGCGATCTGCCGATATGGCCGGGCCGGGTAGTCCCGCATGGCGAACCCGAAGCGGGCGAGCCACGCTTCGCGGCGAATCCGATCGGTGACGGTGAGGGAATCGGTACGCATCAGGTTCCTCCGGGATCCGGGGCGGGCGCGGGCACCAACGTGCCGACGACGCCGCACAGGTGCAGCCACGATGAGCGGGCGCGGTCGAGTTCGCGGCGCCCGTCGGCGGTCGGCGCGTAGTACTTGCGGGCGGGCCCCGCCGCCGAGGGGACAATCCGCGAGACGATCAACCGCTCGCGCTCGAGGCGGGTCAGGACGGGATAGACCGAACCCGTGCTGAGGTCCGCGAGCCCGGCGTTGCGAAGCGTGGCAACCAATGCATAGCCGTAGGACTCGCCGCGCTCGAGCGCGGCGAGCACCAGCATCGGAAGGACGCCCTTCAGGAGCTGGGAGTCTCGATCGCCCGACATGACTCATATGTTATACCTACTAGTCGGTAAAATCAACTAGTCGGCCAAGGCGCAGTGGCAGGCGCAATGGTCGAGAGCGCCGGCGGAGCACCCGGCGACGGGGCGGCCGGCCGCCGCTGGTCGGCGTCGGTATAACCTACGAACGCCCGGGCGAGCCGGGCAGACCGGGCGGCGTCGGGCGCGAGGAGCACAGATGCAGAGCACCACGGCGGCCCGCGGGCGGCCGGTCATTCTCACGGCAATGCAGTCGGAGTACGACGCCGTTGTCGAGGCCGCCGGCGGCGCGGGGGACGAACAGTGGGCCGGGCCGGTGCCGTTCCGGGTGCTCGACGGGGGCGCGGGGAGCCCGGTCGTCGCCCGGGTCGGGATGGGGCACATCAACGCGGCGCTCGGGGCGACCGCTTTGACCCTCGGGCTCGAGCCGTCCTTCGTGTTCTCCTGTGGTGTCGCGGGCGCGCTGGCCCCCGGCCTCGGGCCGGGCGACGTGGTGGTCGGCGCGGATTACGTGAACGGGGGCGCCGACGCCCGCCCGCTCGGCCAGGAGCCGGGTGGCTTGCCGGGGGAGCCGGCGCGGTATCCGGGCGACCGCGACCTGATCGAGCACGCCCGGCTCGCCGGCGCGGTGATCGGCACCATGCTGTCGAGCGATGTGTTCGTCGACGCCAAGCATTTCGCCCGCGTCGGGCGGACCTTCCCGGACGCGATCACCTGCGACATGGAATCGTGCGCGGCGGCCCAGGTGTGTTTCGCCTTCGGGACGCGATTCCTGGGCGTGCGTGCCATCTCCGACAGCGCGGCCGGAACCGGCGCGGACGAGTTCCTCCGCGAGAACGTCCGGGCCGGGCTCGTCGCGGCGCGATTCGCCCTCGCGCTGGCGCGCCGACTGGGCTGACGCGCCCCCGCGCCCGGGCCCGGCCACGCCGCACCGCCCCTGCTAGGGTTGTCCGTGTTCGTCCCAATCTGTCCCTTGAGGGGAGCATTTGTGAAGCCCAGACTTTCAGCCCTGCTCGCCGCGGTGCCGCTGGTGCTCGCAGTGAGTGTCTCGGCCGTGACGGCCGCCGGATCGGGCGATCCGGGCAAGGGGTCGGAGCGCAATCGCAGCCATCCGCTGATCGTGGCGCACCGCGCCGGCACCGCCGACTATCCGGAGAACACGCTCGTCGGCGTCGCCGGCTCGCTCCGGGACGGCGCCGACGCGCTTTGGCTCACCGTCCAGGTCAGCAGCGACGGCGTGCCCGTCCTCTACCGGCCGGCCGATCTGTCCGCCCTCACCAATGGCAGCGGCCCCGTCGCCGGCAAGACGGCGGCCGAACTCACCGCCCTGAACGCCGGCTGGAACTTCAAGCCGGCGGGCAGCAGCGATTATCCCTACCGCACCGACCCCGCGCCGATTCCCACCCTCGCCCAGGCCTTGGCCGCGATCCCGGCCAAGAAGAAGGTGTTTCTCGATCTGAAGCAGACCCCCGCCGCGCCGCTGGTCGACGCCGTCAATCGGTTCCTGAAGACGACGAAGAACGCGAGCCGCGTGGTCATTTACTCGACCGACGCAGAGGCCACCTCGCTTGCAGGGGCGATCCCCGGGGCTGCCGTCGCGGAGAGCCGCGACCGGACCAGGCAGCGCCTCATCGACATCGCCCTCGCCCACAAGTGCGACCCGAAGCCGGCCGAGGGCACTTGGCTCGCCTTCGAGTTCCACCGCAAGATCACGGTGACCGAGACCTTCACCCTGGGCAGCGCCACCACCGAGACCACGGCGGACCTGTGGGATCGGGAGTCGATGAAGTGCATCGACCCCCGCGGCGGCGTCAACACCATGGCGATCGCCATCAACACCGAAGCCGACTACGACAAGGCGGCGGCGCTGCACCTGGACGCCGTGCTCGTCGACTCGCCCGCGACCGCCCGGACTTGGTAGAGCCCGCGGCCGGCCGCGCCGCTTCACAGCGGCCGGCCGGCCCGCATCTCTGCGACCAGGGAGGAGACGACGGCGCCCAGGTCGCCGGCATGCCGCCGCGCGACGGCGCGCTGGCGCTGGTAGGAGGCACCCCGGCGCAGGATCACGCGCACGTCGTCGAGTTCGTCGAGGCACCCGAGCCGATCCGCGGCCGGTTCCAGTTCCACTAGCAATCGCTCGACGGCGTCGGTGACCAATTCCTCGTCGCCGGCGCGGTTGGTGATGACGATGGCGTCCATCCCGTACCGGGCCGAGCGCCACTTGTTCTCCTGGACGAACCAGGCCGGCAACGTGGGCAGGTCACGCCCCTCGTCGAGCAGCGTGGACAGGTGCTCCACCAGGCAATGCGTCAGGGCGGCGAGCGCCAGCAGTTCCGTGGCGTTGGAGACGCCGTCGCAGATCCGGGTTTCCAGGGTGCCGAAGCGCGGCGCCGGCCGCAGGTCCCACCGCACCTCGTCGAACTGCTCGATCACGCCCGTGTGCAGCATGTCGCCGACATATCGCTCGAGTTGGGACCACTCGTCGAACTGGTAGCCGAGACCCGCCGTCGGCAGTTGCTGGAACATCAGCGCCCGGTTCGAGGCATACCCGGTGTCCTGCCCGCCCCAGTACGGCGACGACGCCGAGAGGGACTGCAGGTGCGGAAAGTAGCAGAGCATCGCCCGCATGATGGGCAGCACCTTGGCCCGGTCCTCGATGCCCACATGCACATGAACGCCGAAGATCACCATCTGCCGGCCCCACCACTGGGTCCGGTCGATCAGCGTGTGGTACCGCTCCTTGTCGGTCACCTGTTGGTTGGTCCAGCGGGCGAAGGGATGGGTGCCTGCGCACATCAGTTCGACCCGCAGCGGTTCGGCGACGGCCCGCAGTTCGTCGACGGCGGCCGCGATGTCCTTGCCGGCCTGTCCCACGGTGCGGCAGACCCCGCTGGTGACCTCGATCGTGTTCAGCAGCAGTTCGTGTCGGATGGCCGGATGCTCGGCGTGCCCGGCTGGTCGCAGGGCGTCGAGGATCGGCCGGGCGACCTGGCGAAGGTCGCCGGAGTCGGCGTCGACCAGGGCGAGTTCCCACTCGATACCCACCGAGGAGCGCTCCGAATGAGCGAACGGCAGGTGCAGCCCGGGCATGGCCTGGCTCACCGCCCGGCCCCGCCGTCGTCTTCGGACTCGGCCGGGCCGGCGGGCGCCCGGATCGGGTCCACCACCAGAACCTGCTGCGACCCGGCCACCCGAGTCAGCACGATCGTCGCCTCGGCCGTCCCGGACAGGTCGAGTTGCTTGCGCAACTGCTCGGGCAGGACGGCGGTGCCGCGCTTCTTGATCGTCACCCGACCGACGTTGCGCGCCCGCAGGTACCCCCGCAGCCGCTTGAGCGAGAACGGCATCGCGTCGAGCACGCGGTATCCGGTCGCCAGGCCGGCTGCGAGCCCGACTTCGTCGGCCGGCACCGGGGCGTCGCACGTCACGTAGGCGATGGTGCGGTCCACCAGCCATCCCGACAACTCGGCGGCGACGTGACCGACCAAGCCGGCCCGGATCGCCGCCCCGTCGGGCTCGTACAGGTAGTGCCCGACGTCGCCCACGGCCGGCGTCAGATCCTCCTCGCCGGCCCGCCGGGCCAGCAGGCGGGACGCAGTGGTCCCGTCCGGCCGGGTCCGCAGGATCAGCGCGGAGCGGCCCGGCCCGGTCGGGGCGAGCGGCCCGAACCAGATCCCGGCCTCGACGACGTCGCCGTCGACCGAGACCCATTGGGTCTCGGCGTCCACCGGCAGACCGTTGTGGGAGATCGCCGGCCCCACCTTCACGCCGACCGCCGGCACGACGTCGCGCAGCGCCCAGATGGCGTCCAGCGGCGGGGCGTACGCCCGCGGGTCGACGACGCGCGAACCCGACCGGGTGCGGCGGGCCGGGTCGGCGTAGACGGCGTCGACCCCCTCCTTGGCCAGGTCGAGGGTCAGCCCGTCCTGGCGGCGAACCTTTGCCTCGGGGAAGTGGCGCAGGTTCACCGTGGCGATCGAGGCCGTGACCTTGTCGATCTCCGTGGCCAGCACCCGCAGCCCCACCCCGGCAAAGGCCAGCGAGTCGCCGCCGATGCCGCAGGTCAGGTCCGCGACCTTGGTCGCCCCCGCCGTCAGGTACCGGCGCGCGTGCAGGCCCGCGACGACGAGCCGGGTCGCCTGCTCCAGGCCGGCCTGGGTGAAGATCATGCCGTCCGCGAAGTCGCCGAACTTCGCCCGCGCCGCCGCGCGCAGGCGGGACTGCGTGAGGGCGGCCGCCACGAGCTGCGGATCGACCCCTTTCGCGGTCAGCCCGGAGGACAGGGACAGGACGCGATCTCGGTCGTAGCGGGGCAGTGCCGTCAGCAGCGCCCAGCCCTGGGGACTGAGCAGCTTGTCCAGGGCGGCGTCATCCATGGCTCGATCCTTCCATGGCCACCCCGGGCCGCAGCATCGAATCCGGCCGCACTACGCTGTTGGGGTGGCCGACCACGTGGCGAAGATCCTCGATCAGTGGGCTCGGCAGCGCCCGGATCTTGACGTTTCCCCGATGGGGATCGTCGGCCGGATCAACCGGGTCAGCGCCATCCTGCTCAACGAGCAGGTCGAGTTGTTCCGCCGGCACGGCCTGGATTTTCCATCCTTCGACGTGCTGGCCACGTTGCGCCGCAGCGAGCCGCCGCACACCCTGACGCCCGGGCAGTTGACGGACCAGACGATGGTTACCTCCGGCGCCATCAGTCAGCGCCTGGACCGGCTCGAACGGCAGGGGCTGATCGTGCGCAGGCGCAATGCGGACGACCGTCGCTCGGTCATGGTTGCCCTGACGCCGACCGGCCGGGACCTGATCGATCGCGCGCTGCCCGACCATGTGGCCAATGAGTCCCGGCTGCTCGCGTCCCTGACGGCCGAGGAGCGCGAGACGCTCGCCCGGACGCTGGCCACGCTGCTCGAGGCCCTCGGCGGCTGAGCCGCTCCGCTCAGGCGGCCGGGCGGATCGGGTTCTTCGTGCGGGTCCACACCGCGGTCAGTGTCACGGTGCCCCGGCTCGCGGCGGCGGACACGTCGGCCCGGTCCGCCAGAATCCGACGGTCCCAGCCGGTGGGCTCGGTGCCGGGAAAGTACCACCCGGTGCGTTCGGCGATCCGGGGGTGTTGATACTGCTTCCGCCCGTCCATCGAGCGCTCGGCGATCCAGCCGGCGAAGGCGTAGCCCGGCCGGCTGAACGCGGCGGGCCGCGCGGGCATCGGTGCTCCGCACAGCACCGTGGTCGGCGCCATGGTGCCGCCCCCACCGCCCGGCTCATACCGAACGGTGAACTGGAATCCGTCGAGGCGCACCAACGTATCCTCCGCGCCGCGCCGGTCCACCCCCAAATAGAACGTGTCGTCCGCGTGCAGCAGGTGTTCGCTCTCCGAGCGGATCCGGTACGCATAGCTGCGCACCGGGGTGAAGTCCCAGGTGAACACGGAGATCTGGTTGTCCGGCCGGCCCGCGGTGGGCGAGCTGACGACGTAGATGTGGCTCGCGTCGCAATCTATGCCCTGCCCGAGGCCGCTCGTCGCCAGCCGCGGGCCGACGCGCTGCCGGGCGAAGGCGCCGTCGTACACGGCGTACTCGCCGAACGTGCCCGCGACGTAGCGATCAGTGGTCGGCTCGTAGCAGATCGAGGTGACCGTGCGGTCGAGCCGGACCGTGCCGGTCACGGTGAGGTTGCGTGGGTCGACCAGCCGGATCGACCGACTCTGGTCGGGGTCCGGCACCGAGCGGTCGTGCTCCCACGTCCAGGCCGGCACGAGCAGACGTCCGGTTCGGGGGTTGTAGGCGATGTCGTTGCCGTGACCGAGCAGGCCGGTCCGCTCACCGCGCAGCCCGAAGGCTCGCTCCGCGGCCGGCTGCAAGGTGCCCAGGCGGGTCTTGATCAGCACGGCCTCGTCCCGCGCGACGCCGTTCGTCACGGTGCGCCGCAGGCTCACGGTGTACCAGTTGCGGCCGTCGGTCGCGCCGCCCTGGAGGCTGGGGTAGGCGCTGTCCGCAGCGAGCGCCGTCGTCTGCGTGGCCGTTACCACGGGCATCGGCTCGGCCGCCGCCTGCCCGACTGCCGGGCCGGCGAGGGTCATCGCCAGGGCGAGCGCGGTCGCCCGGCCGAGCGCGGTTCGGCCGAGCGCGGTCGCCCGGCCGAGCGCTCGGGGTGGAACTGACATGCGCCCCAGTGTAAGTCGCGAATTTTGTCCTGCTCCGCACCACCCGCGCGCCCGCCGTCCGGCGGGCTTCCGGACCGCCGTCGGACCGCGCTCGGACTGCGATCCGGCGACACGTTGGCACTCGCCTTGATCGAGTGCTAACCCGAACCTATAGTTGCGTGCAGGCCGTCGCCCCTGGCGGCGGCGCCCCACCCGCACCCTCGGCTCCGGCACCCGCGACGACGGCGGCCGGGCGCGGGCTGTCCATCTGTCAGCAGTTCTCATGCGAAGGGGAGGTCCGACGTGTCGGTCCCCATCAAGCCGCTCGAGGACCGGATTCTCGTGCAGGCCCTCGAGGCCGAGACCACGACGGCATCTGGTCTGGTCATTCCGGACACCGCCAAGGAGAAGCCCCAGGAGGGCGAGGTCCTGGCCGTGGGCCCGGGCCGCATCGACGACAACGGCAATCGTGTGCCGCTCGACGTCGCGGTCGGTGACCGGGTCGTCTACAGCAAGTACGGCGGCACCGAGGTGAAGTACGGCGGCGAGGACTACCTCATCCTCTCGGCGCGCGACGTGCTCGCCGTCGTCGTCAAGTAGTACGGCGAAGCAGCACGGCGAAGTAGTACGGCGAAGCAGCAACACGGCCCGAGCCCAGCAGGGCGCGGGCAGGAGCACGACGCGAAGGCCCCGCGACCTCAGGTCGCGGGGCCTTCGCCGTGCCCGGCGCCCGGGCGCCGGCTCGTTGCTTCCGGCGCGGTTATGCCGCTCGCCAGGTTGCGGTCATGGTGACGACGCCCCGTGGCGCGGTGGCCGAGACCGGGGCCTGGTCCGAGTACCGGAAGGGCTCCCACCCCGTCGGTTGGCCGCCCACCGCGTACCAGCCGTCCTGGCTGGAGTCGGCGGGATTGCGGTACCGCATCTTGGCGTCGCAGGCGCGGCGCGCGGTCCAGCCCGCAAAGGTGTAGCCCGCTCGCGTGAAGGCGTTCTTTCGCAGCTTCGTCGTGACGCCGTACAGCACCGGTGTCGGCGCCATCGTTTTGGTGCCCCCACCGGCGGCATATCGGACGGTGTACTGGAAGCGGTCGAGGCGCACGAGGGTGTCGACCGCATCATTCATGCCGAGGTAGAACTCGTCGGCGGTGTGCAGGATGTGCTCGACCTCGAGCGGGCTCGGGTACTCGTAGGTGCGCAGCAGGGCGAAGTTCCAGTCGAGCACGAAGATTCGGTTGTTCGTTTGGGCGGTGGCGGGGTCGGTCGAGGCCGAAGAGATGACGTAGATGTAGTTCGCGTCGCAGTCGATTCCCTGCCCGACGCCGGTCAGAGCGACTTTCGCGGCCTTGGTCGTCAGCGCAACGTAGGAACCGTTGTAGATGTGGTAGGCGCCGAAGGTCCCCGCCACGTACCGGTCCGAGTTCGGCTCGTAGGCGATCGAGGAGACGTTGTAGGGAAACGTGACGGTGCCGGCGACGGTGAGGTCGGTGGGCTTGAGTAGCCGAACGAGTCGGTTCTGGTTCGGTTCCGCGATCGATGCGTCCCAGGTCCGGGCCGGCACCAGCAATCGGTCGGTCCTGGAGTTGTAGGCGATGTCGTTGCCGTGCCCGAGTTGGTTCGTTTGTCCGCTGCGGCTCGTGAAGTCCCGCGTCAGCGTGGGTTGCGATCCGCCGAGCGGGGTCTTGATCACCCGGGCGTCGTCAAGCTTGGTCTTGCCGGCGGCGTCGCGCCGGTCGAGCCGGATGGCGTACCACGAGGTGCCATCCGTTGTCCCGCCTTGGAGGCTGGTGTAGGTGGTGGTCTTGGGGATGATAGTTGTCACCGTGCCAGTGACCTGTGGCATCGCCATGGCGAAAGCGTAGCGGGTCAGGATATGCCAGACTCATCCGCCTTTGTGCCTACGCTGAACAGGGCGGACCGCCGCGTGAGCCGCGGTCCGCTGGGGTCAGCCCGTCTGCCGGGCGGTGCCGGCAAGGATGGCCGCCCGTTCGTCCTCGCTCAGGCCGCCCCACACGCCGTACGGTTCGCGGACCCGCAGCGACTGTTCGCGGCACTGCGTCATGACTGGGCACGTGTGGCAGATGGCCTTCGCGGCCTCCGCGCGTCGCCGCCGGGTCGAGCCGCGCTCGCCCTCGGGGTGGAAGAAGAGCGTGTCATCCGCGTCGCGGCATGCGCCCTGGTACTGCCACTCCCACAATTCCATCACCGGTCCGGGGAGCCTCGAGATTTCTGCCATGGCGAACAACCTACAAGCGTTGCAGAAGTTGTTCAAGACCCTAACCGGGCGCGATCGAGCCCGGAGTTAGCGGAACGTCCGCGCCAGAAGTTGGTCAGAATGGCCCGGATCACACCTCGGCGTCCCCGATGAACAGTTTCTGACGCGATGCCATAGAAGCGCCCGCAGTCATCGCACTTTTCGGTCGGCGGAACGGCCCGCCGGCCGGGCTCCTTTTCGCCGGAGGGGAGTGGCGACGGGCCGGCCCGGTCGGCAGAATCGCTCTATGAGTGCACCCCGGTCCGCGCCCGACCATGGTGGGTCGCGACCGAGCGCGGCGGCCGCCCCTGGCCTCCCGGTTGCGCGGGTGGCGGCATCGCTCGGTGTGGCCCCGGCCACGCTGCGCACGTGGGATCGTCGCTACGGCCTCGGGCCCACAGAGCACCGGGCGGGCGCCCATCGGCGTTACACGGCCGACGACGTGGCCCGACTCCTGATCATGCGCCAACTCACGATCGAGGGCGTTGCCCCGGTCGACGCCGCGCGGGCAGCCCTCGCCGCGGGTCCCGAGGAACTCGCGGCCCAGAAGGCCCGGGCCGCGGCCGGTCCGGTGCCGGCTGGCGACGTCGCGAACCCGGCCCGGGCCGGGGACCCGTCGGCCCACGGCACGAGCGCCCGGTTTGCGGCGGTAGGCGCGGGCGTGGGGGGCGCGGGCGTGGACGCCGCGGAAGACGTGGGCGCGGCGGGCGCCGCACCCGGTGGCCCCGACTCGACCGAACCGGCAGCATCGGCCGGACGACCCGGCCCGGCCGGACAAGCCGGCCCGCCGGCACCGGCCGATGCGGTGGACGAACCGCGGGGGGAGGCCGTAGACCGCCGGCGGAACTTCCACGTCATTGCTGGGGGAGAGGGCGGGGCGAGTGGCGCCACGAATGTCCCTCGGGTGCCTGGCCACCCCACCAAGGTCTCCGACGTCGTCGACGCCGCCATCGCCTATGACCAGCGCACCTGCGACCGACTGTTGCGCCTGGCCCCCGGTGAGGACCCCGGCGCCTGGTGGTCCGAACTGGTCGAGCCGGCGCTCGACCGGCTCGCCGAACGGACCGTCCTCGCCCGGCCGGGCGAGGTGCCCGAGATCGTGCTCGCCAACGCCACGCTCGCCGCTTTGCGCGAGTACTCCCGCGACGCCGAGGAAGCCACCGTGCGGTCCGGCGGGCCATCCGTACGGCACCCGAGCCGGATGCGGCGGATCGTGCTGATCTTCGTTCCGCCGGAGGAATCGATCCCGCTCGCCGTGCACGCCCTCGCTGCCGCCCTCGGCGCGCACAACGCGACCGGAACCATCGTCACCGGGCCGGTGAGCCGGCACCGGACGCTCGAATTGGTCACGATGGTCCGCCCGGCCGCCGTCGCCATGATGACCACGCAGACCCGGCCGGATCTTGGATTGGTCCGGGACGTGCACGACGCCAATCCCGACCTGCAACTCTTCGTGAGCCTGCTCGCGGACGACGTCGCGGATGAGATTCCGCTCGCGCCGACGGTGCACCGGGTGCGTAGTTTTCCGGGATTGCTGCACGAACTCCTCGCCGTCGTGCGCTGACGGCGCCGGATCGCGCGGACGTAGAATCCTCGGGTGACCGAGCCCAGCACGAGCCTCGCCGGAACCGCCGCCACCCCGATCCCCGCCGCCGATCCGTTCGGATTCGTCGGTCTCACCTTCGACGACGTTCTGCTGATCCCGGGGGAGACCGACGTCATCCCGTCCGAGGTCGACACGACCACCCGACTGACCCGCGAGATCGACGTCGCCTCGCCCCTGCTCTCCGCCGCGATGGACACGGTCACCGAATCCCGGATGGCCATCGCCATGGCCCGGCACGGCGGCATCGGCATCCTGCACCGCAACCTGTCGATCGAAGACCAGGCCCACCAGGTCGACGTCGTGAAGCGGTCCGAATCCGGGATGATCACGGACCCGCTCACCGTCAAGCCCGACGTCACGCTGGCGGAGTTGGACGCCCTGTGCGGGCGGTACCGGGTGTCCGGCCTGCCGGTGGTCGACGACGACGGCATTCTGCGCGGCATCATCACTAACCGCGATTTGCGCTTCGTGCCGCAGGCCGATTTCGCCACTCTGCGGGTCAGCGAGGCGATGACGCCGATGCCGCTCTACACCGCCCCCGTCGGCATCAATCGGGACGACGCCGCCGCGCTGCTGGCCAAGCACAAGGTGGAGAAGCTCCCACTGGTCGACGACGCCGGCCGGCTGTGCGGCCTGATCACCGTCAAGGACTTCGTCAAGACCGAGCAGTACCCGCGCGCCACGAAGGACGCGGAGGGCCGGCTTCGGGTCGGTGCCGCGATCGGGTTCTTCGGCGACGCCTGGCAACGGGCGGGCGCGCTCGCCGAGGAGGGCGTCGACGTGCTGGTCGCGGACACCGCGAACGGGCACGCCCGGCTGTTGCTCGACATGATCCGGCGGATCAAGGCCGACCCCGCGTTTGCCGGCGTCCAGGTGATCGGCGGGAACGTCGCCACCCGGGCGGGCGCGCAGGCGTTGGTCGACGCCGGGGTGGACGCCGTCAAGGTCGGCGTCGGGCCGGGCTCCATCTGCACCACCCGGGTGGTGGCCGGCGTCGGCGTGCCACAGGTGACCGCGATCCACGAGGCCGCGCTGGCGTGCCGGCCCGCGGGGGTGCCCGTGATCGGGGACGGCGGCCTGCAGTATTCCGGCGACATCGCCAAGGCCCTGGTGGCAGGCGCCGACACCGTGATGCTCGGCTCGCTGCTCGCGGGCTGCGACGAGAGCCCGGGCGACCTCGTCTTCGTCGGCGGCAAGCAGTACAAGCACTACCGCGGCATGGGGTCGATCGGGGCGATGGCCTCCCGCGGCAAGCGGTCGTACTCCAAGGACCGGTACTTCCAGGCCGACGTCGACTCCGACGACAAGATCGTGCCCGAGGGGATCGAGGGTCAGGTGCCCTACCGCGGGCCGCTCGGCGCCGTCGCGCACCAGCTCATCGGTGGGCTGCACCAGTCGATGTTCTACGTCGGCGCCCGCTCGATCCCCGAACTCAAGGCGCGCGGGCGGTTCGTGCGCATCACGGCGGCCGGACTCAAGGAATCGCACCCGCACGACATCCAGATGACCGTCGAGGCACCCAACTACCACGGCCGGTAGGGCGAGCCGGCTGAGCGGGCGGCGGCGTGGTGCGTCGCGAGGAAGCACCTGGGCCGGCGAGTCAGTACTTGGCGCGGCGCACAGGGTTCACCAGTCGCGGGGTGCGGGCGCGTCAGTCCCGGAAGGTCTGGATCTTCGCGCCGAGTTCGATCAGCCGGTCGGTGAGCTGTTCGTAGCCGCGGGCGATGATGTCGACGTCGCGCAGCACGGAGGTGCCGCGGGCGGCGAGCATGCACAGCAGGATGACGACGGCGGGCCGCAGCGCGGGCGGGCAACTCACCTCCGCACCCGACCAGCGGGTGGGGCCGGTGACTGAGAGTCGGTGCGCGTCCATGAGCTGGACGTTCGCGCCGAGCCGGGTGAGGTCGGTCAAGTGGACGGCGCGGCCCTCGTAGACCCAGTCGTGGATGAGGGTGTTGCCCTCGGCGCAGGCCGCGATCGCCACGAAGAACGGCAGATTGTCGATGTTCAGCCCGGGGAACGGCATCGGATGGATCTTGTCGATCGGCGCCTTGAGCCTGCTCGGCCGGACCGTGAGGTCGACTAGCCGGGTGCGGCCGTTGCGGGCCAGGTACTCGTCGCTGAGCGAGTACTCGAGTCCCATCTCGGCGAGCATCGCGAGTTCGATCTCCATGAACTCGATGGGCACCCGCGCGACGGTGATCTCGGAGCCGGTCACGATCCCGGCGGTGAGCAGGCTCATCGCCTCGACCGGGTCCTCCGAGACGGCGTACTCGACGTCCTCGTCGATGCGCGATCGGCCGTGCACCCGCAGGGTGGTGGTGCCGATGCCCTCAATGCGCACGCCGAGCAGTTCCAGGAAGAAGCACAGGTCCTGGACCATGTAGTTGGGGCTGGCGTTGCGGATCGTGGTCACGCCCTCGCGGGACGCGGCGGCCATCAGCGCGTTCTCGGTCACCGTGTCGCCGCGCTCGGTCAGCACGACCGACAGGTCCTGGCCGGAGGTCGGGGTCACCCGGGCGTGATAGTCCCCGCCGGTCGCCGTCACCGACAGGCCGAACGGCCGCAGCGCGATCAGGTGCGGCTCGATGGTGCGGGTGCCGAGGTCGCACCCGCCGGCGTAGGGCAGCTCGAAGGCATCTTGGCGCCCGAGCAAGGGACCGAAGAACATGATGATCGACCGGGTCCGCCGGGCGGCGTCGACGTCGATCGTGGCGAGGTTCAACTCGCGCGGAACCACGATCTCCAGATCCCGGCCGCCGGGGCTCCACGTCACGCGCGCGCCGATCGAGCGCAGCACATCGACGATCCGGTCCACCTCGACGATCCGGGCTACCCCGCGCAAGGTGGTCCGGCCCCGGTTCAACAAGGACGCGCACAGCAACGCGACCGCGGCGTTCTTCGACGAGTTCACGTCGATCCGGCCGGACAGTTTGCGCCCGCCCTGGACCCGCAGATGCGAGTGGGTGGGGCCGCCGAAGCTGATCAACTGTGAGTCGAGCGCCGCGCTGATGCGTGCGAGCATCTCGAGGCTCAGGTTCTGCTGTCCCTGCTCGATCCGGTGCACCGCGCTCTGGCTGGTCCCGAGCCGCTCGGCGAGCTGGGACTGCGTCAGACCCTGGTTCTGCCGGGCGCCTCGAATCAATGCGCCGACCTGGGCCAGCGGGGCGTCCGTCACGGTCAATGCGATGTCTTCCATGGTCGTCACAACCGCGACGATAACTCATCTATGAGATGCCCGTCCAGGCGAAGGCCGAGAACATGCCGTGAAGGCGCCGTGAAACGAGGGGGCTCATGCTGTGGATGAGATATCTGTGCCGACAGATGTGCCGACAGATGTGCCGACAGCTGTGCCGACAGATGTGCCGACAGACATGGTCGGCCACTCCACGTTTGCTCCCGTCCCAGTATGGCCCTGCTCCGCCCGCCACGCGTTGAAACGCTCGGCCCACCGCCGGTGGGCCGAGATCTGGAAATCGTGGACCGCGTCCAGGTCGTGCTCGCGCAGCGCGGGAAAGCCCGCGACCAACGCGTCGAGGACGGCCAGCGTGGCGAGCACGTCGACGTCGGCGCTGTGCAGGCCGGCCTCATCGATTCGGTAGTGGCGGCACAGGTCGCCGAGCCGCCGCTTGCCGCGCCGGTACCGATCCAGCGCCCGGTCCAGCACCAGGGGATCCACGACCGGCCGCACCGGCCGGCCCAGCCGGGCGGCCAGGCCGGCCAGGCCGTGGCGGGCCAATTCGGCGTCGAGCAGGGACAGATCGAAGGCGGCGTTGTACGCGACGACGGCCGCTCCCGCGCGCAGCCCCGTGGCCAGCATGCGGGCGATCTCCTCGAGCGCCTCCGCGGGCGGCCGGCCGTGCGCGCGGGCGTGCTCCGTGGTGATGCCGTGGATGGCGCTCGCCTCGGCCGGGATCGCCACACCTGGGTCGATCAGCCACGTGGTCACGTCGTGGTGGGCGCCGTGCCGGCGCACCAGGGCTGCGGTCACAATGCGATCCGTCATCGGATCGACGCCGGTCGTCTCCGTGTCGAAGCCCCACATCGGGCCCTTGTTCCAGGTCATCGCCACCTCCAGCTCCGGGCGCGGCTTCGCGCGGTCGCCTGGGCACACCCTGCCGGCCGCCACCCACACGGACGGCGGCCCGGCGTCGCGCCGCTAGGCTGGGCCGGTGACCAACGAGATCGAGATCGGACGCGGCAAGCGAGCCCGGCGGGCATACTCCTTCGACGACGTCGCCGTCATCCCCTCCCGGCGCACCCGGGATCCGCAGGACGTCTCGGTCAGTTGGCAGATCGACGCCTACCACTTCGACCTGCCGATCGCGGCGGCACCGATGGACTCGGTGATGAGCCCCGCGACGGCGGTCGCGCTCGGCAGACTCGGCGGGCTGGGCGTCCTCGATCTCGAGGGCGTGTGGACCCGGTACGAATCGCCCGAGCCGCTCCTGGCCGAGATCGCCGAGTTGGACCCGGTCGCCGCCACCGGCCGAATGCAGGAGATCTACGCCGAGCCGATCAAGCCGGAGCTCATCACCCAACGGCTCAAGGAGATCCGCGCCGCCGGCGTCACGGTCGCGGGCGCCCTCTCGCCCGCCCGCACCCAGGAGCACTACCAGTGCGTGGTCGACGCCGGGGTGGACCTCTTTGTTATTCGGGGCACCACGGTGTCCGCCGAGCACGTCTCCGGCCGGGCCGAGCCCCTGAACCTGAAACGGTTCATCTACGAACTGGACGTTCCGGTGGTCGTCGGCGGCGCCGCCACGTACACCGCTGCCCTGCATCTGATGCGGACCGGCGCCGCCGGCGTGCTGGTTGGCTTCGGCGGCGGAGCCGCGCACACCACCCGGGTCTCGCTCGGCATCCACGCGCCGATGGCCTCGGCGGTCGCCGACGTGGCCGCCGCCCGCCGCGATTACCTCGACGAATCGGGCGGTCGGTACGTGCACGTCATCGCCGACGGCGGGGTCGGTCGCTCCGGGGATCTGGTCAAGGCGGTTGCCTGCGGCGCCGACGCCGTCATGCTCGGCGCGGCCCTCGCCCGCGCCGACGAGGCGCCCGGCCGGGGCTGGCACTGGGGCTCCGAGGCGCACCATCCGCAGTTGCCGCGCGGTGAGCGAGTCCAGGTGGGGACCTCGGGAACGCTGCAGGAGATCCTGTTCGGCCCGGGGGTGCGGGCCGACGGCACGCTGAACCTGGTGGGCGCGCTGCGCCGGGCGATGGCGACGACGGGGTACTCGGACCTGAAGGAATTCCAGCGGGTCGAGGTCGTCGTTTCCCCCTATCACCCGTACTGAACGGACTGCTCGGCAGATCGGCGGGATTCACCGACAACGGATCGGTGGCCGAATCGGCCGAATCCGTATCGAGGCTGTGGAGTTCGTGCGTCGAGCCCTGGTCAGCCCGGTGGCGAAGCCGGCTGCCGGTTAGTCTGACGCCATGGCCAACGACCCGGGTGGGAAGACGAACGGGCATTCCTCCGTACCGCAGGGCGGACCGCTGCCGCCGGAACCGGCGATCGGGGATGCCGCCGGCGACGGCCCCGCGCGCGCCGGCGCCGACCAGCAGGTCCTCGACCCGGAGGTCCCGGCGGGGACGTATGCGCTGGAGCCGGACGCCGTGGTGCATCTCGTCGCCCGGGTGGTGTCCTCGCACCTGGTCGGCGAGCATCGACCCCTCGTGCCGTTCAGCGGCGCCCCGCTCGCGGCGATCCCGCTCTCCTCGACCACCGACGTCGCCACCGCGGTCGCCCGCGCCCGGGCCGCCCAGCGCGCCTGGGCGCGGCGCCCCGTGCGGGAGCGGGCGGCGATGTTGCTGCGGTTCGGCGCGCTCGTGCTGCGGCGCCAGTCGCAGGCGCTGGACCTGATTCAACTGGAGTCCGGCAAAGCCCGGCTGTCCGCCTTCGAGGAAGTCGGCGACGTCGCGCAATTGGCCCGGCACTACGGACTGCGTGGGCCGTCCTATCTGGCCCGGCGCCGGGTCCCCGGCGTCTTTCCGCTGCTCACCGGGGTGAGCGTGCACCGGCGACCGGTCGGCGTCGTCGGTGTGATCGCGCCGTGGAACTACCCCCTGACGCTCGCCCTCTCCGAGGCCATGCCGGCCCTGCTGGCCGGCAACGCCGTTGTCCTCAAGCCGGACCCGCAGACGACGATGACCGCGTTGTGGGCCGCCTCCACGCTGGCGGCAGCCGGCCTGCCCGAGGACCTGTTCCTCGTCGTCGCGGGCGGCGCCGACATCGGCGCGGCCCTGGCCGACGTCGTCGACCACGTTGCGTTCACCGGGTCGACCGAGACCGGGCGAGCCGTAGCCGCCCGGGCCGCGGCGCGTTTGGTCGGCGTCACGATGGAACTCGGCGGCAAGAACCCGCTGTACGTCGCGGCCGACGCGCACCTGCCCTCGGCCGCCCGCGGCGCGGTGCGGGCCTGCTTCGCCAGCACGGGGCAGCTGTGCGTCTCGGTGGAGCGGCTGTACGTCCACGAGGCGGTGGCCGATGAGTTCTTGGAGCATTTCCTCCCGCTGGTGCGGGACCTGCGCATCGGCGCCGCGCTGGACTACTCCTGCGACGTCGGCTCGCTGACCTCGCCGGCGCAGCTCGACCGGGTCGTGGCACACGTCGACGACGCGATCGCGCGCGGCGCCCGGGTCCAGGTGGGCGGGGTGCACCGCGGGGACATCGGCCCGCTCTTCTACGCGCCTACCGTGCTGTGCGACGTGCCCGACGACGCCATGTGCGCCCGCGACGAGACGTTCGGCCCCGTGGTCAGCCTGCGCCGGGTGGCCTCCGACGAGGAGGCCCTGGCGTTGATGAACGACAGCGAGTTCGGCCTCAACGCCAGCATCTGGAGCGGGGACATCGCCGCCGCGCGCCGGCTGGCCGCCCGGGTGCAGGCGGGCACGGTCAACATCAACGACGGCTACTCCTCCGCGTTGGGGTCGATGGCGGCCCCGATGGGAGGATTCAAGGCCTCCGGCATTGGGCGCCGGCACGGCCGAGAGAGCATCGAGGGGTTCACCGAGGTGCAGACGATCGCCGTTCAGCGCGGCGCCCGGTTCGGGGTGAGTCTTGACGGGCTGTACGCCCTCGGCGGCGATCGGGCGAGCCGAGCGCTGACCGGCGCCCTCAACGTGATGCGCCGGTTGCGGCTGCCGTAGTCGGGCTGCGGCGGGGTGTCGGCCGAGGTAGAGCCGTCAGGCTCGACGTAGAGCGCTCCGGTCGGATTTCGGCGCCGCCGGCGACCGGACGGCGCTACGTCGCGCTGAGGATTCGGACGACGGCGTCGTCGGGCGTCATGGGGCCGACCGGCCGGCGGGACGTCGCCGCG
Source organism: Cellulomonadaceae bacterium (assembly GCA_031552185.1). Lineage (GTDB taxonomy): Bacteria > Actinomycetota > Actinomycetes > Actinomycetales > Cellulomonadaceae > JAVBMU01. Next base: position 22,350 of record JAVBMU010000082.1, on the reverse strand, counting down.
TCCCAGGCCGCGCGCAGCGAGGCAGGCAGTTCGCGAAGCTGGAAATACCCGTGCCTCCACGGTTCCTCGGTGTGCGCCGGCACGCCGACGCCGACGGCGTCGATCCCGGCCCGCGCGCAGGAAAAGGCGGCCCGCCGCGCGTGGTAATCCTGGGTGACGACGACGGCACGCCGCACGCCAAAGACCTCGCGCGCCCGGACGCAAGAGTCGTGGGTATCGAAGCCGTGGCTGTCGCGGACGATGGCCGCGTCGGGGACGCCGTGCGCGCGCAGCCAGGCGCGCATGGCTGCGGGTTCGTCGTAGCTGTCGTCCTGGCGGTCGCCGCTGACCAGGATCGCGTGGACGTCTCCGCGCTGGTAGATCTCGATTGCGGCATTCAGGCGCCGACGCAGGTAGGTCGACGGCGACCCATCAGGTCGAAGCCCGGCGCCCAGGACCAGCGCAACGCCGCGGTCGCGCACGGCAGCGGACGCCCGGAGTCGGGACTGGCCGCTCATCTGGACCCACGCGATGGGGGCAGCCACCGCCACCGCGGCGGCCACGACGCCGACCAGCAACCGACGGACGCGCCGCCGGCGCGGGAGACGGGCCGCATCGATGGGATCGGCGGCGGGGCCGGTCCGCACGTCGGCTGCGATCAGGTCTTCCGTCATGGCGTCAGGCTATCGATTGGCGGATCGGAACGGTTCACGGACGGTCACGGCACACTAAATCGATTGTATCGGACAATCTGTGCAGACGGCGGTATGCTTCCGCCACCGCCGTGGGGGCCATCTTGGTGACGGGGGCGGTCGCCGCCCCCGGCTTTGCTGCAGTGGATCAGGAGGACCCGACGTGCGCTACCCCGTTCTCGTATGTTTCGGCCAAGTTCACTGCCTCGACGGGCAGGCCCCTTGCCGGCGCCCGAATCGCTGTGGGTGTGCTCGAGCGCGCGGATGCGGCGGGTAACATCCGCAGCACCCAAATCGCGGCCGCGACCACGAACGCAGGTGGTCTGCTTCGTGCCCCCGTCTGCGTGATGCCGCCCCGGCACCGCTGTCCGCGGGGCCGACGGTTCTTACCAGCGAACGAACGAGAGGTACGGCCCGCGAACGTGAGGTATCGCGAACGAACGTGAGGTATCGCAAGCTAAACAGGCCGATTCGCGACATTTAACCCCCTACCTCGTTCGCGCTACCTCTCTCTCGTCCGACAAACCTCTATCTCGCGCGCCATACCTCTATCTCGCGCGCCATACCTCTATCTCGCGGCCATACCGCTATCTCGCGCGGCGGCCGGCGTCTTCCGCATCCCAACCGCAGCGCCCTTGTCGGCCGCCCCGAGTCAGTACCTTGGGCGCCGAGTCAGTACCTTGTGAGCCGAGTCAGTACCTTGCGGCTGTTCGGTGCTCGTTTTCCCGGCGTGTCGCTACTTCCTCGGCGGCTCAGGTACTGACTCGCCGCGTCAGGTACTGACTCGCCGCGTCAGGTACTGACTCGCCGCGCCAGGTACTGACTCGCCGCGTCAGGTACTGACTCGCGGGCCCGGTACTGACGCGCGGCGTCGGGTATACCCTCGCGGCGCACCGCCTCGCGGCCACCCCCGCCCGACCGCGGGCCACATCGGACGCGAGGCAGACGAATCTGCCGAACACGACCCGATCCGCAATGCGTTGACGGTCACCCCAACGGGTGAGCCAAATGGCGGGCGCGATCAGGTCCTCGAACCGGACCCACAACAGCTCAAAGAACAACGATGACACCGCAGGCACCAGGTGACTCCCTGCTCTGATGCAGGCCTCGACAATCCACATCGAACCGGGCGCCTGGTGCCCGCACCGCTACGCCACACCGAACCACCTGTCCCCGCGATCCCATATTGACGCCTTTGTCCGGAAGGCGCCCATCCTTGTACGCACACCTTCAGGCATCAAGCACTCACTCCGGCGCCGGGACGCCCTCCACCGCCTCGACGCACATCCGGGCGATGGTCAGCTCCTCCATCGTCGGCACCACGATGACCACGACCCGCGACCCCGGCGCGGACACGATGCGCGGTTCCTTGATCCGGCCCTCGTTAGCCTCCTCGTCGAGTTCGATCCCCAGCGGCTCCAGCCCGCGCAGGGCGCCGGCCCGCACGACGTCGTCGTTCTCGCCGACGCCGGCCGTGAAGGCGACGACATCGAGCCGCCCGAGCACCGCGTGATACGCGCCGATGTACTTCTTCAGCCGGTGGGTGTAGACGTCGAGCGCCACCTTCGCGTCGGCGTCGCCCGCCGCGATCAGGTCGTGAATGACCCGCCAGTCGTTCTCGCCGGTGAGCCCCTTGAGCCCGGACTTCTTATTCAGCAGGGTGTCGATCTCGTCGATCGACATGCCGGCGTTGCGGGCGAGGTGAAAAACGACCGCGGGGTCAAGATCGCCGGATCGGGTGCCCATGACCAGCCCTTCCAGCGGCGTCAGGCCCATGGAGGTGTCGATCGGCACGCCGCCCCGCACCGCCGACGCCGACGCCCCATTGCCGAGGTGCAGCACGACGGTGTTCAGCTCGCCGAGCGGCCGCCCGAGCAGCCGGGCGACCTCGCGGGAGACGAAGTAATGGCTGGTGCCGTGGAAGCCGTACCGGCGCACGCCGTGCTCCCGGGCGACCTCCCGGTCGATCGCGTAGGTCGCGGCGGCGGGCGGCAACCCCGCGAAGAACGCGGTGTCGAACACGGCGACGTGCGGCACCTCTGCGAGCAACTCGCGGCCGACCTCGATGCCCTTCAGGTTCGGCGGGTTGTGCAAGGGGGCGAGTGGTGACAGCTCGGCGATCTTCGCGACGACGCCGTCGTCGATCACCGTCGGCTCGGCGAAGATCGAGCCGCCGTGCACCACCCGGTGCCCGACGGCGTAGATCCCGGCCTCGGCGAGCGCGGGGCCGACCTCGTCGAACAGCCCGAGCGCGATCCGCAGCGCCTGCCCGTGGTCGGCCACGACCTCCTCCCGCTTGACCGCCGCGTCGCCGTACTCGTGCTTGACGATTGCGGTGGCCTCCCCGATCCGCTCGACGATGCCGCCCGCGACCTCCCCGCGGCCGGGGTTGACCAGTTGGTATTTCAGCGAGGACGAGCCCGCGTTCAGCACCAGCACGCTGCCGTGGCGGGCGTAGTCGCGGTAAGGGTCGACGCGCCGCTCCACGGGCAGGATCGTGGGGCGGGCGCCGGCGCTCGGTTCGGTCATGGTGCGATGACTCCTTAGGATCGCCCGGCCTGGATGGCCGTGATGGCGACGGTATTGACGATGTCCTGGACGAGGGCGCCGCGGGACAGGTCGTTGACGGGCTTGTTCAGGCCCTGCAGCACCGGCCCGACGGCGACCGCGCCGGCGGAGCGCTGCACCGCCTTGTAGGTGTTGTTGCCGGTATTCAGGTCCGGGAAGATGAACACCGTCGCCCGGCCGGCGACGGCGGAGCCGGGGATCTTCGACGCCGCTACGGAGGCGTCGATCGCGGCGTCGTACTGGATCGGGCCTTCCACCGACAGGTCCGGCCGGCGCTCGCGGACCAGCGCGGTCGCCGCGCGGACCTTGTCGACGTCGGCCCCGCTGCCCGACTCGCCCGTGGAGTAGGAGAGCATCGCGATCCGCGGTTCGATCCCGAATTGGACCGCGGTGGCCGCCGACGAGATCGCGATGTCGGCGAGTTGCTCGGCGGTTGGGTCGGGGTTGACCGCGCAGTCGCCATAGACCAGCACCCGATCCTCCAGACACATCAGGAAGACGGACGAGACCACGCAGACGCCCGGCTCGGTCCGGATGATCTGGAAGCCGGGCCGGATCGTGTGGGCGGTGGTGTGCGTGGCGCCCGAGACCATGCCGTCGGCCAGGCCGAGGTGCACCATCATGGTGCCGAAATACGACACGTCCTGGACGACGTCGCGGGCCTGGTCGAGGGTCACCCCGCGCTTGGCCCGCAACGCCGCGTACTCCTTGGCGAAGCGCTCCACGAGCTCCGGATCGGCGGGGGAGAGCACCCGGGCGGCGTCGAGATCCAGGCCGAGTTCGGTAGCCCGGGCACGGATGGACTTCTCGTCGCCGAGCAGCGTCAGGTCCGCGACCTGCCGCCCGAGGATGGTGGAGGCCGCCCGCAGGACCCGGTCGTCCTCCCCCTCGGGGAGCACGATGTGGCGCCGATCGACGCGCGCCCGGGTCAGCAGCGCGTACTCGAACATCAGCGGCGTGACGATCTCCGGCCGCGGGATGTCCAGGGTCGCCAGCAAGGCGGCGCCGTCGACGTTCTGCTCGAACATGGCCAGCGCCCGGTCGACCTTGCGCTGGGCATCCTTGGTGACCCGCCCGCGGGTGCCGGACGCCGCGGTGGCAGCGGTGTAGGTGTCCATCTCGGTGCGGATGATGGGCAGGCCGGCGTCGAGGTCGGCGATCAGGTCCGCGATCACGCCCTGGGGATACAGCCCCCCGGTCAGGATGATGCCCGCCGCCGACGGAAAGCCGCGCGCGCTCTGCGCCGCGAGCAGCCCAATCAGGTTGTCCCGCCGGTCGCCCGGCGTGATGACGACGACGCCGTCGAACAACCGTTCCAGCAGGTGGTCGAATTCCATCGCCCCGACCAGGACGCCCAGCGCCTCGCGGGACAGCAGCGCCTCATCGCCGTGGGCGAGGGTGCCGCCGACCGATTCCATCAGCGCCCGCACGGAGGGTGCCTCCAGGAAGGGGTCCTCGGGGATGGCCCAGGCGGGCAGCGCCCGCCTCGACACCCGCTTGCCGGTCCGGGTCAGCTCGTGGTCGATCAGATTGGCGAGCGCCGCCCGCACGTCCTCGATCCGGCGGGTCGAGCAGCGGTTCGCCACCACGCCGAACGTCTGCGCGTGCTGCGCCCGCAACTCCGCGATGGCGACCTCGGCCAGGGAGAGGATCTCCCCCGGAGCCCGGTTCCGGCCGGAGAGGACGAGCAACACGGGCGCCCCGAGGTTCGCGGCCACGCGGGCGTTGAAGGACAGCTCGGTGGGCCCGGCGACGTCGGTGTAGTCCGTCCCGACGATCACGACGGCCTCGCACATGGCGGAGACCTCGTGATACCGGCTCACGATCCGGGCCAGGGACCCCTCGGGGTCGGCGTGGACGTCCGAATAGGTCACCCCGATCGCCTGCTCCGGGGTGACGTCGACGCCGTCGTGCGCGAGGAGCAACTCGAGGACGAAATCGGCACCGTCCCTGGTCACCGGGCGGAAAACGCCGACCTTCGAGACTTGGCGGAGCAGGAGGTCCAGCACTCCCAGCGCGATGGTGGACTTCCCGGTCTCACCTTCGGGGGACGTAATGAAGACGCTGCGAGCGGGACCGCTCACTCGTTGTCACCTCCGGTCGTGACGGTGGCGTCGAGGCCGCCGTCGCCCGCCGGTGCGCCGACCGTCGGCCAGGTCCAGTTCCGCACGTCGGGCGTGTCCTCACCGTACCGCCGGGTGTACTCCCGGGCGGCCAGCCGGGCGTCCACCATCTCCTGGCGCAGCCCGGCCGCCGTGGAGCGCAGGAACGGCACGCGGTCGATCACGTCGATCACCAGGTGGTAGCGGTCCAGGTCGTTGAGCATCACCATGTCGAACGGCGTCGTGGTGGTGCCCTCCTCCTTGTATCCGCGCACGTGGATGTGCTGGTGCCCCTTGCGGCGATAGGTCAGCCGGTGGATCAGCCACGGGTAGCCGTGGTAGGCGAAGATCACCGGCTTGGTCGCGGTGAAGATCGTGTCGAAGTCCGCGTCCGAGAGCCCGTGCGGGTGCTCGCGTTCGTCCTGCAACCGCATCAGGTCGACGACGTTCACCACCCGGACCTTCAGCTCCGGCACGTGGGTGCGCAGCAAGTCGGCCGCGGCGAGCGCCTCGAGCGTCGGGATGTCGCCCGCGCAGGCGAGCACGACGTCGGGGTCCTCGCCGCGGGTCTCGGTGCCCGCCCACTCCCAGATCCCCAGCCCCCGGGTGCAGTGCGCAATGGCCTGCTCCATGGTCAGGAACTGCGGCCCCGGCTGCTTGCCCGCGACGACGATGTTGATGTACTGGCGCGAGCGCAGGCAGTGGTCATAGGTCGCCAGCAGGGTGTTGGCGTCCGGCGGCAGGTAGACCCGCACGATCTCGGCCTTCTTGTTGACCATGTGGTCGATGAAGCCCGGGTCCTGGTGCGAGAAGCCGTTGTGGTCCTGGCGCCACACGTGGCTGGACAGCAGGTAGTTCAGGCTGGCGATGGGGCGCCGCCACGGAATGTCGTTGGTCACCTTCAGCCACTTGGCGTGCTGATTGACCATGGAGTCGACGATGTGGATGAACGCCTCGTAGCAGTTGAACAGGCCGTGCCGGCCGGTCAGCAGGTAGCCCTCCAACCAGCCCTGGCATTGGTGCTCGGAGAGCATCTCCATCACCCGCCCGGCGCGGGCGAGGTGCTCGTCCACGTCCGGCCCCTCGAACTCGGCGTTCCACTGCTTGTCCGTGATGTCATACACCGCCTGCAGGCGGTTCGACGCCGTCTCGTCCGGACCGAAGATGCGGAAGTTGTCGGGATTGAGCCGGATGACGTCGGTGAGCCACTGGCCGAGCACGCGGGTGGACTCGGCGGTCGCTGCCCCCGGCGCCCGCACGTCCACGGCGTACTCGCGGTAATCCGGCAGCCGCAGGTCGCGCAGCAGGAGACCGCCGTTGGCGTGCGGGTTGTCGCTCATCCGCAGCGCGCCGACGGGGGCGAGGCGGGCGATCTCCCCGTCCAGCCGGCCGGTGGCGTCGAAGAGTTCCTCCGCCCGGTACGACTCCAGCCAGCCGCGCAGGGTCTGCAGGTGGTCGGCCGTGTCCCGGGCGCTGGCGAGCGGGACCTGGTGCGCTCGCCAGGAATCCTCGGTCCGCTTGCCGTCGATGGTCGGGGGGCAGGTCCAGCCCTTGGGGGTCCGGAACACGATCATCGGCCAGGCCGGCCGGGATTCGGTGCCCTGCGCGGCGGACCCTTTGATCTCGGCGATGTCGTTCAGCACTTGGTCGAGCACCTCGGCAAAGCGCCGGTGCACCTCGGCGCGGTCCTCGCCGTCGAAGCCACCGGAGAAGAAGTACGGCTTGTGGCCGTAGCCGATCATCAGGGCGCGCAACTCGTCATCGCTGATCCGGGCGAGCACGGTCGGGTTGGCGATCTTGTACCCGTTGAGGTGCAGGATCGGCAGGACGACGCCGTCGTTGACCGGGTTGACGAACTTGTTCGAGTGCCAACTGGTCGCCAACGGGCCGGTCTCCGCCTCGCCGTCGCCGATCACGGCGGCGACCAACAGGTCCGGGTTGTCGAAGACGGCGCCGTAGGCGTGGGACAGGGCGTAGCCGAGTTCGCCGCCCTCGTGGATCGAGCCCGGCGTCTCCGGCGCGACGTGCGAGGGGATACCGCCCGGGAAGGAGAACTGGCGGAAGAGGCGGCGCAGGCCCTCCTCGTCGCGCGTGATGTCGGAGTAGATCTCCGAGTAGGTCCCCTCCAGGTAGGAATTGGCCACCAGCCCGGGCCCGCCGTGGCCGGGACCGGTGACAAAGACGGTGGGCTGACCGCGTTCGCCGATGACGCGGTTGAGGTGGGCGTAGAGGAAGTTGAGCCCGGGCGTCGTGCCCCAGTGGCCGAGCAGCCGGGGCTTGACATCGTTGCGGGTCAGTTCGGTGCGCAGGAGGGGGTTGTCGAGTAGATAGATCTGGCCGACCGAGAGGTAGTTGGCGGCGCGCCACCAACCGTCGACCCGCCGGATGGTCTCGTCGCTGATGGGGGAGATCTCCGCGGATTGCCAGGGCGACCCGGGCGCGGGGCGCGAGGTCGTGGTCATCACATTCCTCCAGGTTGTGGGGACGGCACCGCCGACAGCCTTCATGTAACACCGTCGCGACCCGGCCTGCACAGGACCGGCTCGCACCGGGTGTGTGACGTTCCTCAACCGGGACAAAATGCCTTTGGTCCCGAACGCGGGAGGCCGGCGTGATGAGGCCGCCAAAAGCCATATCTGCTTGGCAGATGCGGCGAAGACCGCTACTCTCGACGCATGAAAATATCACAAACGCGACATTTGCGATCGACGGCGACTCTCATTTTGGGGTGCTGCATCGCAGCAGCCAGTTCGGTTGCCCCATCCTCTGCGCGGGGAGCCCAGGTCGGGGAACCCGACGCTCGGTCGGTCCACGAGCAAGTGCTTGCCACCGTTGGAGGAGAAGCCGCTCGACCCCAGTTGTCGCCCGCCGAGATCGAGGATCTCGACACGTACGCGACCCAGAACGATCTCCCGTTCGAAAGTGTCCGCTCGGCGGCTGTGGGCCAAGCGGCTTTCAGTGAGACGATGGCGGCACTCGGCCCGAAGTACGGGAGTTCTGTGGTGACGGCGGAATGGATTGGTTCAGGTCCGGCCCAGGCACGAGTGGTATTCCGGGGGTCGGTGCCGAAAGGTGCGATGAATCTTCTTGCGACGTCGCCGGTGAAGGTCGAGGTGGTCACGTCCTCGGCGCCCTCGGCTCGCGACCGGGATCGGGTGACCGAGGCGGCCTACGGTGCTGCCATCACTGTCCCCGGCGCCGCGGAGTCCATCGCCTACTCGGACCCGACTACTGGTGCGGTCACCGTTGAGGTCCCGCGCGGGGCTGAAGTCGGTGCTGTCGAAGCGGCGGTCGGCAGGACGCTCGAGCGGACGTCCGGCGCCGGCCGGAACAGGGCTGACGTTGTCCGCTAAGAACACCGGCGACATGAGATGGGAAAGGGCGACGTCCGGACCGGCACATGCGACCTTCCAGTACAAGAAAGATCGTTTCAGAACGGTGACCTCCGACAGCCACCTCGTCGCCGACGGCGAAAGTCACCAGATCGTCTGACCCACCGTTGGGTTGACGATGGGCGGATCCGATCGAGAAGCCGGCGCGGGCGACATCAAGACGACGGTCTATCCGGACGGCTGTCCCGACGACCTTCCGGTCTGGTACGCCGAGCCACTATCGCGGTGAGGCTCGCGTCGGGGGCGACTGTGCTCGCGGATCGCGACCGCGCTCGCCTGGCGATCCGGCGGTGCGTCGATACCGTGGAGCGGTGAGTGACGCGTCAGTGCCCTTCTGGTCGGCGGCGCGCCGCCCGCGAATGATCGGATTGCTGATCGTCCTGCTGGCGGCCGCTGCGGTGTGCGGGCGCCTCGGCGCGTGGCAACTGGACCGCGCCCAGCAGCGCGCCGAGCAGTCCGCCCGGCACGCCGCGCAGGATGCCGATGCCGCCGGCCCGCGGGGGCTGGGCACCGTGTTGCCGGCCCAGTCGGCCTTCCGCGGCGAACTCGTGGGCCGAACGGTCTGGGTGGCGGGCGAGTACGAGGCCGGGCAACTGCTCGTGGTGAACCGCGAATGGCAGGGTCGGCGCGGCTTCCTGGTGCTCACCCCGCTGCGCGTGACCGACGACGGCAGCGGCGGTTCATCCTGGGCGCACCTGTCCGGCCCGCCGGTCCTGGCCGTGGTTCGCGGCTGGGTGGCCGATGCCGACGACGCCGCCGTCGATGCCGCCGCGCTCGCCGTCCCGGCGGGGCCGGTGCGGCTGACCGGATACTTGCAGGCGTCGGAGGCCGCCGGTCCGGGTGGCCTGCCTGCTGGGCGCACGGATTCGATCGCGACCGGCGCCCTGGTCAATGCCTGGGGCGGCCCGGCGTACTCCGGGTACCTGGTGTTGGCCTCGGCGGTCCCGGCCCAACCGACCGCCGACGCCGGCGGTCCCGCGCTGCTGTCGCGGCCTCAGTTGCCGGGCGGCACCGGCTTGAACCTGCAGAACGCCTTCTATGCGCTGCAGTGGTGGCTCTTCGGCGGATTCGCCCTCGCCTTGTGGCTGCGCTCGGTGCGCGACGAGGCGCGCGGCGTCCGGCGCGACGGGATCCTCCGCTCGAGTGAGGAGACGAGCCTTTTGGTCAGATGAAAAAGCCCTGTTTGTGGTCCTGCGGAGTCGTGCCCTGTGTGCCTGCTCGGGCGACAATCTCAAGGCGCGGAATGCTGCGGTGGCCTGACCCGACATCTCGGCCAGGTCGGCGACAACCAAATGCTCGAGATCGCTCCGGCACCGGCGCGGCGACCAGCGGATTGCCGGTCATGACACGGCGCCGCGCTTGCCGTAGACCGCGACGTCCGGGTCGAGCGTGGTCAGATCGCGCCCGATGAGGTCCTCCAACTCGCGGAAATCGCCGCCCATCGCGGCCACCTCGGTCGCGGAGCGTTCCACGGCGGCGGCGGCCGAGTTCAGGGCGTGCTGGGCCAGCGACGACACCACCGACAGCGGCGGCACCAGAAAGGCACACATGATCCCGAAGGCCCCGCCGCCGAGGTTCAGCGAGGCGGCGGCGTCGCAGGCCAGCCGCGTGTCCGCGGCCACCTGGCGCACCCGGCCCGCATGGGCATTCAATACGCCCCAGTCGACGGCAATCTGTCCGTTGTCGCTCATCGCGTTCCCTCCCGCACGGTTGCCCCGGGAAACGACGCCAGGGCCCGGGTCCGACTCTGGCACACTACCTGCTTTGTCCGCCGAAACCTACTATGTCGCACTCAAGGTGCGTCCGAGCAAGCTTTCGACGGCGGACGCGGTTGTCACCACGGTCGCGGGGCGCCCGTCGCTGGGGCGCTGCAGCCGCTCGCAGGCGGCGGTGGCGCCATGGGCGAGCAGGCAATTTGCGTCGCCCCGGCCCTCGGTGTTCGCCTACTCGTGCTGCCACGAGTGCCACAGCCGCGCGTAGTCGCCGCCCGCGGCGACGAGTTCGTCATGGGGGCCGATCTCGACGATCCGACCGTCGTCGACCACGGCCACCCGGTCGGCGTCGTGCGCGGTGTGCAGCCGGTGGGCGATTGCGACGACGGTGCGTCCGGCGAGGACCCCGGACAGCGACCGCTCCAGGTGCCGCGCCGCGCGCGGGTCCAACAGCGACGTCGCCTCGTCCAGGATCAGCGTGTGCGGGTCCAGCAGGACCAGCCGGGCGAGGGCCACCTGCTGCGCCTGCGCCGGGGTGAGCGGATGCCCGCCCGAGCCGACGGCCGTGGCCAGGCCCTCGGGCAATGCCTGCGCCCAGCCCCGCGCGTCGACGGCGTCCAGCGCGGCCAGCAGTGCGGCGTCGTCGGCGTCGGCGGCGGCCAACCGCAGGTTGTCCGCCAGGGACCCGACGAACACATGGTGCTCCTGGGTGACCAGGGCGACGTGCCGGCGCAGGTCGTCCAGCGGCAGGTCGACCAGCGGGACGCCGCCGACGGTCGCGGAGCCCGCAATGGGGGGATGGATCCCCGCCAGGATCCGCCCGAGCGTGGACTTGCCCGCCCCGGACGGCCCGACCACGGCGAGCCGCTCGCCGACCCGCAGGTCCAGGTCGACGCCGTGCAGCACGTCCACGCCCTCCCGGTAGGCGTAGCGCACCCCGCGCGCGCTCATGGCCTCGTCCACCGGAGTCGCCCGGCCCGCTTCGCGGTCCGGTTCGACCAGCTGGACCCCGATGATGCGGGCCAGCGCCACGGCGGCGAACTGGATCTCGTCCAGCCAGAACACCAGGTCCCACACCGGGCCGGTGAGCTGGAAGGTGTAGAGCGCGACCGTCGTGACCGCGCCGATGGTGGTGTGGCCGGCCGCGATCAGCCACGCGCCCCAGACCATCACCGCGATCGGCGCCGCGATGAAGGCGAAGTCGATCGCCGGGAACAGCACGGTGCGCAGCCGCAGCGTGTAGCGCTCCGCCTCGAATGCCTCCCGCAGATCCGCCGCGATTCTCGCCCGGCGCCGGGCACCGAGGCCCAAGGCGTCGATGGTCCGGGCCCCCTCGACGGATTCCGTGATGGTGCCGTTCAGGGCGGCGTAGGCGGCCGATTCCCGCAGGTAGCCCGGCGTCGCGCGGCGCAGGTACCAGCGCACGGCGACGATCATCACCGGTACGCCGACGAAGATCGCGACGCAGACCGGCGGCGCGACCACCGCGCAGGCGGCCACCGTCAGGGCGATGGTCAGCGTCGAGACGATCAGTCGCGGCACGCCCAGGCGCGCCGCGTGCTGGATCCGCCCGACGTCGTTGGTGGTCCGGGCGACGAGGTCGCCCGTGCCCGCCCGCTCGACGGCGGACAGCGGCAACGCCGTCACCGTGGCCATGAAATCCTCGCGGATCTCGGCCAGCAGGGTCTCGCCGAAGACCAACGAGGCCCGAGCCGCGAACCGGGTCAGGATCGCCTGCCCGACGACGGCCGCCACGGCGAGCGCGATCAGGGCGTCGACGTGCCCGGCGCTCGTGCCGTCGGTCACGGCGTCGACCAGGCGGCCCAGGACGAACGGCCCGGCGAGGCCGACGACCGCCGCAAGCAGGTGCAGCCCGGTGAGGGCGGCCAGCGGCCGGCGGTGGCGCCGGGCGAGCGCGCCCGCGTGCCGGCGCACGGTTGCGGCATCGGCGATCGGCAGCTTCACGCCACACCTCCCTTCGTTCGGGTCTTCGGCCTGGTCTTCGGGTCGGTCTTCGGGTCGGTCTTCGGGTCGGTCTTCGGGTCGGTCCGGATTCCGGTCTTGGTCCCGGTCTCGATGCCGGTGGCCACGACGTCGTCGTGGTCCAGGCTCCGCCCGACGACGCCGCGGTAGCGGGCCGCCGCGGCGCCGCCGTCGGCGGCGAGGGGGCGCCGCAGGAGCTCGCGGTGCGAGCCGGTGGTGACCACCCGCCCCGCCTCGGCGAACAGCACCTCGTCCACGTGCTCCAGCACCAGGGGGCTCGCGGTCACGATCAGGGTGGTGCGGCCGCGCCGGACGTCGGCGAGCCGCTGGGCAATCCGCGCCTCGGTATGGGCGTCGACGGCCGACGTCGGCTCCACCAGGATGAGGATCTCCGGCTCGGTCAGCAGCGCCCGGGCGAGGGCCACCCGCTGCCGCTGCCCACCGGACAGCGACCGGCCCTGCTCCGCCAGGTCGCCGGCCAGGCCGCCCGGGACGGAGTCCAGGACGTCGTGCGCATCGGCGACCAACAGTGCGCGCATCAACTCCGCCTCGACGCCGACGCCGCGCACGTCCAGTTCCTCGCCGAGCACGCCGGAGAACAGGTGTGTGGTCGCCTCGGCGACCACGATGCGCTCGCGGACCTCGGCCAGATCGAGGTCGGCCAGGCGGATCCCGCCCAGGTGGACGGGCGTCTCGGCCTCCGCCTCGTCGTCGAACCGGCCGAGCCGGCCCGCGATCCGGGCAGACTCGTCCGGGTCGGCGTCGACCAGCGCGACCACCCGGCCCGGGCGCAGTTCGACGCCGCTGGCGTCGTCGACCAGGACGGCGCCGGCCGGTGGGGTACTGGCGAGCGCCGCCCGCCCGCCCGCGGGCGGGCGGACCGCGAGCACCCGGATCAGCTTCGCGGCGGCGACGTGCGCGCGGGTCGCGATCTGCAGCGTCTGGGTGACGATCTGCAGCGGCCAGCCGAGGAAAGCGGCGTAGCCGTAGAACGTCACCAGCCGGCCGGCGGTGATCTCGCCGCGCAGCGCGGCGTGCGCGCCGAGGTACAGCACGACGACGACGAACATGCCGGGCAGCAGGATCTGCAGACTGTCGAGCAGCGACTGGGTGCGCGCCACCTCGATGCCGGTGCGCCGGACCGCCTGCGACTGCTCGCGGTATCGGCCGGCGAAGACCCGCTCACCACCGATGCCGCGCAGGATCCGCAGGCCGGCAACCGTGTCCGCGCCCAGCGCAGTGAGCCGCCCGTTCGCCTCCCGCTGCGCCGTCTGCTTGTGCTGCAGGGGCCGGACCAGCAGCGCGAGCACGCCGGCGACCGCGGGCGTGCCCAGGATCACCACGAGGCCGAGCTGGGTGGAGGACGCCAGCATGACCACGGCCACCACCGCGAAGGCGAGCAGGGCACCCGCGAACCGCGCGACGATCGAGAAGATCTCCCCGACCCGTAGCGCGTCGTTGGCCACCGTCGAGACCACCTCGCCGGTGGGCAGTTCGGCCGTGATCGCGTGGCCCGAGCGGCTCACGTTGTTGCCGATCAGCTGCGAACTCGTGAGCGCCGAGCGCAGCCAGTTCGCGATGTCGTACCGGTGCCCGAGCGCTCCCACGAGCAGTTGGAGCGCCCCGATCGCCGCCATCGCCCCCGCCCAACGCCACAGCGCGGCGCCCACCCCGTCGGCCAGCCCCTCGTCCAGCGCGCGGCCGAGCAGGTAGGGCGTTGCCGCCTGGCAGGCGAATCCGACGACGCCCAGGCCGACCGACACCGTGAGAATGCCCCACTGGCGGCGGGCGAGCCACCACAGGTACGCCGAAGGCCCCGAGAGCACCGGGGTGCCGGGGTCGGGGAGCGGAAGCGTACGCATGGTCGTCAACGCTAAGCCGGGACCGCCGTCCGGGACCACCGATTTTTCAACCGTGGGCGGATATCGCCGCCTTGCCGGCGGCTCAGGGGTCGGCGCGGCCGGGCCGCCGGCCGGCGCGCCGCGCGGGCCGTTCTTTCCTAGGCTGGCGGCGACGGGAGCGCTAGTCAGGGGGAGAACGATGACGACGGTGAGTTCCGACGCGGCCGGCCGGGCGATCGCCCGCGCCCGGGGGGCGCTGGGCCGGTATCGCTTCATGGCGATCGTGACCGGCGTCATGCTGCTGATCCTGTGCGCCGAGATGGCGCTCAAGTACCTCTTCCACGCCGACGACGTCGTGCGCTACCTGCGGTGGGTCCCCTTCGCCCATGGCTGGATCTACGTGGTCTACCTCGTCACGGTCTTCGATCTCTGGAACAAGATGCGCTGGTCGTGGGGCAGGCTGGTGGCGATGGTGCTGGCCGGCGTCGTGCCGGTGATGTCTTTCATCGTTGAGGCGAAACTGCACCGGGAAGCCGAGACGCACCTGAGCGCCCTCGACCGGCAGTACGCGCCGGCGGGCGGGGGCACAGCGGCGGTGAGCGCCCCCGATGCGGCGCCGCCGCGCCCACTATCCTGGCCGGGTGATCAACCCCATCAGCCCGGGTGAGCAGCCCCGCCCCGTTCTCGTCGTCGACTTCGGCGCCCAGTACGCCCAGCTCATTGCGCGCCGGGTGCGCGAGGCGCGGGTGTACTCGGAGATCGTCCCGCACACGCTGAGCCCGGCGCAGTTGCTGGCGAAGAATCCGGCGGCGATCATCCTGTCCGGCGGCCCGGCGTCCGTCTACTCCGCCGGCGCCCCGTTCGTGGATCCCGAATTGTTCGACGCCGGTGTCCCGGTGCTCGGCATTTGTTACGGCTTCCAGGCGATGGCCCGGGCGCTGGGCGGCGACGTCGCCCAGACCGGGTTGCGGGAGTACGGCGGCACGGAGGTGGCGGTCGGCAGCCCGGGCACGCTGCTCGCCCGGACCCCCGACCACCAGACCACGTGGATGAGCCACGGCGACGCCGTGCACCGCGCACCAGCGGGTTTCGACGTCCTGGCGACCTCCGTGGGCTCGCCCGTGGCCGCATTCGAGAACCGTGAGCGCCGGCTGTACGGGGTGCAGTGGCACCCCGAGGTCCGGCACTCCGCCCACGGCCAGTCGGTCCTGGAGAACTTCCTGTACGACGGCGCCGGCCTCGCCCCCGCCTGGACGCCCGGCAGTGTCATCCGGGATCAGGTGGCCGCGATCCGCGCCCAGGTCGGCAGCGCCCGGGTGATCTGCGGGCTGTCCGGTGGGGTGGACTCGTCGGTCGCCGCGGCGCTGGTCCAGCGGGCGGTGGGGGACCAGCTCACCTGTGTTTTCGTAGACCACGGGCTGCTGCGCTCGGGCGAGGTCGAGCAGGTCGAGCGCGACTTCGTCACCGCCACCGGCGTCCAGCTCAAGGTGGTCGACGCGCGGGCGCGGTTCCTGCACGCCCTGGCCGGCCACAGCGACCCGGAGACCAAGCGCAAGATCATCGGCCGGGAGTTCATCCGGGTCTTCGAGGACGCGGCGCGCGACGTCGTCGCCGAGGTCGGCGCCCAGGGCGAGACGGTCAAGTTCCTGGTCCAGGGCACGCTCTACCCCGACGTCGTCGAGTCCGGTGTCGGCGAGGGCGCCGCGAACATCAAGAGCCACCACAACGTGGGCGGCCTGCCGGATGACCTGCAATTCGAACTCGTCGAGCCGCTGCGAAACCTGTTCAAGGACGAGGTGCGCGCCGTCGGGCTCGAACTCGGCGTGCCCGAGGCGATCGTGTGGCGCCAGCCGTTCCCCGGGCCGGGCCTGGGCATTCGGATCGTCGGCGAGGTTACGGCCGAGCGGCTCGACACCCTGCGCGCCGCGGACGCCATCGTCCGCGAGGAACTGACCCGGGCCGGGTTGGACCGCGAGATCTGGCAGTGCCCGGTGGTGCTGCTCGCGGACATCCGGTCCGTGGGCGTTCAGGGCGACGGGCGCACCTACGGGCACCCGATCGTCTTGCGGCCCGTGTCCTCGGAGGATGCGATGACGGCCGACTGGACCCGGCTGCCCTACGACGTCCTGTCGCTCATCTCGACCCGGATCACCAACGAGGTGCCCGAGGTCAACCGGGTGGTGCTCGACGTCACGAGCAAGCCGCCGGGGACCATCGAGTGGGAGTGAGGGCGACTGCGCGCGAGATAGATCCCCCGGCACCGAGGTAGATCCGTTGCGGCGCCGAACTGGCCCGTCGGGGGCGCTACGGCTCTACCTCGCGCGGCACACCGCTCCTCTCACCTCCTCGTGATCTTGCCCGCCCTCGATGGATGTCGATGTTCGCGTGGGTCTGGGGACCTGACCCCGACGTCCGAGCACAGCCAACCATCGCGGGACCCCAGGAGCTAGGCAATTGCGCGCAATCGTGCAAGACTGGACCTGGTCGCCTCGGCGGCCCCACCACACTCTCGAGGAGGCGGATCGCGGTGGAACTCGAATTCCTGTGGAAGGACGACAACTCGGGGACGGGCGGCTGCCCAGCGCTCTATCGGACCGAACACGGGTACGTCGTTCAGGGCGTCCGGCTGGACGAGTCCACCCGCGCGCAGCTGCGTCAGTTGGCCGACAACGAGGACGCGGTCTTCGTCCCGGCGAACGTTCTGGACCGCGTCGGGGGGCTGTAGTGCGTCAGATCTGCTGGAACGAGTTCGGGCGCCTGCTGGGGGGCGTGGAGCGCACCGCGTTCCGGCTGGAGCAGCAACCCGCCTACGCCATGGACTACGAGGCGGCGCATTTCGCGGCGTTCCTGGCCGGCTCCCGCAGGCCACCGACCGAGGTCCCGGAACTCGCCGCCTGGTACGACCAGATCTCGGACCTCACCGGGCGCGGCCGGCGATTCGAACGAGTGCGTATCCACCAGGACCCGCCCACGGACTATCAAGTCTGGGTACGGTGGATCGGCCGCTGGAATGAAGAGGCCGGCGAGATGCTGCACTACGTGACGCCGCAGCGGGCGGTCGCGACGGGCCTGCTCCCCGACGTCGGGCCCGACGACTGGTGGCTCCTGGACGACGCTGTGCTGGTGCGGATGAGGTACGACCAGCCGGGCATCGCAACGCTCTTCCTCGCGACCGACGAGGAAGAAGTCGCCGAGGCCCGGCGGTGGCGCGAGATCGCGTTGCGGGCGGCACTGGACTAGCGAGATCGTGGTGTCGGGACGCCACGGGACGAGACGATCCGCGAGGACAGATGGCAGGACGCGACGGCAGCGAGCACCTCGAAGAACTCGGACGGCGACTGAGGGCTCTTCGCGAGCGCACCGGGATGCCCGGAAAGGAGTTCGCCGCACGGCTGGGTTGGCATGCGTCGAAGGTCTCGCGGATCGAGCTGGCCCGGCAGAGCGCCTCGCCTGCCGACATCGGGGCCTGGGTTGACGGCGCCGGCGGGGAACCGGCCGATCGCAGGGCGCTGCTCGGCCTGCTCGACCAGGCCCGGGAAAGTCAGCACACCTTCCGGCAGCGGCTGCGCCACGGTCAGGCTCCCGTCCAAGCGGGCTACAACGCGCTCATGGAGCGGTCACGGCATATGCGGGACTTCCATACGGTCCTGGTGCCCGGCATGCTCCAGACGCCGGAGTACGCCCGCGCTGTCTTGACCGCGGCTGAGCGGCAGGCCGGTGCCGGGACGTCGGACCTTGAGGAGGCCGTTCGCACCCGCATGGAGCGACAGAGATACCTGTACACGGATCGGCGCTTCGACTTTCTGATCTGCGAGCCGGTTCTGCGGTGGGGCATCGTGCCGTGGGACGCGATGCTCGTTCAGATCGACCGCCTCCGATCGGTCATCGACCTGCCGAACGTTCGGCTCGGGTTACTGCCGGTGAGCACACCGCTCCCCGTGCTCCCGTTGCACATGTTCGAGATGCGTGACGACCTCGTTCTAGTAGAGACCATCTCCCGGGAGCTTCGCTACGAAGGGTCCGAGGCGGCGACCTACGCCGCCGTCTTCGAGTCCCTCTGGCGGTACGCGGTGACCGGAGTCCAGGCCCGCGATTACCTGACGCGAGTCAGCGCAAGCAGGCCGCCTCGGGAGCCCCACGTTCGCCCTGGGCAGACGCGCGACGACGGGCCAGGCGGTGGGTCCTCTCCGAGCCGCCGGTGACCGGGAGCGATGGGGCAAACCATCAGCTGACAGGAATATGAGCCTTGCCGGATATCAGGCGCCCAAGGCATGATGAGTCGGTCGGCTCAAAACGCGTAGGTGTCTCACATTTGGCGAGTCGGCCCGGCGGCAGCCGGTTCAGAGCCTGGGAGGGCCATGTCGACTCGTCGAGTGGCCGCCGTCGCGGTCGCGTCGCTTCTGGTCACGTTGGGGGTCGGCGGCGTCGTCCCGTCGGCCGCCGAAGCCGCCCCGAAGGCGCTGATCGTTCTTGATCCCGACGACGATGTGGGCCGCGTTTCATGGCCCGGTGTGGGTACTATCACCGAGCTGCCGTTGAATGACCGGCTGGCCCAGGATGTGAAGAAGCGCCTGGAAGACGGCTGCAAGTCGACGGTCGTCGTCACGCGGGACGGGTCGCGCCCGTTCGTGAGCCAGGAGGAACGCAAGGCCACCGCGCTGGCGGCGGATCCGGACCTGGTGCTGACTCTGGCTTTCAACACGTTGGAGGGCACCCCGTGGGGTGTGGAGTCGGATGGCGGCCCGCGGGCGTACGCCCCGCCGGATGGGAACAGGGTTACGCATGAACTGTTCGTCCGTGAAGGAACGATCAATGGAATCCCGACCACGCCATGACCAATGACGACTTGGTGACTTTCGATCTGCCTGCCGATTTCGTGACGGCGCGTTCGAGGCCAACGGCTGCGGAACTCGCGTACGGGTTGGACCACGGGTGGATCGGTGCGGGCGATGTCGTCGCGATCGCGGAGGTCGAGTTGGCCGACGGGATCGCGACGACGCCGGTCGTCGAGGAGTTGGCCCTTCTTCTGCGCGATGAGTATGTTCGCGTACCGGACATTCTCGCGGGCGTGGATGTCGGGCAGGAGGACGCGTGGCGGCTCTGGCTGTTCCTGGCTCTGGCCTGGCTGCGCGAGAACCGCGACCGTTTCCAGGACCCATATGAGGTCATCGAGTTGATCTATGCGGACTTCGGTTATCCCGAGGAGATCGTCGGTCTCGTCAGGTTCATGCCGGCCCCGGCCGGTGCGCCCGTCGGGCTCGATGCCATCGACGGGCGTTGGGCCTCGTACCTGGACGAAAGAGCCCACGAGTATGCCCGGCGCTCGTCGACCGCGTGATCACGGAATAGTCCTTCGCGCCCCGGGCCGAGTTCATTGCCGCTGCGAGTCCTCGCGACTTCAAGCTCCAGCCCGTCACGTGCCTACAGCAGCCGCCGGGCCGCCGCCCAGCGGGTCAGCTCGTGCCGCGAGGAGAGTTGCAGCTTGCGCAGCACGGCGCTGACGTGCGTCTCGACGGTCTTGATCGAGATGAACAGCTTGGCGGCGACCTCGCGGTACGAATAGCCGCGGGCGATCAGGCGCATGACCTCCTGCTCGCGGGCCGAGAGGCGGTCCATCTCGTCGTCGTGCACGGCGATGTCGCCCGCGGCCGTGCCGAAGGCGTCGAGCACGAAGCCGGCCAGCCGGGGGGAAAACACGGCGTCGCCACCGGCGACCTGGACGACGGCGTCGGACAGGTCCGAGCCGGAGATCGCCTTGGTGACGTAGCCCCGTGCCCCGGCGCGGATCACGGCGACGACGTCCTCCGCGGCGTCGGACACGGACAGGGCGAGGAAGCGCGTGCCCGCGAGCAGGTCGGTGCAGCGCTGGATCACCTCGGCGCCGCCCCCGCCGTTGCCGCCCGGCAGGTGGACGTCCAGCAGGACCACCGGCGGGGCGAGGGCGCGCACCTGGGCGACGGCGCCGTCCACGTCGGCGGCCTCGCCGACGATGGTGACCCGTTCGTCCAGGCTCGCCCGGACGCCGGCGCGGAACATGTGGTGGTCGTCGACCAGGACGACGGCGATCGGTTGCGCGGCGACCTGGACGGGGCGGGGGAGGGTGGTCACGAGGGGTCCTTCCGGGCGGCTTTCGCGGCGCGGCGGCGCGCGCGTCGGGAACGGGGGGCTTGGGGGGTCGGGACGGCGGTCGCCCGGGAGGGCACCGGGGCGGCGGTCGCCGCGGAGGGCACCGTGGGCGCCGTGGCGGTAGTCGCCGCGGGCGCCGTGGCGGTAGTCGCCGCAGGCGCCGTGGCCGAACCCGCACCGTGGGCGCCCGCCGGGGCGCTCGGGGGTGCCTGCGGCGGTTCGCCGTGCGGTGTACGGGGTACTCGGACCCGGACCTCGGTGCCCCAGCCGGGGCGGCTCTCCACCTCGGCGGTGCCGCCCTGGCGGGTGACCCGGCCCACGATCGATTGCCGCACGCCCAACCGGTCAGGTGCGACGTCCTCGATCCGGAATCCGTCGCCCCGGTCGCGGACGAACACTTCCACGGCGTCGTCGGTCACCTCGAGGTAGACCGAGATCGGCGGCCGGCCGTGGGCGACGGCGTTGACCAACGCTTCCCGCGTCGCCTTGAGCAGCGCCGTCGTCCTGACCGTCGGCGGGCAATCGCCGACGACGACGAGGTCGATCGCCACCGGCGTGGGTGCCGTGCCGTCCTCGCGGCGCTTGGCGACCCGGCCGTCCTCCACCGCGCCCACCAGTTCTCGGAGCTCCGCAGCCAGCGAGGTGCCGGGCGTGGGCCGGTCGTCGTACAACCAGGCCCGCAGCTCCCGCTCCTGGGCCCGGGCGAGCCGGGCGACGGCGTCGGCGTCGCCCGCCCGGGACCGGATCAGCGCGAGGGTCTGCAGAACGGAGTCATGCAGGTGGGCCGCGATGTCCGCGCGTTCGGCCTCGCGGGCGCGGGCGGCCCGCTCGTCGCCGAGTTCGCGCCCGAGCCGCAGCCACCACGGGGCGGCCATGACCGCCGCCCCGGCGAGGACGGCGACGCCGGCAATCCCGGCCCGCACCACGGTGCCCGCCGGGGCGTCCTGGCCGACGAACAGCACCACCCCGGTCAGCAGCAGGAGGAGTCCGCCCACGAGCCGGGCGGCGCCGACCCGCGTCGAGCCGCCCGCGCGCGTGATCAGCCGGCCCCGCTCGGCGGCGTCGAGTTGGCTCCAGGCCAGGGCCGCGCCGGCCAGCGCGATCAGGAGCGGTACCAGCCAAGAGACGTGGATGTCGGCGCCCAGCCGGTCGGCCACCAAGAGCCCGGCCAGCGCGATCAGGACGACGCCGAGAGCCAGCTCCCGGGTGTCCAGGGTGGTCGTCTTGCTGCCGACGAATCGGGCGAGCCGCGATTGATGCACGGGGCGCGCCGCGCGGGACGCCTCGACCGGGTCGCCGGAGGGGACCGTCAGCCACAGGAAGCCGTACAGGATCGCGCCGGCGCCACCGGCGGCGATCGCGAGGACCATCGCGACGCGGACGTAGCGCACATCGACCCCCAGGTGCGCCGCGATGGCGAGGCACACGCCGCCGATCCAGCGCCCCGCGCGCGGCCGGCGCAGCGGGAGCCGGCCCGCGTGCGGGGTCGCGAGACCGCCCGCCGGCGGACCGGCGGGACCGGATGGCAGGGCCGCGGGACCGGCGGGCGGTCCGGCGGGACCGGCCGGCGGTCCGGCGGGCGCCGATGGGGAGGTCACTCTCTGATCGTCACATGACAGGGAGCGCCACGGCCATGACCGGGCCCGCGTTTCAGGGTTGGTCCCGGCCGGTTCAGGGTCGAGTCAGGGTGGCGCCCGATAGTCCCGGTGCCCGCGACCGGACACGATTGCAGCATGAGCGATCCGAATGCGCCGTCGAATGCGTCGTCGTCGAATGCGCCCGAGCCGCACGGGCCCGGCGCAACCCCACCGCCCGGCCCGAACCCACCGCCCGGCCCGAACCCGCCGCCCGGCCCGAACCCGCCGCCCGGCCCGAACCCGCCGCCCGGCCCGAACCCGCCGCCCGGCCCGAACCCGCCGCCCGGCCCGAACCCGCCGCCCGGCCCGAACCCGCCG
>JAVBMU010000032.1:0-76169 GCA_031552185.1 Cellulomonadaceae bacterium | reverse complement strand
CCGGCGCGCGGGGTCGGCGGCGGTAGCGGCGCCGGTGGTCGCCCTGCGCACGCCCGACGGCGAGGTGGTCGAGCGGGCGTTGCCCCTTGGCGGCGGCGTTGCGGCAGCCGGCCCGACGGCGCCCGGGTCCGGCGCACCGGTCCTGGCGTGTTCGATCGTCTCTTCGCGGCTGCTGGGGCGGATTGCCGCCGCGCACGGCCTCGACTTCGCGACGACCCTGACCGGCTTCAAGTGGATCTCCCGGGTCCCCGGGCTCGCCTTCGGCTACGAGGAGGCGCTGGGGTATTGCGTCGACCCCGCCCACGTGCGGGACAAGGACGGCATCAGCGCGGCGCTGCTGATCGCCCAACTGGCCAACCGGCTCAAGGCCGCCGGACGGACCCTGATCGACGCCCTCGACGACCTCGCGCGGGCCCACGGTCTGCATCTGACCGACCAGGTCTCGGCGCGGTTCACCGACCTCGACGAGATCGGCGCCATCATGTCCCGCCTGCGCAATGCGCCGCCGCGCACCCTCACCGGTGTCGGGGTCGCAGGCGTGGCCGACCTCGCCGCCGGCCTGGACGGGCTGCCCCCGACCGACGGGATCCGGCTGCTCACCGCCGATGGGAGCCGCGTCGTCGTGCGGCCCAGCGGCACCGAACCGAAGCTCAAGTGCTACCTGGAAGTGATTGAGCCCGTCGCGCCCGACGCCTCGTTCGACGACCTCACCGCCGCGCGGGCGCGGGCGCGCGCTCGCCTTGACCGCCTCGCCGCCGACGTCCGGGCCACTCTGGGGATCCCGCCGAGCTGAGCCGCGCGGAATCGCCTGGATGAGTGATTCCAAATTGATGCGGCGCCGATCGTCAGGAGCTGCCCGCCGGCGCCGCAGACCAGCAGCAGACCAGATGACTGCGCCCGTTGCTGCCCGATGCGAGATGCACCTCTGCCTGGTCGGCGCTCCCCCTGGCGAGTCCTTCGAATGGCAGTGGTCGTCGGACGCCGAACCCGTGGTTACTTGCAGTTTTCGCCGCGAAACTGCAAGTAACCACGGGTTCGGCGCCCCGGCGTGCCGACCCACCGCCCCGGCGTGCCGACCCACCGCACCGGCATCCTCCCCGACCCCGCCGATCCACGGCCAAGCACCCGCCGGCGTCGGGAAACCGTCGAATCACCCATCCAGGTAGATCCCTACCGCTCCAGGTAGAGCCCTCCTGCCCGGTGGGAGCGATTCCAAAGGCCGGACGGCTCTACCTGGCGCGGGGCGAGGCGCCCTACCTGGCGCGGGGCGAGGCGCCCGCGCCCGCGCGGGGCGGGGCGCCCTACCTGGCGCGGGGCGGTGCTCCCTCGGCGGTCGCGAGCGCCAGCCGCTCCAGGTCGGCGGCACGCAGGCCCGGCCAGCCGTGGACCGCCGCGCGCCACTCGGGCGGCACGGCCGCGGCGCCCCACCTCGCGCCGAGCAGCGCGCCCGCGATGGCCGCGACGGTGTCGGCGTCCCCGCCGATCCGGACGGCCGCCTGCAGCGCATCGACCAGGCCATGTCCCGGCGTCGTGACGATCGCATGCCACGCGGCCTGGAGCGCCGTAACGGTGAAGCCGTTGCCGGAGAAAGCGTGCCCGGCGTCGGCGGGGGCGGTCCGCTCGGCAGCGTCGAGCCAGTCGGCCCAGGGGCCGCGCCGATCGGCCGGGAGTAGGTCCAGCCCGGCGCGGGGGTCCAGTTCGGCTCGCGTCACCGCGACTCGCACGGCCTCGGACCACAGAATGCAGGACTCGGCAGCGAGCGGATCGGCGTGCGTGATTTCCGCCACCGCGCGCGCCGCCTCGGCCGTCGCGACTCGGTCATCGAGCGCGACCAGCCCGACGACGCCGGTCCGCATCAACGCGCCGTTGCCGGCCGTCCGGCCGGACTTGCGGTGCAACTCCGCGGCGGCCGCACGCAGCCGGGCGGCCGGTCGCCCCAGGCCCCGGGCCGTGTTCAGCACCGTGCGCGTCTGGACCCCAACGTCGCTCGCGCCCCGCACGTACCACTCCTCGAAGCCGGCGGCGACGGCGTCGAGCGCGTCCTCGGTGCGCAGGTCGACTCCCGTCGAACTTACCCGGGCGATGCAGATCGCCATTTGGGTGTCGTCGCTCCACTCCCCCGGCGCGTACGGACCGAGGCCGCCGCCACGCATGACCGCGAGTTCACCGGGGCCGGGCGGCGTCGCGAACTCGTAGGGCACGCCGAGCGCGTCGCCGGCGGCCTGGCCGAGGAGCACCCCGGCGGCCCGGTCGGCGAGGTCGGAAGAGACAGCAAGGCCAGGACGAACACCAGGGTCAGTCCGAGCAGCTTGGTCGCCTGGACCAGAAAAGTCGCCTGGAACAGCAAGGGTGCCGGGGGCAGCCCGGTCGGGATGCGGTTGCGGTGCGGTCATGCCCGCAACTTACCTGGTCAGCCCCACTGGCCCGCGCATCGACCTCGGGTCACTCGCCGCCGTCGCCACGGCCGTCGAGCCCCGCCAGCACGGCGGCCGTCCCGGAGAGCCCGAGCCGCGTGGCCCCGGCCGCCACCATCGCGAGGGCGTCGGCGGCGGTCCGGATCCCGCCGGACGCCTTCACGCCCAGCCGGCCACCGACGGCGTCGGCCATCAGGGCGACCGCGTGCACACTCGCGCCGCCGGCGGGATGGAACCCGGTGGAGGTCTTGACGAAGTCCGCCCCGCCGCACTCGGCGGCCTTGCACGCCTCGAGGATCTCCTCATCGGTCAGAGCCGCGGATTCGATGATGACCTTGAGGACGCGGTCGCCCGGCATCGCGGCCCGCACGGCGGCGATCTCGAGTTGGACGGCACACCACTCGCCGGCCTTGGCGGCCCCGAGGTTGATCACCATGTCCACCTCGTCGGCGCCGTCGGCGACGGCCCGCGCCGCCTCGGCCGCCTTGACCGCGCTCGCGTGCGCCCCGGACGGGAAGCCGCAGACGGTCGCGACCTTCAGGCCGCGGCCGTGGGTCGTCGCGGGATCGATCGGCAGCAGCGACGGCGGGACGCATACCGAGTACACCCCCAGCCGAACCGCCTCGTCGACGAGCGCGGCGACGTCGGCCGCACCCGTCTCCGGACGCAGCAGCGTGTGGTCGACGATCCGGGCCAGGCCCCGGGCGGCCGGCCCCCGGCCATCCGGGCCGGGGCGATCCAATCCCCGGCCATCCGGGCCGGGGCGATCCAATCCGCGGCCATCCGGGCCGGGGCGATCCAAAGTCAGGACGTCGGGGCGGCGGACATCCGGGGCGGCGGGCAGGGGGTTGGGCACGGCAACGTCCTCGATCTCGACTCACGCGGGCCGTCGCGGCCCTCCTTCGATCGTGCCACCACGAGCGGTGGGCGGGCGCCCCCGAACCCCGGCTCAGGACTGGCGACCCCATCGGCCACCGTCCAAGGTCCTTAATCAGGATTTCGGCGGTAACCTGGGCGAATGAGCAGCACCGTCCTTCCGACCGCCGGGACGCCGACGCCGGCCCCGCCCGCCGACCAGGCGGCGCATCCCGGCATCGTGCCGACCGCCGTCGCCGCCGACCTCACTCGTGCGGTGACCGGATCGACCAGCCTGGACGACGCCGCCTGGCGCCGGTTCCTGCACGGCCTGCCCGGCGTCGACCAGGTCGGCGCCGACGCCCGCGCCGCGGCGCTCGCGACCCGTTCGATCAAGACGACGGCCAAGGCGTGGGGCATCGATCTGGCGATCCGCATGACCGACCTGACCACGCTGGAAGGCGCCGACACCCCCGGCAAGGTCCGCGGCCTGGCCGCCAAGGCCGCCCGGCCGGAGCCGGCCGACCCCGCCTGTCCGCACACCGCCGCCGTCTGCGTCTACGCGGACCTGGTCCCGGTCGCCGTCGACGCCGTCCGCGGCACCGGGGTGAAGGTCGCCGCCGTCGCCACCGCCTTTCCCTCCGGCCGGGCGGGCCACGCGGCCCGCCTCGCCGACACCGCCGACGCCGTCGCCGCCGGCGCGGACGAGGTGGACATGGTCATCGACCGCGGCGCCTTCCTCGCCGGCCGGTACGCCAAGGTCTACGAGGACATCGTGGCCGTCCGCGCGGTTTGCCGCGCCGACGGCGCGAACGCCCACCTCAAGGTCATTCTCGAGACCGGCGAACTGGTCACCTATGACAATGTCCGGCGCGCCTCCTGGCTGGCCATGCTCGCCGGCGCGGACTTCATCAAGACGTCGACCGGCAAGGTCGCCCCCGCCGCGACCCTGCCGGTGACGGTCGTCATGCTGGAGGCCGTGCGCGACTTTCGCGCCGCGACCGGCGTCCAGATCGGCGTCAAGCCGGCGGGCGGCATCCGCACCGCCAAGGACGCCCTGCGCTACCTGGTGGCTGTCAACGAGACCGCCGGCGCCGACTGGCTCGACCCCGACTGGTTCCGGTTCGGCGCCTCCTCGCTGCTCAACGACCTGCTGATGCAGCGGGCCAAGCTCGCCACCGGTGCCTACTGGGGCGCCGACTACGTCACCGTCGACTGAGGACCACGCATGCCGAACCCACCGGCCGGAACCGCCCCGACGCAGCCCCCCGCCACCGCAGCGCACCCCGGCCCGCGCCGGTCGGGCGCGGCGCCCGCCCCACCCACCTTCGAGTACGCGCCCGCGCCGGAGTCACGCGCCGTCGTCGATATCGCCTCGTCCTACGGCCTGTTCATCGACGGCGTCTTCGCCCCGCCGGCGCAGGGCGGGTCCTTCAAAACCGTGAACCCGGCTACGGAGGAGGTGCTCGCCGAGGTTTCCGCGGCGACCGAGGCCGACGTCGATCGCGCGGTCGCCGCCGCGCGGCGCGCCCAGTCGCGGGTCTGGGGTCCGATGCCCGGCGCCGAACGGGCCAAATACCTGTTCCGGATCGCCCGCCTGCTGGCCGAACGCGCCCGCGAATTCGCCGTGCTCGAGACGTTGGACAACGGCAAGCCGATCCGCGAATCCCGGGACGTGGACGTGCCCACCGCCGCCGCCCACTTCTTCTATCACGCCGGCTGGGCCGACAAGCTGGAGTACGCCGGCTTCGGACCGCGCCCGACGCCGCGCGGCGTCGTCGCACAGATCATCCCCTGGAATTTCCCGCTGCTGATGCTCGCCTGGAAGCTGGCGCCGGCGTTGGCCACCGGGAATACCGTGGTGCTCAAGCCGGCCGAAACAACACCACTGACCGCGCTGCTCTTCGCCGACGTCTGCCGCCAGGCCGAGCTGCCGCCCGGCGTCGTCAACATCCTCACCGGGGCGGGCGTGCCGGGCTCCGCAATGGTCGCCCACCCGGATGTGGACATGGTCGCCTTCACCGGGTCGACGCCGCTGGGCAAGCGGATTGCCCGGACCATCGCGGGCACCCGCAAGCACCTCATTCTGGAACTGGGCGGCAAGGCCGCCAACATCGTGTTCGACGACGCCCCGCTCGATCAGGCGATCGAGGGCATCGTCAACGGGATCTACTTCAACCAGGGGCAGGTGTGCTGCGCCGGATCCCGCCTCCTGGTCCAGGAGTCCATCGCGGCGGACTTCGTCGCGCGGCTCAAGGCGCGGCTGGGCACCCTGCGGGTCGGCGACCCGATGGACAAGAACACCGACGTCGGCGCCATCAACTCCGCCGCCCAGCTCGCCCGGATCACCGAACTCACCGACGCCGGCAGCGCCGAGGGCGCCACCCGCTGGTCCCCCGCCTGCGAACTGCCGCCTCGCGGCTACTGGTTCCCGCCCACCCTGTTCACCGACGTCTCGGCCGCGCACCGGATCGCGAACGAGGAAATCTTCGGCCCGGTGCTGTCCGTGCTGACCTTCCGCACCCCGGACGAGGCCGTGCTGAAGGCGAACACCACGCCGTTCGGTCTCTCGGCCGGCGTGTGGACCGAGAAGGGATCCCGGATCCTGTGGATGGCCGACCGGCTGCGGGCGGGCGTGATCTGGGCCAACACCTTCAACAAATTCGACCCGGCCAGCCCCTTCGGCGGCTACAAGGAATCCGGCTACGGGCGCGAGGGCGGCAGGCACGGCCTCGGCGCCTACCTCGCCGAGGGGAGCATGTTCTGATGGCGACCAGCACCGCCCCGGCGCGCCTGTCCGTGCGCAAGACCTACAAGCTGTTCATCGGCGGCGCGTTCCCGCGGTCCGAGTCGGGCCGCAGCTACGAAGTGACCGACCGCCGCGGCCGATTCCTCGCCAATGCGGCACTCGCCTCGCGCAAGGACGCGCGCGACGCCGTCGTCGCCGCCCGGGCCGCCCAACCCCGGTGGGCGGGGCAGACCGCGTACAACCGGGGCCAGGTCCTCTACCGCGTTGCGGAACTGCTGGAGGGCCGGCGGGACCAGTTCGTCGCCGAGGTGCGCGCCGCCGAGGGCGGCTCGGCGCGATCCGCCGAGGCGCTGGTCTCCGCCGCCATCGACCGCTGGGTCTGGTACGCCGGCTGGACGGACAAGATCGCCCAGGTCGACGGGGCCGCCAACCCGGTGGCCGGGCCGTGGTTCAACCTCTCCGTCCCCGAGCCGACCGGCGTCGTCGCGATCCTCGCCCCGCAGGCGTCGGCGCTGTTAGGGCTGGTCAGCGTGCTGGCGCCCGCGCTGGTGACGGGCAATACCGCCGTCGTGGTGGCAAGCGAAGCCCGGCCGATTCCCGCCATCACACTCGCCGAGGTGCTCGCCACCAGCGACGTGCCCGGCGGGGCCGTCAACCTGCTGACCGGGCGGACCGCCGAACTGGCCCCTCCGCTGGCGGCCCACCGGGACATCAACGCGCTCGACCTGACCGGCGCCGCGGGCGCCGTCGGGGTGCGCTGGGGCGACCTCGCCGCCGAAGCCGCCGAGAGCGTCAAGCGGGTGGTGCGCCCACCGGCCGGGGCCGCCGGCGGCGGGGCCGGCGGTGGCGGTGGCGGCGGCGGTGGCAGCGGCGGCGGCGGCGACGCGGACGCGGCCGAGCCGGACTGGACGGCGGCGGCGCACCCGCGCCGCATCCTTGCCTTTACCGAAACCAAGACCGTCTGGCATCCCAAGGGGGTCTGACCAGCAACGCTATCGCTGCCCCACCGTAAGCTCCGCCATGACGGTCTCGCGCAACCGATCCGCATCCGGCGCGTCATCGAGGAGCAGCACGTCCGCGGCCCGCCCGATCTTCTCGGTGAGGTATCGCCACGAATCGGGGGTATCGCTCTCCGGTTCCGCCGCTCGTAGCCGGGCAATTTGACGGACCGTGTCAACAATTGCCGACTTCAATGTCTCATGAGCCCGATAAATGGCGAGATCGGCTTCCCAGGCGGCGGAGAACCGAGGAGCTACCCGGTCGGCCCAGGTGCGAGTCAGGAGTTCGTCCTCCGTCGCGGAATAACGCATCTTATGGAGATGGACGGCGAGATCGTAGACCGGATCACCCCACAAAGAAAGCTCCCAATCAAGGAATACGACCGTCCGGTCCGGCACGATGATGTTCTTCCGGTGAATGTCGCAGTGAATCAGATGAAAATCGCGGGCATGCATTCTCGGCATCGCGCGGGCAATCGTCGCAAGCGGATCCGCGGGGAAGCCGAAAGCTCGAAACAGTGCGGGATGCGCGGCGAAGGCTTCGGCGACGCGATCCAGCGTCAGCGCGAGCAAGCGCGAGGCGAAGCGGCCGGTCTCACCGGACCTCGGCCAGCCGAGCGGGACCGGGGGCGCGACCTCGGCATCCGCCGCCTCGAGCCGGACAAGCAGGTCGGCGCAGGCGCGGACGACCGACTCACCGACATCGGTTCCAGGTGGCTTGACGTCGTTGAGGACCGGGCCGTCGACGTACTCCAGCACAGTGAATCGCGGGTCGCTGCTGACGTGCAGGACGCGAGGCATCGGCAACGTAAGAGGTGCGAGGGCGGCAAGAACCGCAGGCTCCGGCCACAGCCGGAGGTCCATCTGATCGGCGTTCTCCATCGGGATCCGCACCAGAGCCCGTTCGTCCGGCCCGCACCCCGCCGACCCGTCAACCACGTAGTTGCGGTTATAAAACCCCGCCAACCGATTCGTCGCAGCCAGAGCCGAACGGTACATCTCGAGCGCCGGCCCGCGTCCGATCATGCCGCTCACGAGTCCCCCCGATTCGTCCGACACGAGGCAACGCCGTCCGCAAGAGCCCTGGCTGCGGCCTCACACCTGTCCACGAACTGAAGGATCCCACCATCATCGACCCGGCGCAGCGCTCGTTCGCCCGCCGATCGCACCTCGTCGTCCTCGACGCCGAGCAATCGAAACACGGCTGCGGCGAGAACTGCGAGCGTCGGATACACCTCGACGCCGTCCAGTTCCGACAGCCCTCGGCGGGTAGTCTCTATCGCCTGCGCATCGTTACCTTGGGCGGCGGCCGCCAATCCCCAGGTCATCAAGTTGCGGGCCGCACCGGACCGGTAGTGCGCCCGCTCCAGGTGTACCGCGGCTGTGCGACACAACGACTCGGCCCGGACCGCATCGCCCGACAGGAGACTCGCCTGAGCGGCGGCGGTATGCGCTTTGCCGATCTCTGCCGGCACGTCCTGAATATAAGTCTCGAGGACTCGTCGGTGGCGCTCAAGAGCATGTTCGGGATGCAGCCACGCCAGTACTTCGATTTCGTTGACCTCGATGAGGCCGAGGCCGACCGAATCCCCGCCCTCGTGGAAAAGCGCCCGCGCTCGCTCGAGATTCGCCTGCGCCGACGGGAAATCGAAGCGAAACTTGTCGGCGAGGCACATCAGGCGCGCTGCGTTGCCCCGGTCGCTCCTACTTGCGTCCGCGTCCGCCGCAATCTCCTGTGCGATCGTGGCCGCCTGCAAGAACCGTCCCTGCACCATGTGGATGTCGCCGAGCCAGAGGCCGGCCGCGCTCCTGACCGTGGAGTTCGTGGCCCCCTCCCACAGCCGACCGAAGATTTCCATACTCTCGACGGTGCGGCCGGTGATCCGCAACGCATGCCCACGAACAAGGTCCAGCCGCTCGGTCGTCGACCGCGAATCCACCCGCGGGCAGGCGTCGAGCAGAACCAACAGATCGCTGATCCGGGTCAGGTTGAGCAAAGATTGCGCTGTGAGCGCAATCAATGCACCGGAAATCTCCGGGTCAAGACCCGGCGTGGCCATGAACTCCGCGCCGAGATCGATCAGGCTCGAACTCAGTCCGGCGGCACCGAGGAGATCGCCGACAGCGTGCACGTCCGCCGGCCGAATAGCCTTCGACGCGATTCCGTGAAAGAGCGCCTCGCCGGCTGCGGGTACCGTTCGCTCGGAGCTGAGTCTCCGCCGCCAAAGGCGAAACGCCGCCATATCCACTCGCTGAGCCTCGGCGGCCGATATGCGCTCTCTCAGGGCGTCTCGCATGAGGTCGTGCAAACGGTAACCGTGCGGTTCCTGGAGCACGAAGGAATAGTTTGTCAGCGAGTCCCAGATTCCGTCGTGGTTGGGCAGCCGGAATTCATCGGCGACCGCGGAAACGACTTGGCGGTCAAACCGACGAAGCGGGGACAGCAAGCGAAGCAGATCGACTTCCTGGCGTTCGACGTTGCGAAGCAGCTTCTCGAGGAGTCCGGCAAGTGACTGCGGCGCAGCCGGACCGGCGACGCGGGAATCACTTCCATCCCAGGTATCGGCCACGAGCTGCAGGTAGAACGGAAGGCCCCTGGACGAGGCGGTGAGTTTTCGGCGCACCTCGACCACGTCCACTCCCGAGGCGAGCAGAAGCTCGTCGCTGGCCTCCGGTGGCAGGTCCGACACCGGCACCGACGTCAGGTGTTCCGCCCAGGCGGGATCAGCGATCTCCCATCTCAGCGCCTCCCGGCCCGCAATGACGCAGACGCCTCCGGTGAGCTGCTGGGCAAGATCCCGAAGCCACCCATCCGCATCCGCGCGGTGCGAATTCGTCGAAGTCAGCGCCTCGTGGGTGTCGATGAACAGCACGTAACCGCGCGAGGTTTCGCGCGCGTGCTGGTCGATGTCGTGGGCGAAGAAATAGGACAGGGCGTCGCCGAGGTTTTCCGCCGGCAGTTCGTCGAGGCCGGCCAAGTAGGAGTCCTCGCGTACCGTCGCCCATCGCCTCGTCGACGAGAATGCACGGGAGACGAGACGGACGAGGCTCGATGCGGTCGCGAACAGGGGCAGACCGACGGCACTGTCGGCGATTTCGCTGAGAATCTGTGACTGCTCGATGAAGGGCAGTTCTTTCCGGCTGAGTTCGAGATGCGGGTTGAATCGCTGCCAGTAAACTGAATACGCGATATCGAATCGGGCAAAATTGATTCGATGGCGCGCGAGCTGCTTTCTGAGACCGCCGAGTGCCGTGTCCACCTGGCGGAGCGACGGCGCCTGCAGGTCGAGCGTTGCCTGCGGAATCGACTCGGGCAAGGATTTCGAGAACTCGCTCAAGAGCCGCGACTTGCCGATTCCGCCTATTCCACTGAGGTTGAGTACGACCGGCCCGCTCTGCTCGGAGATCGCCGCGACCCGACGGCGGAACTCTTCGAGTGGTTCGAGGCGATCAACGAACGGCCGTCGTTCAGCTGCCGAAATGAATCGAGGAGTGAAAGCCATGGCTCTGCGGCCCTCCGAGTCCGGTGGTCGGCTCGCCCGGCACAGCCGAACACGACCCGGCCGCCAATGGCCGGACCGTATCCCCACGCCGGGCAGTGTCCCAACGAGTCCGCTGCGACTCGCTGACCAGCCATCGTAGTCGCCGGCCGAGGAGGCAAGAAGTCCCGACCACCTCGGGATCGAGGGGCCGCAGCCCATGCCCGCCCTACAGCAGCGCGCCCTGGATCTCCTGGAAGCGGGGCAGGATCACGTCGTCGACCAGCGAACGTCGCTCGTCGTGGTGAATGAACGAACTCCACGCCGCGGTCATCGTCACGTCGGCGAGGTCGTCGATCGTCCAATCCGCCTCCAGGACCAGACGGGTGAACTCGTTCGTCATGCTCGTCCCCGACATCAGCCGGTTGTCGGTGTTGACGGTGACCGCGAAGTCCAACTCCTTCAGTCGGGTGATCGGGTGCTCGGCGATGCTCGCAGCCAAGCCGGTGTGCAGGTTCGAGACCGGGCAGATCTCGAGCGCCAGCTGATGGTCGCGAACCCAATGCGCGAGGTGACCTAGCGCCGCGGTGCCCGTGGCGCCATCGAACGAGACGTCCTCGATCAGCCGGGCGCCGTGCCCGATCCGGCTCGCCTGGCCGAGGTGCACCGCGCCGGCGATGGAGGCGGGGCCGGCGGCCTCGCCGCCGTGGATCGTCACCGGGAAGTCGGCCGCGGCGAGGTACGCCCAGATCTCGGGGTGCCGCGACGGCGGGAAGCCGTCCTCCGGGCCGGCCAGGTCGAAGCCGACGACGCCGTTTGCCCGGTTCCGGACGGCGAGTTCGGCGATCTCCTGCCACCGGTCGCCCTGCCGCATCGCCGTGACGAGCTGGCCCACCCGGATCGGGTGCCCGGCGTCGGCCGCGGTGGCCATGCCCGCCTCGATCCCGCGCTGCACGGCGTCGACCGCCTGCTGAGTGCTCAGACCGAGGCGACCGTGCTGCTCGGGTGCCCACCGGAGTTCGGCGTAGACGACGCCGTCGGCCGCGTGATCGAGGACCGCCTCGCGGGCGACCCGCGCGAGGGCGTCCGCGGTCTGCATGACGGCGACCGTATGCTCGAACGTCTCCAGGTACCGGACCAGCGAGCCCGAGTTGGCGGCGGCGAGGAACCACTCGTGCAGCGGCTCGGCCCCGTGGACGGGAAGATCGCGGCCCGCCTCGGCGGCGAGTTCGACGATCGTCTGGGGCCGCAAGCCCCCGTCCAGGTGGTCGTGCAACACGACCTTGGGCAACTCACGGATGAGACCGGGGTTCTCGCGCAGGCTCGTCATGGCCCTACGCTATGCCGGCTCAGGCGTATTCCTCCTCGTCGGTGGGCACGGCCGCGGCCTGCTCGACGACGTCCGCCTCGTCGGCCTCGCCCCGCAGGTCGGCCCGGGCGGTGTCCGGTCGATACGCATCACGGTCGGGGCCGGCGGCGGTTCGCTTGCGCTCGGCTTCCTCGGCCAAATCGATAGGGCCTTCCTCCGGCTGAAGCAGGCCGGCGTCACGCCACGCGTCGGTTCCGGGAACTGTGCTCATTTGCCCGCTCCTTTCGTCCCTTCCATGGTCTCGCGGGCGACCGGCCGGCGCACCCCCTTTGCGGGGGACAATCTTCGGGCGGCAGTTCAGTCGGGGGCGGTGCTCGTTCAGTCGGGGGCGGCGCTCGTTCGGTGGGGGGCGGTGCTCGTTCGGTGGGGGGCGGTGCTCGCCTGGTCGGGGACCGGGCGGGCCGGCCGGCTGATCCGGCCGACCGGAAGGAGCGCCCAGCAGACGTGCCGCCACCCGCCGAGCGCGGCCCGGACGGCGTCGTCGGACTCCGCGGCCGGCAGCCCAGCGGCCGGAACCCGGTGCACCGTGCCCGACGACGGCTCGTAGATCCAGCATCACTCGCCCGCGGCGGCCGCGAGCAGGACGACGTGCCGGGGGACGGCGTCGGACCAGCCGGTCCGCAGGTCGCCGCCCGCGAAAAGCGGGACCGGCACCCCTCGGGACGCCGCGAGCAGCGCGGCCCGCACCACCCGGGCGCCGGCCTCGGATCGGTCGTCCACCACCCGGTGGCCGTAGCCGGCGAACCGGGCGACCCGCGCGGCGCCCCACGGGGGCGTCCCGAACGCGGCAGGCCACGGTAGCGGGCCGAGCCCGGACCGGTTGGTCGCCGCCTTGGCGGCTCGCTGCAGCAGGTCGAACCGGCCGACGGCGCCGTGCCGGTCATCCGCATGCGCGGCCGCCGGACGGCCGGGTCGCCCGCCGGCCGGCGGGACCGGATCGACGCCCGTCCACACCCACCACGCGAGCACCGGGTCACCGGCCATTGCGAGCATCGACAACACCGCCGAGCCGCAGGTGGTCCCGTCGACCTGGACCGCGCGCCCGTCCCCCAGCATGACCGGCGCGACGGCGGGGACGAGTGGTGTGAGCGGGCGCGCGGCAACGTCCGGGGCGAGCGGGGCGAGCGGGGCGAACGCGCGCGCGGCGACGTCCGGTCGCCGAGCGGCGGCGGCGGCCAACCGCTCCAGCACGGGCTCGCGGTGACCGGCACGCGTCGCCAGCACGCGGGCACGCTCCCAGCCGGGGATCGCCGGTGGGCGCGCAACAGCCGGATCGGGCGCGGTGGGGTATCGACCAGCAGGCGGCCCGGCCGGTAACGCCCGGCGGCCGGCGCCGAGGCGCACCAGCAACGAACTGAGTTGATCAGTGTGCCCGAGGCGCCTCGGGCACCTGTGGGCCGGGTCGGCCGGGTCGGCCGGGTCGGCCGCGTCGGCCGGGTCGGCCGGGTCGGCCGCGCGCCGACGCCTCGCCGACTCGTCTGGTCCCTGGACGCTCACGCCGGCACCTTATGCCGCGGGCCGCCTGCTTCGCGCGGCGTGGCCTTTTGCACCGGAGCGCGGCGCGCCGCGTGGGCGACGCCGACCCCGGACACCAGTCAGCTCTGCGGGGCGGCGCTGCCGGGACCGGGCTCGGGGTGGGCCAGCAGGTGGACGTTGACCAGTCTTCCCGTCACACCGATGCCGACGATCCGGATGGCCCAGCCGTTGAATTCCAGCACGTCCCCCTCCCGGACCATCCGCGAATCCAGTTCCGCCCCATCCGGAAAGCTCGTGAGCCCGAGATGCACCAGCGGCCCGCTCTCGTCCTTGCGCGGCGAGCTACAGCCGACGAGCAACGTGACCGAACTGCCGCCGGCGCCTTCAATCCGCAGCGGCGGGGAGGACTGCGACAGACCGGCCTCGGTAATGTAGCCGATACCGTTGATCGATTGTGCGTCCGCCCATTTTCGGGTCCATTGGTCGACTTCGGCGCGCATTTTCTCGGAGATCGTCATGCTCTGGTTCCCTTCCGGGCTCGGGGTCGGAGCGGGGGTGGGCGTCGTCGTGGTCGGCGTCGGGCCGGCCGAAGTTGTCGTCGTGGTCGGCGCCGGGGAAATGGTCGGCGTCGAGCCGCGGTCGGTGGTCGTGACCGTACCGACGGCCGATCGTTCATCGGGGGCGCAGCCGGTCAGGATCATGACCCCGATGACGCCCAAAATAATTGTCCGGCTCAGGTCTCGACTTCGAATCAATGAACTCATCGGCCTACCTTAGTTCCGCAACCGTCAGATGGCCAAAATAGCGGGCGACCTGGTCGGCTGTCATGGGCTTCGGGTGTTGGATACCCCAGGGATTTCGCAGGTGATACATTCCGTCCTCGACCTTGGTCAAGGTGTACGCATGCGGGTAGGCCAGCGTGCCCAGGCCTTCGTTGGCGAACGCGACCTCGTCCGCGCGTAGTGTTGACAACGTGACGGCGTGCCCGGCCTCGAGGGCCTCGACCGCTTGAGCGATTGAATCGACCTCGAACGACGAGCGGCCGGTGAGGTACGGCCCGACGTCGCGCATCCACTGTGATTCGATGCCGCGGTAGCTGCCGCCGCCCACCGCCCGGTTCTGAAAGTATTGGGCCAGCGCCTTCTCGACGTAGCCCGGCCACGAGGGACCGGCATCCAAGTGCGTGTCGCGGTGCGACCACAGGCCGAAGGGATCGGATCCGTCACCCGTCGGCAGGTCGGCGGAGACCGTCACCGGCACGGGGCCGTACTCGTCATAGAGCGTGACCGTGACCGTGCCGTTGGAATTCCGCTGGACATGATTGCGGGCCCAGGCGGCGTCGGCCGCAACCACTCCGGCCAGCGTCGCGGCGAAAGAACAGTTGCCGTAGCCCTGCTGATTGACATCATCGATCCAGCGGTGATTGGCGTCGTCTGTCGGGAAGAGCGTTCCCGTGGGCTCCGCCCACCCCACCGAATCCCCTGGATCCGGCAGGGTTTCCGGCATCCCCCGGTGGATCTTCGCAAAGAAGAGCGGGTCGGCCCAGCGCAGCAGATGCGAAGCGAACGCGGCCCGTTCCTCCGGGGAAAGGGAGGAACAGATCCGGTGCAATTCCTCCGCCGACACCCAGTCGAGCCACTCGCCGAGTTCCGCCGGCGAGAGCCCACGGACCCGCCACACATACTCGTGGGCCTTCTCATCGGTCGTGCGGAACAGGTCGCCGAGCCAGTCCCGTGGCAAGGCACCGATCGGCGAGGAGGGCGCGACCGGAAGACCGGCCCGATCGGGCATCGCCTCCCGAAGGACACGCATGCAGACCTGCGCCGCACTGTCCATCTCGACATGTACCGCGAGTTCGGGCGTCTTGAGCGCGGCGAGGCGGTCGAGGTGGTCATAACAGGTGTCATTGTTGACGCACGGTTCGTTGATCGTCGCCTTCGGCCAATGCGCATCGAACTCGGTCCGAAGGCCGTCCACCACCCGTCGCCCCCAGGCAACCGCGTCGGCATAATCGTCCAATGCTGCGGGCACAGCGGTGAGGTCCTTCATCGCGCGGTCGAGGCACCGCCGGAATTCGCGCAACGCCGCAGCGGCCGCGTCGCCGGCAACGCCCGACCACGACGACTCGACCAGGTCGAGCGCCCGACCGAGGACGGACGCGTGCGCCGCGCAGCGCTCCCGCACCGACGCCGCAAATAGCGCGAGGTCTGCTACGGCAAACAGGGGGTCGGCGGGATAGCGTAGGTCCTTCAGTTCCCGCACGGCGGGCGTTGGGCTCACGGCGACACCACGTCCCACCGGGCCAAGGTCTCCTGGACCAGTCCCTCGATCATGCGGTCGGTGTCCGCGTAACCCGTCTGCGAAGCCGCCAACCGCTCCCCGACGATCTCTGCCGCCCGCTCCAACTCATAGAGAAAGTCGGCCCAGTCGCTCAGGAACTCGGCCGCCGCCCCGTCGATGGATGGCGCGTCGTACTCCCTAGTGATGGTCGGCACGTGGATCCGCCGGACATCGGCCGATGCCACCGCGGCGCCCTGCCGGCCCAGGACCTCCGGTTCCACCCTCAGTTCGCGCACAGTTGCCCCCTGTGTCGACGTCGCGCCCTCGTGCCGGCTGCCGAGCCGCGGTCGGACGCTATGACCAGACTTTGACGAGCGCCCGCTCGTTCCTGGTAAACGCTTCGATCGCCTGCCCGACGAGCGATTCCGCAGAGCCGAGTCGGCCGCGGAGCGTGTACATCTTCCCCTGCCACTCGTTGATCGACGCCGCGAATGCGTCGGCCGCACTGCCGGTCCAGGTGGACAGCAATTGCCCCATCTCGCCGTCGAACCGGTCGAGGACCGCTTCGATGCGGCGATAAGCCGTCGTCAGCGAGTCCTGGAGTTCGGACATCACGTCGAACCCGCACCGCAGCTCGTAAGTCATGTCGCCCCCAAGAGACAGTACCGAAACAAACCTGAATGTCACTTTTCGGTAAGTTACCCCAGCCACCGCCGTGCCGTCCACCCCCGGCGTGGTGGCTTCGGGACGTGACCGCGCGCCCCAAGCATCCCGCGATGTGTCTTCGCGCGGGGCGCGCTCAACCCGCCAGTTCCCGCAGGCACGCGCATGCCACC
Organism: Cellulomonadaceae bacterium; assembly: GCA_031552185.1. Lineage (GTDB taxonomy): Bacteria > Actinomycetota > Actinomycetes > Actinomycetales > Cellulomonadaceae > JAVBMU01. The sequence continues at coordinate 59,713 of JAVBMU010000032.1, read as the reverse complement.
TGGTCACCGCGGCGGCAATCGGCGGCCGGCCCTCATCGGTCGTCCGCGTCGTCGGGCAAGCGAGAAACTACGCCCCAATCCGCTCGATGACCAGCGGCATCGGCGTCGGCGCGGCGTCGACATCGACGATCTCCCACGCCCCCTCGAGCGCGTCGAGCGCTCGCCCGAACCGCTCGGGCGTGTCGGTATGCAAGGTGAGCAACGGCTCGCCGCGCCGGACGGCGTCGCCCGGCTTGGCACGCAGTTCAATGCCGGCGCCCGCCTGAACGGAGTCCTCCTTGCGCGCCCGGCCCGCGCCGAGTCGCCAGGCAGCGACGCCGACGCCGTAGGCGTCGAGCCGGCCCAGCACCCCGCCGCGGTCGGCCGACACCACGTGCCGTTCGCGAGCGACCGGCAGCGGGGCGTCGGGATCACCGCCCTGGGCGCGGATCATCGCCCGCCACCCATCCATGGCGCGCCCGTCCGCCAGCGCCCGTCGAACCTCGCCGTCGGTGACGGGTCGGCCCGCCGCGGCGAGCATTTCCACGGCCAGGGCAACGGTCAGCTCGACGACGTCGGCCGGTCCCCCGCCGGCAAGCACCTCGACCGATTCGCGCACCTCGAGGGCGTTGCCCACGGTGCGGCCCAACGGCGTCGACATATCCGTCAACAGCGCGACGGTGCGGACCCCCGCGTCCGTGCCCAGATCGACCATGGTGCGGGCCAACTCGCGCGCGGAATCGGCCTCCTTCATGAAGGCACCGGAGCCGACCTTGACATCGAGCACGAGCGCACCCGTGCCCTCGGCGATCTTCTTGCTCATGATCGAGGAGGCGATCAGCGGGATCGTCTCGACGGTCGCGGTGACATCGCGGAGCGCGTACAGCTTCCGGTCCGCCGGCGCGAGGCCCTGCCCGGCCTGGCAGATCACCGCCCCGACCCCCGCCAGGGCGGCCATCATCTCCGCGGTGCTCAGCGCCGCGCGCCAGCCGGGGATCGACTCCAGCTTGTCAAGGGTCCCACCGGTGTGCCCCAGGCCGCGCCCGGACAGTTGCGGCACGGCCGGACCGAAGGCCGCCACCAGCGGCGCGAGTGGCAGCGTGATCTTGTCGCCCACGCCGCCCGTCGAGTGCTTGTCGACCGTGGGGCGGCCCAGGCCGGCAAAGCTCAGCCGCTCGCCGGTCGCAATCATCGCCCGGGTCCAGCGGGCGATCTCCGGGCGGTCCATCCCGTTGAGGAGAATCGCCATCGCGAGAGCGGCCATCTGCTCCTCGGCGACGACGCCGCGGGTGTAGGCGTCGATCACCCAATCGATCTGCGCATCGGACAGCCGGCCCCGGTCGCGCTTGGTCCGGATGACGTCCGGCGCGTCGAACGGCTCGCTCACGGTCGCCCCCCGGGCGCTGCGACGGCGGCGAGGTCGCCCGGCCCGAAGGCGTCGGGCAGCAGGGCGGCGATCGAGCGTCGCCCGCCGGGCGTCGCCACCAGCAGGTCCGGCCCGCCGTGCTCCCACAGGAGTTGCCGGCAGCGCCCGCACGGCAGGATGAGGTCGCCGACGCCGTTCACGCAGACCAGCGCGAGGAGCCGGCCGCCGCCGGTGCCGATCAACTGCGAGACGAGCGAGCACTCGGCGCAAAGCGTCACCCCGTACGCGGCGTTCTCCACGTTGCAGCCCAGCACCGTTCGCCCCGTGTCGGCGCACGCGGCCGCGCCGACCGGGTATCCCGAATAGGGCGCGTAGGCGCGAGCCGCCATGGTGATTGCGGCGTCGTGCAGGCGCGCCCAGTCCGCCTCGGTCACGTCGGCGACGGTCCGCGGACCAGCCGATTCCACGCCGCCCGGTTCCACGCCGCCCGGTTCCACCCTGCCGCGGTCCATGGCTACTCCTTCACGTACGGCTCACCGTCCGCCGCCGGCGGGCGGGACGCACCGACCAGCCCGGCCACGGCCAGGATCGTCACGACGTACGGCAGCATGAGCATGAATTGGCTCGGCACCGGCGAGCCGACCACGGAGAGCACAGACTGCAGGTTCGTCGCGAAGCCGAACAGCAGTGCCGCGAGCGCCGCGCGCACGGGATGCCACTTGCCGAAGATGACGGCCGCGAGCGCGATAAAGCCCGCCCCCGCCGTCATGTTCTTGTTGAACGAGGAGATCGACACCACGGTGAAGAAACTCCCACCGATGCCCGCGATGCCGCCGGCCAGGATCAGCGCCCGGTATCGAGTCGCGAGCACCTTGATGCCCACCGTGTCGGCCGCCTTCGGATGCTCGCCGACCGACCGCACGCGCAGGCCCCAACGGGTCCGGAACAGCAGGAACCACACCGCGGCAATAACCACGAACAGCAGGTAGACGACGACCGTCTGGTCGAACAGCACCGGCCCGATCACCGGGATCTTCGACAGCCCGGGAATCTCGATCCGGGTGAACCGGGTCGTCGTGTTCAGCCGCGCGGCGTCGGGCACCAAGACCTGCGAATAGAAGAAGCTGGTCAGGCCCAGGATCAGCACATTCAGCACGACGCCCACGATGATCTGGTTGACGGCGTAGGTGATGGTGAACAGGCCGAGCACGAGGGCGACCGCCATCCCCGCGAGGATGGCGGCGAGCACGCCCACCCACGGACTGCCGGTGAGCGTGTCGGCCACGGCGGCGACGAACGCGCCGGCCAGCAACTGCCCCTCGATGGCGATGTTGACGACGCCGGCACGTTCGCCGATCACGCCGCCCATCGCGCCGTACGCGATCGGCACCGCGAGCCCGATCGCGCCGGTCAGCAGACCGACCACGGACAGGCTGCCCTGACCGCCGGCAGCCGCCCAGGCCAGGAAGCCGAAGAGGCCGACGATCGCGAAGACCGCCGAGACCCAGCCGGGCGCCCGGCCGACCGCACGGGTGCGCAGCACCGCGACGCCCGTCAGCAGGGCCATCACCGCGACGCAGAGCCACGCGGTCGCCGTGCCGGGCACCGCGGTGTTCGGCAGGTGGAGCAGGTCCTCGCGCGACGACCAGTCGAACGTCGCGTCCCCGGCCCGCGGCGCGAGCAGGAGCAGCAGGGCGAACAGCGCCGTGACGACGCCGAGCACCGTGGCCGCCTTCCAGTTCACCACCGCGACGGTCCGGCTCTCGACGACGGCCGGTTCAGGCGCGACTGCGATGGGCGCGCTCATCGGGACACCACCTTCGCCTCGGTCCGACGATCGGAATCGGTGCGCTTGCCCGCGGCCTTGCGGGTCCGACGTCGACCGCCGGCCTCGGGCTGGGGCAGCCGGAAGATCGCCCGCACCAGCGGCGGGGCCGCGATGAACAGGACGATCAACGACTGCACGACGAGCACAATCTCAATGGGGATGCCCTGGGACGCCTGCATCGCGGTACCACCCGCCTTGAACGCACCGAACAACAACCCGGCCCCGAGCACCCCGAGCGGCGAGGAACCGCCGAGCAGGGCCACCGTGATCGCGTCGAACCCGATGCCGGCGTCGATATCCGAGCCGAAGCCGGTGGTGACCAGGCCGAGGACCTGAGTCGTCCCGGCGAGGCCGGTCAATGCGCCCGCGATCAGCATCGAGCTGACGATCACCCGGGGGACATTCATCCCCGCCACCCGAGCCGCGCGGGGGTTCTCGCCCACGGCGCGGAACGCGAATCCGGTGCTGGACCGGTTGAGCAGCCACCAGACGTAGGCCACGGCGAGCAGGGCGAGGATAAAGCCGAGGTGCAGGTCATAGCGCGAGCCGAGCAGCTTCGGCAGTTGTGCGTTCGTCGGCGTGCTGGACGTCAGCGGGTTCGTGGTGCCGGCCGGTTGGAGCGCCCCCTGGGTCGAGAGCAGGTAGGACAGCAGGTAGAACGCCGTGTAGTTCAGCATGATCGTGACGATCACCTCGTGCGCACCGGTGCGCGCCTTCAGCACGCCCGCAATCCCGGACCACAGCGCGCCGGCCAGCATGCCGACCAGGACGGCGACGATCAGGTGCAACGGGAACGGCAAGGTGACCCGCAGCGCGATCCAGCCGGCGCCGGCGGCGGCCATCAGGATCTGGCCCTGACCGCCGATGTTGAACAACCCGGCCCGGAAGGCGAGGGCGACCCCGAGCCCGGCCGCGATCAGCGGCGTCGCGAAGGTCAGCGTCTGGGTGAGCGGCCGGATGCCTGCCTGGAAGCTCGACGCCCCGAAGTTGTAGACCGAGCCCTGGAACAGGGCGGAATAGGCGCCCCCGATGGCGTCACCGATCGCCGCCAGGGTGTCACCCGGGCGGGCGAAGAAGTAGGACGATGCCTCCTGGACGCCCTCGTCCGTGGCGGCGATCATCACCGACCCGACCAGGACGGCCAGCAGCACCGCACCGAGCGAGACGGCCCACCCCCCGGACATCATCTGCCGGAACGCGGCCCGCCAGCGGTCGTCCGGTGCGGCCGCCGGCCCGGCGTCGGCGACCGTTCCGCCGCCGCGCACGGGCGCGCCCTCGCTCGGTTCGGCGCCGGCGCCCTCGACGCCGGGCTCGGGCACGTTGCCGCTCATGCGGCCTCCCCTTCGGGCTCGGGCACGATCCCGGCCATCATCAGGCCGAGCGTCTCGCGGGATGTCGTCCCCGGCACGATGCCGACCACCCGGCCGCGGTACATGACCATGATCCGGTCGGCCAGGGCGAGCACCTCGTCGAGTTCGGTGGCCACAACCACAACCGGGACGCCGGCGTCGCGGGTCTCGACGATCCGCTTGTGAATGAATTCGACCGAGCCGACGTCGACCCCGCGGGTCGGCTGCGCGGCCACGAACAGGCGCAAATCGCGGGACAATTCCCGGGCGAGCACCACCTTCTGCTGGTTGCCGCCGGACAGCCGGCTCGCCCGGGTGCCGATGCCCTGCGAGCGCACGTCGAATTCCTCCGCCGTGCGGCTTGCGAACCGGTCCCGCGCCCCGAGTTGGAGGTTTCCCCGCCGGACGAAGGGCGCGCCGGTGGCGCGGTTCAGCATGAGGTTCTCGGCGATGGTGAACTCGCCCACCAGGCCGTCGACCTGGCGGTCCTCGGGGACAAAGCCGACGCCCGCATCGAGGATCTGGCGCACCGTCCGGCCGACCAGTTCGGTGCCGTTCAACCGAATGCTGCCGGTCACCCGCTCCTGGAGCCCCAGCAGCGCCTCGGTCAGTTCGGTCTGCCCATTGCCCTGAACCCCCGCGACGACGAGGATCTCGCCGCCGCGCACCGAGAAGGTGATGGCGTCCACCAGCACCCGCCCGAACGGGTCCGTGACCGAGAGGTCCTCGACCTCGAGCCGGGACTCGACGAGCGCCGGCGGCTTCTTGTGCACCGTCAGTTCGACCGTGCGGCCGACCATCATGGCGGCCAGTTGGGCGTTGGTCGCGTCCCGCGGCGCCTCGCCGACCACCCGGCCGAGCCGGACCACCGTGATCCGGTCCGCCACCTCACGCACCTCGCGAAGCTTGTGGGTGATGAAAATGATCGCGGCGCCGCCGTCCCGCAGGACCCGCATGATCCCCATCAGTTCATCGGTCTCCTGCGGGGTCAGGACGGCGGTCGGCTCGTCGAAAACGAGGACCTTCGCATCCCGGGACAACGCTTTGATGATCTCGACCCGCTGTTGGACCCCGACCGGAAGGTCCTCGACCACGGCATCCGGGTCGATGTCGAAGCCGAACCGGGCGGAGATCTCGCGCACCTTGGCACGGGCTGCTTCCAGGTCGAGCCGGCCGCCGGGCAGCGTTTGTTCGTGCCCGAGGATCACGTTCTCCGCCACGGTGAAGACCGGGATCAGCATGAAGTGCTGGTGCACCATGCCGATCCCGGCCGCCATCGCGTCGCCGGGCCCGCTGAAGTGCTGCACCTCGTCGTCGAGCAGGACCTCACCCTCGTCCGCGGTGTACAGGCCGTAGAGCACGTTCATCAGGGTGGACTTGCCGGCCCCGTTCTCGCCGAGCAGGCACAGGATCTCGCCGGAACTCACCTCGAGATCGATGTGGTCGTTCGCGACAAGCGATCCGAATCGCTTGGTGATACCTCGAAGTTCGAGTTTCATCTGATCCCCTCGGCGATCGGCGCTCGTGGCGGTGGACAGGGACGGGTCGAAGACGGCAGCGGGGAGGCCGGCGAAGCCGCCGGCCTCCCCGCCAGAGGTTGCCTTACTGGCCGGCCAGGTAGGACGTGACCGGGACCTCACCCGAGATGACCTTCGCCTTGAGGTCGTTCACCTCCTGCACCAGCGCGGAGTCGACCTTGCTCTCGAAGTTGTGCAGCGGCGCAATGTCCACGCCGCCGTTCTTGAGCGTGCCGATGTACGCGGTCGCGTCGAACTCGCCCTGGCCCGCGGCCAGGACCGCTTCCTTGGTGGAGACGTCCATCTTCTTCTGGATGGAGGTCAGCACGTAGTCTGCGGTCTTCGGGTCGGTCAGGAAGAGGTCCGCGTCGACGCCGATCAGCGCGATGTCGCGGCCGGAGTCCTGGATCGCCGCCAGGCCGGACTGGTAAATCGGCCCGCCGACCGGCAGCAGGACATCGATGCCCTGGTCGATCACGTTCTTGGCCGTCGTCTTGGCCTTCTCGTTCGCGTCGAAACCACCGGTGAAGGCATTGGAGTTGCCGCCCCACCCGAAGATCTGGACGTTCTTGCCCTTGGCCTTGTTGTAGTAGTCGACGCCCTGCTTGAAGCCGTCCATGAAGATCGTGACGGTCGGGATCTCCAGGCCGCCGTAGGTGCCGACCTTGCCGGCCTTCGAGTAGCCGGCGGCGAGGTAACCGGCGAGGAATGCGGCCTGCGCCGTGTCATAGAGCAGGGGCTTGATGTTCTCGGCGTCCTTCTTTCCGTCCGGCTTGCCGTCAGTCGTGTCGCCCGTGTTGTTGTCCGCCGCGTCGTCGATCAGGACGTAGTGCCCGTCCGGGTTCGCCCGCGCGGACTCGACCGTGGGCGCGGACAAGTTGAACCCGACCGACACGATCACGCCGCAGTTCTGGTCGACCAGGCTCTGCAGGTTCTGCTTGTAGTCGCTGGCCGCGTTGGACTGGATCTGAACCAGGTCGGTGCCCAGTTCCTGGGCGGCCTGGTTGGCGCCCTCGAAGCTGAGCTGGTTGAAACTCTTGTCGTCGAAGCCACCGAGGTCGGAGACGATGCACGGCTTGAAGCCGGCAACCGCGCTCACGCTCGAGGTCGGCGCCTTCGACGAGCTGCCCGAGTCGTCGGACTCCGGGGCGCTGCCACAGGCCGCCAGACTGAGCGCCGCAATGGCCGCCAAGGCCGTGAACTTGCCGGCTGTCCTCACGTGGGACTCCTCTCATGTCATTCGATGCCCCCATGGTCGTTGGTTCCTCCAGGGGCACCCGTGGCAGGAGGAACCGCGGGGCCTTACGACCGCCGTCATTTCCGAGACTAGCCACGCCTGCAGCGCGGCACGTCCGCGAGACCGGTCCTGCCGGCGTTCGTTATCCAAGCGTCACCTTGCGTCCCGCCGGGTTCCTTTTCGTCGGCCGACGTCGGCCGACAAGGCGTCCCGAGTCGCTCAGCCCGCCGCCACTCGCGCGAGCAGTTTGGCGCCGACGTCGATCGCTCGCTCGTCGACGCGCAAATCGCTCTGGTGAATGTCGAAGGTATGTCCGCCCGGGGTCCGGGTGCCGAGCCGGGCCATGGCGCCCGGCACCTTGGTGAGATACCAGGCGAAGTCCTCGCCCCCCAGCGACTGTTCAGTGAGCACGACGGCGTGGGGCCCGATCACGTCGTGAGCGGCGGCCTCGAGCAATCCGGTACACCGCGCGTCGTTCTCCACCGGCGGCACGCCGCGGACCCGGTGCACCGCGACCTCCACCTCGTACGGCGCAATGACCTGCTCGACGGCGTCCTGCAGCACCCGGCCGGCGAGCTCCCAGGCGCGCACGTCCAGGCAGCGCAGCGTGCCGCGCAGGGTGCCGGTGCTCGGGATCGCGTTGTGCACCGACCCGGCCTGCACCGCCCCCCACGTGAGGTTGACCCCGGACCGCGGGTCGAGCCGGCGCCCCAGCACCGCCGGGACCTGGGTGATGACCTGCCCGAGCGCGTAGACGACGTCGCCGGTCAGGTGCGGGCGCGAGGTGTGGCCGCCCTGCGAGGTCACCGTCACGGAAATCTGGTCCGACGCGGAGGTGATCGGACCGATCCGCGTGCCGACCTGACCCACGTCCACCTTCGGATCGCAGTGCACCGCGTAGATCTCGGCGACGCCGTCCAGGGCGCCCGCCGCGATCACGTCCAGCGACCCGGCGGGCTGGACCTCCTCGGCGGGCTGGAAGATCAGCCGGACGCCCCGGTCCAGGTCCCCCGCCGCGTGGAGGTCGGCGAGCGCAAACCCTGCGCCGAGGACCACGGCCGTATGCACGTCGTGCCCGCAGGCGTGCGCCACGCCGGGCGTCGCCGAGGCGAACGGCAACTCGCAGCGATCCGGCAGCGGCAGCGCGTCGATGTCCGCCCGAAGCGCGATCCGGCCCTCGCCCGGCGCCGGCTCGGGCCCCACGTCGCAGATGACACCCGTGCCCGGCAGCGGCCGGGGCTGCAGGCCGGCCGCGAGCAGCCGCTCGGCGATCACCGCCGTCGTGCGGGTCTCCCGATGCGAAGTCTCCGGGTGTTGGTGCAGGTCGCGCCGGATCGTCACCAGTTCGTCCAGGCGGCGCGCCGTCGCCCGGGCGAGGAAGGCCGACCGGGTGCCGCGCGGGCGAACCGGCCGGTCGGAGATCTGTGCGCCGCCCAGTTCGGGCCGAGCCGCCGCGCTCATCCGTCGAGCGTATGGTGCGCCCGGATCGCCCGCCCGTTCCCGGCCGGCCGCGCCGCGGTGCCCATCACAGCAGTTCCTCGAGGCCGCGCTCGCGCAGCGCATCGACCACGGACTTGACCTGCTGCGCCCGCGCGCGGGTCGTCACCAGCAGCGCGTCCGGCGTGTCGACCACGACGACGTCGTCCAGCCCGAGCACCGTGACCACCCGGCCGGAGGCCGGGACCACGACCGAGCCTGCGCTCAGCTCGCGCACCACCAGGCCCCCGTCGCCGAGCACCTTCGACCCCGCGCCGTCGACCGACGGCAAGACGGCGGCGAGCGAGTTGAAGTCGCCCAGGTCGTCCCAGCCGAACGTGCCGGGCACGACGGCGACGCCGCCGGTCGCGGCGACCGGCTCGGCGACCGCATGATCGATCGCAATCTTCTCCAGGCCGGGCCACACCTCGGCCAGGACCGCGGCCCGGGCCGGGCCGTCCCAGGCCTGCGCGATCCGGCGCAGCCCCGAGGCCAACTCCGGCCGCAGCCGGGCGAGGTGATCGAGCAGCACCGCCGCGCGGACGATGAACATGCCCGCGTTCCAGCGGTACTCCCCCGAGGCGAGGTACTGGGCCGCAGTCGCGGCGTCAGGCTTCTCGGTGAAGGCCACGGCGTGCCGGGCGCGCGGCGCGCCCTCGACGCCGAGCGGGGCGCCGGTGCGAACGTAGCCGAACGCCGTCGACGGCCGGGAGGCCGCGATGCCGATGGTCACGACGTACCCGGCCCGGGCGGCCGCCACCGCCTCCCGGACGGCGGACTCGAATTCCTGGTGGTCCGTGATGACCTGATCGGCGGCGAAGGAGCCGATCACGACGTCGCCGTGCCGGCGCTCCAGGACCGCCGCCGCCAGCCCGATCGCCGCCATCGAATCCCGGGGCGACGGCTCGGCGAGGATCGCCGCCGGCGGAAGATCCAGTTGGGCCGCGGCGGCCGTCACGTGACGGTGCCCGGTCACCAGCACGACGCCGTCCGGCCCGGCCAGGGGCAGCAACCGGTCGACGGTGGCCTGCAGCAGGCTCCGGCCGGAGCCGGTCAGGTCGTGCAGGAACTTCGGCGCGCCGGCGCGGGACAACGGCCACAGCCGAGTGCCCGCGCCACCGGCGGGGACGACGGCGAAGAACCCGGGAATCGGGGAGGTCATGAGGGCACGGTACCCGCATCCCGGGCCCTGGCTGAGTGATACCTCAATCGGGTGCCGTGGCGGCGGCCCGCGGGGCGAGGACCGGTTCGGCGCCCGCGCCGGACGGGTCGACGTCGTCGGGTGCCCTGATTCGAACGGCCGCACCCTCCAGGGCCAGTCGCGCCATTTCGGCCGATTACGGCCAGGCGCGGAGGGTCGGATCCACCGCCGGCGGAAGATGTTTCTGACACAGTGTTGTGAATTAAATCACAAACGCGTTTGATGATCGCCACACTTCGCGCGGGGAGTCCCATCCCGGCACGCGGGTCACTATCGTAGGGACGAGTAGTGATGCCAACGACGGCTCCCGGTGGCCGTTCTCAGTCATCGCCCAAATCGCCACAGGGAGGCCCCTCCAGTGCCCAGTGCTCCCGCCGGCACGCTGTACCGCGGCCGTGAAGGCATGTGGTCGTGGGTCGCGCACCGCGTGACCGGCGTGCTTATCTTCTTCTTCCTCCTCGTCCATGTGCTCGACACTGCCGTCGTGCGCGTCTCGCCCGAGTCCTACAACGCCGTGATCGGCACCTACCAGACCGTGATCATGGGGCTGGGCGAGGCCGGCCTCGTGGCCGCCATCGTGTTCCACGCCTTCAACGGCATCCGGATCATCCTGGTCGACTTCTGGGCCAAGGGTCCCAAGTACCAGAAGGTGATGCTCTGGGTCGTTGTGGGACTTTTTGTCGTGACAATGGCCGGCTTCCTGCCCCGCCACCTGATGAACGTGTTCGGAGGCCACTGAGATGAGCGAGCGAACCCTCGCGGTCGCCGCCCCGCGCGACCCGTACCTGCGGCGCAAGACGACCCGCGGCAACTTCGAGCTGTACTCCTGGGTCTTCATGCGTGCCTCCGGCGCGCTGCTCGTCGTCCTGATCTTCGGGCACCTGTTCGTGAACCTGATGACGGGCGACGGGGTGCACTCGATCGACTTCGGCTTCGTGGCCGGCAAGTGGGCCAACCCCGTCTGGCAGGTGTGGGACCTGCTGATGCTCTGGCTCGCGATGATCCACGGCACGAACGGCGTGCGCACGATCATCAACGACTACGCCGAGCGGGACGGCACGCGGCTGACCCTCAAGCTGCTGCTGTACGTCGCGTTCGCGATCGTCGTCGTGCTCGGGACCCTCGTGATCTTCACGTTCGACCCGTGCCCGAGCGGCGCCGCGGCCGACCTGCTGCCGTCCTTCTGCCACGCCTGACGCCCGAATCGATCCACAGGAGGCATCGACCCCGATGCAGACCCACCAGTACGACGTCGTGATCGTCGGCGCGGGCGGCGCAGGCATGCGCGCGGCCCTGGAGGCTTCCGGCCGAGCCCGCACCGCCGTCATCTCCAAGCTGTACCCCACCCGGTCCCACACCGGCGCGGCCCAGGGCGGCATGTGCGCCGCCCTCGCCAACGTCGAGGAGGACAACTGGGAATGGCACACGTTCGACACCGTCAAGGGCGGTGACTACCTCGTCGACCAGGACGCGGCCGAGATCATGGCCAAGGAGGCGATCGACGCCGTCCTCGACCTGGAGCGGATGGGCTTGCCCTTCAACCGCACCCCCGAGGGCCGGATCGACCAGCGCCGCTTCGGCGGCCACACCCGCAACCACGGTGAGGCCGCCGTCCGGCGCGCCTGCTACGCCGCGGACCGCACCGGTCACATGATTCTGCAGACGCTCTACCAGAACTGCGTGAAGCAGAACGTCGAATTCTTCAACGAGTTCTACGTGCTGGACCTGCTCACCGACCACAACCTCGCGGCCGAGGACGTCCCCGAGGGCGAGGAGGTCAACGCGACCGGCGTCGTCGCCTACGACCTGGCGACGGGTGAGATCCACGTCTTCCAGGCCAAGGCGATCGTCTTCGCCACCGGCGGTGCGGGCAAGATCTTCAAGACCACGTCAAACGCGCACACGCTGACCGGGGACGGGATGGCACTGTGCTACCGCCGCGGCCTGCCGCTGGAGGACATGGAGTTCTTCCAGTTCCATCCCACGGGGCTGGCCGGGCTCGGCATCCTCCTCTCGGAGGCCGCCCGCGGCGAGGGCGGCATCCTGCGCAACGCCGACGGCGAGCGGTTCATGGAGCGCTACGCCCCGACCATCAAGGACCTCGCCCCGCGCGACATCGTCGCCCGGTCCATGGCGAACGAGGTCCGCGAGGGCCGGGGCGCCGGGCCGAACAAGGACTACGTCCTGCTCGACCTGACCCACCTCGAGCCGGCGCACATCGACGCCAAGCTCCCGGATATCACCGAGTTCGCGCGCACGTACCTGGGCATCGAGCCCTACACCGAGCCGGTGCCGGTCTACCCCACCGCGCACTATGCGATGGGCGGCATCCCGACCAACGTCGCCGGCGAGGTGCTGCGCAACGGTACCGACGTCGTGAGGGGGCTGTACGCGGCGGGCGAATGCGCCTGCGTCTCCGTGCACGGCTCCAACCGGCTGGGCACCAACTCGCTGCTGGACATCAACGTCTTCGGCAAGCGAGCGGGGCGCACGGCGGCGCAGTACGCGCAGACGGCCGAGTTCCACGACCTGCCGACGGATCCGGCCGCCGACGTCGTCGCCAAGCTCGAGGACATGCGCACGCGGCCCGACGGCGAACGGCCGGCGCAGGTGCGTCAGGCCCTGCAGGAGACGATGGACGCCAACGCCCAGGTCTTCCGCACCGGCGACTCCCTGGCCCAGGCCCTCGCCGACATCCGCGAGTTGCAGAAGCGGTACCGCAGCGTCTCGGTGCAGGATAAGGGAAGGCTGTTCAACACGGAGTTGCTGGAGGCGATCGAACTCGGCTTCTTGCTCGACATCGCCGAGGTCGCCGTGATCGGCGCGCTGAACCGCAAGGAGTCCCGCGGCGGGCACTTCCGCGAGGACTATCCGGACCGGGACGACGCGCACTACATGCTGCACACGATGGCCTACCGCCGGCCGCCGAGTGCGAGCGACACCGCGGACGGGCACGTGGCGGGCTACTTCGACGAGGTGGCCCGATTCGACGACTACAAGGTCGTCCTGGGCTCCAAGTCCGTGATCCAGACCCGGTACGAGCCGATGGAGCGTAAGTACTGATGACCGCGACACTCGACACCCCCGCCGCGGCCGGGCAGGCCGGCTTCGTGCCGTCCTTCCAGGTCACCATGCGGATCCGGCGCTACAACCCGGAGTCGAAGCACGGTACCGAGGCGTACTGGGACGACTTCACGATCACCGTGCACGGCACCGATCGGGTGCTCGACGCCCTGCACAAGATCAAATGGGAACTGGACGGTTCGCTGACCTTCCGGCGGTCCTGCGCACACGGCGTCTGCGGTTCCGACGCCGTGCGGATCAACGGCCGCAACCGACTCGCCTGCAAGACCCTGATCAAGGACGTCAACCCGAACAAACCGATCGTCGTCGAGCCGATCAAGGGCTTGCCGCTGGTCAAGGACCTCGTGGTGGACATGGAGCCGTTCTTCGCCTCCTACCGCGAGATCATGCCGTTCCTCATCACGTCCGGGAACCAGCCGAGCCGGGAGCGAATCCAGTCCGCCGAACAGCGGGCGCGCTTCGACGACACCACCAAGTGCATCCTGTGCGCCTGCTGCACCACGTCCTGCCCGGTGTTCTGGACCGACGGGCAGTACTTCGGGCCTGCCGCGATCGTCAACGCGCACCGGTTCATCTTCGATTCGCGGGACGAGGGCGCCCAGCAGCGGCTGGAGATTCTCAACGACAAGGAGGGCGTGTGGCGCTGCCGCACGACCTTCAACTGCACCGACGCCTGCCCTCGCGGCATCGAGGTCACCAAGGCGATCCAGGAGGTCAAGCGGGCGATGGTCTCCCGCGCGTTCTGACCCGGGCTGTTGCGGTTCCGGTCGGGTCCCCGGCGCTTCGCCGGGGGCCCGACCGGGCGCCCGCTGCTCAACCGTCGGCCGCGGCGTCCCAGGGGTCGATGACGTCCACCCCGAGCGGTTCGAAGTCGGCGACATTCCGGGTGGCTACGGGCGCGCCGGCGACTCGAGCGATCGCGGCAATGTGCCCGACCACGATCACAGCGGCCCGACCGCCCTGGCCTCGGTCCGCTGGACGTCGCACCGGTGCGGGCAACGCCTCACCGCCCGAGCGGAAACTCCTCGCGGGTGCGCCAAGTCCCGTCGTCGCCGTGCTCGTACAGGTCGAGGTGGGTCACATCGAACTGCGCGTCGTAGTCGGCCATCGCGTCGAAGGCGGCGTCGAGATTGCGCTCCGGAACGTCGTGCGCCACGGTCACATGCGGGTGGTAGTTGAACCGCAGGTCCTGCTTGAACAGCCCGGACCGGACCGCCTGCTCCAGGCGCTCGCATTCGGCGATCCCCCGCACCACCTGCACAAAGACCACCGGCGACACCGGCCGGAAACTGGCGGAACCACGCAACTGGACCCGGAACGGCGTGGCGAGTCCCGCGACCCTGGTCAGGTGCGCACAAGCCTGCTCCATCCGGTCCAGGTCGACCACCGTCGGGCCGAGCAACGTGATGTGCGGCTCGATCAGGAAGGCGAGTGGGTCGCCGAACGAATCCCGAGCCTGCTGCAGTTCCGCCGCAAAGGGGTCCGGGACGGGGATGGCGACGCCGATCCGCGTCTGCCCCTCACCGCACTCGGGGATCCTCATGCCGGGCTCACCCGGTCGATGCCGGACGGCAGCAGTCCGACCCGCTCGTACACGCGGGCCAGGGTCGGAGCGGCCATCTCGCGGGCGCGCGCGGCCCCGCGCGCCAGCACGGCGTCCAGTTCGGCGGGGTCGGACAGGTACTCGTTCGCCCGGGCCTGGAAGGGCACCAGGAAGTCGACGACGACATCGGCCAGGTCAACCTTGAGCTTGCCGTACCCCTGCCCGTCGTAGTCCGCCGCGATCTCCTGCGGGGTTCGCGACGTCAGGGCGGCGAAGATGGTCAGCAGGTTCGAGACCCCCGGCTTGGCCTCCGGATCGAACCTCACCTCGGTCTGCGAGTCCGTTGCCGCCGACCGAATCCGCTTCCGGGCCACGGCCGGATCCTCGAGCAGCCAGACGACCCCCTTGCCCGCCCCGGTCGACTTGCTCATCTTGGCCGTCGGCTCCTGCAGATCGAAGATCTTCGCCACCCCGCGCACGATGTGGGCGTCCGGCACGACGAAGGTCCCGGCGCCGAAGCGGGCATTCATCCGCTCGGCCAGGTCCCGGGTCAACTCCAGGTGCTGGCGCTGGTCCTCCCCCACGGGCACGAGTGCGGCGCCGTACAACAGAATGTCCGCGGCCATCAGGATCGGATATGTGAAAAGGCCCACACTGGTCGCGGACGAGCCGTGCTTGGCCGACTTGTCCTTGAACTGGGTCATTCGTCCGGCCTCACCGAACGCCGTCTGACAGGACAGGATCCACGCGAGTTCCGCGTGCTGCGGCACATGGGATTGCACGAACAGGGCGGACCGCTCGACGTCGACGCCGCCCGCGAGGTATTGCGCGGCGGTGCGGCGGGTGCGTTCGCGCAGCCGGGCGGGATCCGGGTTGACCGTCAGGGCATGCAGATCGACGACGCAGTACAGCGCGTCATATGCGTCCTGGAGGGAGACCCACTGGCGCAGGGCGCCGATGTAGTTGCCGAGGTGGAGGGAGTCCTCCGTGGGCTGCATACCGGACAGGATCCGAGGCAGCGAAGCGTTCGAGCCGGGTATTGCCATTCGCCCATTCTGACAGGTCATCAGCGCAGGAGCAGAATCGCCTCAGGTCGCTTCGTCGTCGAAGGGAGCAGGCCCCTCAAGCTTCGCCACGGCCGGGCGCACGGGCGCCGTCGAGGCCGAATTCGGCCCGCTCCCGCCGGGCGCGACCGGGTCGTCGAAAAGCGCCTCACGCACGATCCGGCGGGGGTCGTACTGGCGGGGATCGAGCTTGGACCAGTCCACCTCGGAGAAGTCATCGCCGAGTTCGTCCTGAACCCTGGTCCGTGCGTCCTGGAGCATCCCCCGCGCCTGGCGCGCGAGGCGCCCCAATTGTTCGGCATAACCCGGCAACCGCTCCGGACCGATGATGATCAGCGCGACGATCAGTAGGACGACGAACTCGCCACCGTTGATCCCGAACACGGTGCCAGGCTACTCGCTCGTGACTTCGTCGAGCACGACCCGAACGTCCTTCGTCGACCCGCCCGAGCGCACCTTCAGCGTGACGGTGTCGCCGGGCGCCTTGGCGCGGATCGCCACAATCAACTCATCCGAATGGGTCACCGGCCGCCCGTCGATGGCCAGGATGACGTCCCCGGACTTGATTCCGGCGGTGTCCGCCGGGCCGTCCGGCGTCACCGGCTCGGTGCCCCGCGCCCCGTCCGCCGCGACCCGCACGCCCTCGCCCCGGTAGGTCGAGTCGAGCAGGACGCCGATGACGGGGTAGGTCGCCTTACCCGTCTTGATCAACTGCTCCGCGGTGCGGCGGGCCTGATTGGACGGGATGGCGAAGCCCAACCCGATCGAGCCGGTCGCCGCGCCCGTGCCGGGCGCCTGCGCGATCGCCGAGTTGACGCCGATCACCTGGCCCGAACCGTTGACCAGCGGCCCGCCGGAGTTTCCGGGGTTCATCGCGGCGTCGGTCTGGATCGCGTCGATGAATGCCGCGTCAGCCGAACTGCCGGCCTGCACCGGCCGGTGCAGGGCGCTGACAATGCCCGTGGTGACGGTGCCGTTCAGGCCGAGCGGCGCGCCCACGGCAACCACCAGATCGCCGACCACGACGGCGTCCGAGTCGCCGAGCGCGAGTGCCTTGAGTCCGGTGTCGCTCACCTTGAGGACGGCGAGGTCATAGTCCGCAGTTCGACCGATCAGCTTCGCCTTGCTCTGGTGCCCGTCCGAGAACGTGACGGTGATCGCGCCGCTGCCGCTGACCGCGGCCACGACGTGATTGTTCGTCAGGATGTAGCCGTCCGACCGCAGGACGAAGCCCGATCCGGTGGCCGCCCCGTCGGCGCTGTCCGCCAGGATGGTCACCACACTCGGCTGCACCGCGCGGGCGACCGAGGCGACGGAGCCGGCCGGCCGCGAGCCGCCCTGCTGTTGGACCGGGGGCAGCACCGGGCCGGTGGCGGTCACCGCATCGGAGTCGCTCAGCAAGCGGTCGGCAGCGATCCCGCCCCCGGCACCGGCGACCAGCGCCAGGAGGGCGACCGTGACCAGCAGCCCGCCCGTGCGACCTCGTCGGGGCGGTGCGCCCGGGCCGCGGGCGCCGCCGTGATCGGCGGGCGGTGGGAACTGGGGGTTGGGGTGCGGGTTCGGCTGCGGGCCGAATGGTGACCCCGGCTGCGAACCGAATGCCGGGTTCGGCTGCGGGGTGAGCGATGGGCTGAGCGGCGGGGCGAATGGCTGGGTGGCGTACCGGCCGAGATTCGGGGGCAGCGGCTGCGTCGGATGCCCGGCGCCCGGTCCGAGGGACAGCCGTTCCGTCGGATGCCCGGCGCCCGGTCCGAGGGCCGGCGGAGGCGCGGCGTCCGAGGCGCCCGATCGGCGCGGAGCCGACGGGGCTGGGTAGGCCAACGGCGGATAGCTCAGGGTCGGGGTCGGATCAATCCTCGCCGGCGGCGGATAGCCCTGCGGCGGCGGGGCCGGACCGGGCTGCGCGGCGGGCGGCGCCCAGCGATACGGATCCGGTATGCGCGGCGGGGCAAACGGGCCGGCGAGCCGCCGGGTGGGCTCGTCGACCACGCCACCCTGGCCCGCATCGACCGGGCCGGCGGGGCCGGCAGCCGTCCGGTCGGCCGCAGCCGGACCGGGGCCGCTCGCAACCGGACCGGGGCCGCTCACAGCCGGACCGAGGGTGAGGGTCTCCTCGTCCCGCCGGTTCGGGGCCGACCCCGGAAGGTCATCCCCGCGCCCGGCGGGCTCCGTCGTACCCGGGAGTTGATCGCTCATGACCGTCCGAACGCTCCTGTCATGGTGGCCCACCCCCGGTGAATTCGCGCCGGGACGCCGGAATCGTATCGGTGTGGCGGCAAGCCTGCCACGAGCGCCCGCACCTCGACCTCCTCGGCGTCCGCCACTAGATCGACCACGGCGGCGCGCGATTGCCACACAAGGTGCCACGGTCGGCGCGACAGCACGTACACGGTCCCGTTCGCCTCCCGCCACGTATCCGCCCCGGCCACGGCGGCCACGTCAAGCCGGCCGGTCCGCTCCCGCACCACCATCGACGCCGTTCCGGACCCGGCGGCCAGGTCGATCCGGAGCGCCGCGCCGTCGTCCGCCAGCCGGGCGGAGACGACGCTCCACCCGGTCGGCAGGGCGGCCGGTCCGACGAAGCCGTGCCGGCGATACCCGTCGAGCGTCACGGCCGGGGCGGCTCCAGCGGCAACGGGCCGCCCGGTGGCGGCGTCGAAGGTCGCGGCGCCGGCGAGCACGGTGATCGGCTCCGCGAGGTGAGTGCTGGGCGTGACCACGGGCGCGTCACCCATCGAGAACAGCGCGACCGCGACCAGGCCGACGACGCCGGCCCCGGCGCCGACGCCCCGGCGCCAGGAGGCGCCCGGACGTCCCGGGCCGGCCCCGGTCAGCGCGAGCGGCGCGGACGAACGCACCGGGTCGCGACCCGGCCGCGCCCCCGCCGGCGGCACCTCGGCCGACAGCGCGAGCAGGCGGGCGGTCAACTCCGGCGTCGGCGTGACCTCGGGCGCCCCGGCGAGGGCGCGCCGCGAAGCCCGTACGCCCGACAGTTCCGCGGCACACAGGTCGCAATTCGCCACATGTGCGAGCGCCCGCTCGGTCGTGGCCGCGTCGAGTTGGCCGTCCGCGAGCGCCGTGACCCAGGAGCCCAGGTGCGTCATCGCCCACCCCCGACCGGCCGCACGGCCTCCGACTCGGTCGCGCGCTCGGCCTCCGCCTCGGTCGCGGGCCGCTCGGTGGGGTCCCGGTGGGCGAGCGCCTGCCGCAGCTGCGCTCGCGCGCGATGAATCCGCGAGCGCACGGTGCCGAGCTTGATGCCCAGGGTCACCGCAATCTCCTCGTAGCTCAACCCCTCGATATCGCACAGGACGACGGCGGCCCGGTATTGCGGGGCCAGCGCGGCGAGGGCGCGCTGGATGTCCTGATCGAGATTGGCCTGCTCGAATCCCTCCTCGGGTTCACCCCCGTGCGCGGCGGCGACGCGCTCGGCGTCGGCACCCATCGCGTCCATTCGGATCCGCTGAGTGCGGCGCACCTGATCCAGGAACAAATTGGTGGTAATGCGATGCAGCCAACCTTCGAAGGTGCCCGGGGTATATCCCGCGAGAGACCGGAAGACGCGAATAAAGACCTCCTGGGTCAGGTCTTCGGCGTCGGGCCGATTACCCGTCAACCGGTAGGCGAGGCGATAGACGCGAGCCGAGTGCTCGCGGACGATCTCGTCCCAGGACGGCGGCACCCAACGCGCCGGGGCCGCCTGCGGGCCCGGCGCATCGGCGCTCGTGGTTGCGTCCATCACAGTTGCCATCATTTCAGGACAACTGCCGGCGGTCGCGAGGTGTTCCCGAGCCACCGGATTCTTTCCCAAAGCCGGCCGACGCACCCACCGGGCGTGCACAGAAGCCGAGACCGCAGCCTCCGGAAGCCGACCGCGAAGCGCGCCGAGAAATGCCGCTGAACACGGCCGAGCCGGCCGAGCCGGGTACGATCGCAGCGGAACACTGCCCGCGCCGAGTGCGGCGCCCGACCAGGGAGGGCCATCATCGACGTCGGCAGCGACCGGAACAACGCCAAGGCGGCGAGTTGGGTCTACTGCGAGGAATTCGTCCCGGAGGACGAGGTTCTCCTGCGGGGCCGGGACCGCGCCGCCGAATTGGGCTGCCATGCCATCACGCCGGGCGCCGGGGCCGCGGTCGGCGCACTCGCGGCCGCGCTCGCCGCGCGGGCGGTGGTGGAGATCGGGACCGGGACCGGCGTCGCCTCCCTCTGGCTGTTGCGCGGCATGCCGGCCGACGGAGTCCTGACGACGATCGACGTCGAGATCGAGCACCAGCGCGCGGCCAAGGCGGCCTTCGCGGAGGCCGGCATCCGGCCGACCCGGACTCGGACCATTCCCGGCCGGCCGGTGGATGTCCTGCCCCGGCTGGCCGACGGCGCGTACGACCTCGTTCTCGTCGGCCAGGACGTGCGCTCCTGGCCCGAGTACGCGGAGCAGGCGCTGCGCCTGCTCCGCCCGGGCGGGGTCCTGGTGGTCGACGGCGCGCTGGCGGGCGACCGGGTGGCCAACCCGGCCCGCCGGGATGAGGCCACCACGATCGTGCGCGAACTCGGGCGTCGGCTGCGCGACGACGATCGGGTCCTCCCGGCCCTGCTGCCCGTCGGGGACGGGCTGCTCCTCGCCGTGAAGCGCTGAGCGCTACGAGCCCCGTGAAGCGCTGAGCGCTACGAGCCCAGCGCCTCCAGGTATCGCAGCAGCACCCGGGCGCCGAAGCCCGTGGCGCCCGCCCCGGTTCCCGGCCCGCCGCTCACGTGCCGGGCCGTCCCGGCGATGTCGAGGTGCGCCCAAGCGCCCGCGCCGGCGAATTCCTGCAGGAACAGGGCGGCCGTGATGGCTCCGCCACCCGGCGATTCGTGCGGCACGTTGCGCAGGTCGGCGACGTCCGAGCGCAGTGCGGACCGGTATTCCGGCACGAGTGGCAGCCGCCACAGTCGCTCGCCGCACGCCTCGCCGGCCTCGATCAACCGCTCCGCCAGGGCGTCGTCGGAGGCGAACAGCGCGGCGTGGGTGCGGCCCAACCCGACCGTCGCCGACCCGGTCAGGGTGGCGACGTCGATCAGCACGTCCGGGTGCCATTCGGCGACCGCGTAGCCGAGCGCGTCGGCCAGGACCAGCCGACCCTCGGCGTCGGTGTCCCCGACCTCGACCGTGCGGCCGGAGCCCGTGCGCAGGACGTCGCTCGGCCGGTAGGAGGCCCCGCCGAAGTGGTTCTCGGCCAGGGCCAGCACGGCCGTCACCCGATGCGCCAGGGCGGCCTCGGCGGCGCCGAGGACCGTCGCGAGGGCCACGGCGGCGCCCGCCATGTCGGTCTTCATCGTGACCATCGAGGTCCGCGGCTTGATGTCGAGGCCGCCAGTGTCGAACGTGATGCCCTTGCCGACCAGCACGATGTGCCGGGCGCGGCGGGCGACTCGGCCCGACGGCACGTAGTCCGCGATCACCAGGCGGGGCGAACTCGCCGAGCCGGCGCCGACCGCAAGGATCGCCCCGAGGCCCGCGGCCGCGAGGTCGGCCGGGTCGAGCACGCGCACCGCGACCCCGGCGCCGGCCCCCAGGGCCTGCACCCGCTCGGCCAGCCAGTTCGGGGTCTTGATGTTCGCCGGCGTGTTGGCCAGGTCCCGCACCAAACAGGTCGCCCGGGCGGCCCGTTCGGCCGCCGCGATCGCGGCCTCGACGTCGGGTCCGAGCATGACCAGAACGCGGGCCGGGCGGTCCGCGCCGGACGCCGCCGGCGGTGCCGCGGACGG
The DNA here is from genome assembly GCA_031552185.1 of Cellulomonadaceae bacterium. GTDB lineage: Bacteria > Actinomycetota > Actinomycetes > Actinomycetales > Cellulomonadaceae > JAVBMU01. The sequence continues at coordinate 38,321 of JAVBMU010000032.1, read as the reverse complement.
AACGTCCGCGCCCCCGCGCGCGGCGGACAGGTCGGCGGCGTCGACGGGTGTCGGCCGATAACCGGCGAGGAGGTAGCCCTCGACGAACGCCCGGGCGCCGTCGGCGCCGGCTTCGGCGGCCGCCACGGACACGACCCGTCCCAGCCCTCGGGTTGCGCCCGCGACCGCAGCGCCGGCTTTGCGCAGTTCGGCCGGCGTGCCGCCGCCGATCCCGACGAGGACGATTCGCGCCGGCAGGTCCGCCCAGGGCAGGTCGGCCTCGCCCTCGTGGGCACGCGGCAGATCGACGCCGGCGATGTCCCCCGCCGCACCCGTGAATCCCGGGCCCCCGGTCCGATCCGCCAGTTCGGCCAGGTCGACCGCGTACCGCGCGGCGGCGTCGACCGTGCCGGAGCGGGGCTCGACGCCGTCCGCCGCTTCGCGCGCGGGCGCGACGGCGACGACGACGGCATCCGTGTCCGCACCTGACGGGAAGCTGTCGCCCGCGAGGCTTCCGCGCGCGCTCCGGACCTCGGGCAATTCCGGCCCGAGCGCCGCGGCGCCACGCATGTTCAAATCAGGCCACCACGGCCTGGAGGGCCTCGCCGAGTTCGCTCGCCTCGGTCGCGTTGAGTTCCACCACGAGCCTGCCACCGCCCTCAAGCGGAACCCGCATCACGATTCCGCGTCCCTCTTTGGTGACCTCGAGCGGCCCGTCACCCGTCCGCGGCTTCATCGCAGCCATTGGTGGTACTCCATTCACGTAGTCCCCTTCCACGCCCGCTGGTGGCGGGCGGCGGCCTCGGGCAACGACCGCTCGGGTTCGTGCACAGTCTCCACGCAACCCCGTCCGACCACTGTCGACGCCGCTGTTAGTCTAGTTCACAGGACCGACGCCTCCGGCGTCGGACTGCGGTTGCGGCGAGAATTCCACCTACGGCGGCCAGCCCGAGGGCGGCGTCAGCCGCCACAGCCCCCAGACCCACCACGCCTGCCCGGCGACGAAGCCGATCAGCAGGATCCACAGCCAGATCCTGGACCGGGTCCAGCCGACGCTGACCGCGCCAAGGGGGAAGGCGAGCAGCAGATACCGGATCATGCTCGTGGTCAACGGCATCGTCACGACCAGGTAGGCGAGATAGGCGCCCGACCACGCCTGCATCTCCGGACCCAGCCGCCGCGCAACCGGGGACAACACCATGGCGGCCGTCGCTGCCGCGATGAGCACCAGCAGCCACGGCCCCCAACTGCCGAGCAGCCATTGGGAAACGTCGAACCACGGCCGCACCGGCACGATCCCACCGCCGCCCCGCCACGCCGCTTGAGTGCGCAGGTAGGCCTGCGGATCGCCGATCACCCAGGCGCAGATCCCCGGCCAGGCGAAACCCGCGACGACGGCGACGCCGGTCAGCCCCGCCCCGCGGGCGAGATCCCGGGTCGGCAACCCGCCCTCCCGGAACCGCCGGAACAGGTGCCAGCCGACGGCCGCCGCAATCGGCAGCGCGACGCCCCGGGTCAGCCCGAGGACGACCACGAGCACGCCCGCCCATTCGTACCTCCGCCGGGCGAGCAGCAGCAGGGAACCCGCCACCAGCAGGAGCGCGAGCGATTCCGTGTAGGCGACCTGCAGCACTGGGGCGGCGGGGAAGAAGCTGACCACGGCCACCGTCGCCAAGGGCAGACCCGGGCGCCGCTCCACCGCCCGGCTGCCGGCGACGGAGACGAGGCGGTGGATCACAACGGCCGCCCCCGCGCCGGCGACGAGCGCGACCGTCGGGGCAAGGACGTCCCAGCCCAGCCTCGTCACGACGTCGAGCGCCCGGACGATCCCCGGGAACAGCGGGAAGAATGCCCAAGCATTCTGTTGGACGACGCCGTCGGCACCGATCGGGAGGCTCGCCGGGTACCCCTGGTACGCGATCTGCTCGTACCAACTCGCGTCCCACATCCGCCCCACGTAGGACAGGTAGGAGGGCTTGGCCGTCGTCCAGCCGTTTTCTGCCTGGAACCGGGAGATGACGATCAGGATCACCGCGCTCACCGCGCGACCGGCGGCGAAGACGGCCACCGCCTGGGCCCACCACGGCCACGCCCTCGGCGATCCGGCCGCGGGCCACGCCCGCGAGGACCCTGCCCGGGCGGAGCCCGCGCGCGAGGACCCGGCGCCCGCCGGACGGGCCCGGCCCGTCCGCCGGGTGGCCCGGACGCTCACCCGACTGCTCCCGCCCGGGCGCTCGCTCATGTCAGGCCGCGCTCCGCCCGCAGGGGCGGCGCCTCGCCGCGGATCGCCGCCACCATGTCCAGCACCCGCCGGGTCTGCGCGACGTCGTGCGCGCGGAATACCCGAGCGCCCAACCAGGCCGCGACCGCGGTCGCGGCGAGCGTTCCTTCGAGTCGCTCGTCGACCGGCAGGTCCAGGCTCTCGCCGACGAAGTCCTTCCGGGACAACGCCACCATCAGCGGGTACCCGAGCCCGGCCAGCACGCCCGTGCGACGGACCAGGTGCAGCGAGTGCCACGTGTTCTTGCCGAAGTCGTGGGTCGGGTCGATCAGGACCGAGTGCGGCGGCACGCCCCACGCCACGGCCCGGGCGGCGCCGGTGCGCAGGGTCACGACGACGTCCTGCACCACGCCGTCCCGCCCGTCCGTGGCGCCGGGGCGCAGCGGGTATGCGATCTGGCTGGGGTCGGTGCGCGGGGCGGCGCCGCCCGTGTGCGAGCAGACGATGCCGACGCCGGCCCGGCCGGCGACCTCGACCAGTTGGGGGTCGTGCCCGGCCCAGGTGTCGTTGATCAGGTCGGCGCCCGCGGCAATGGCCTCGGCCGCCACCTCCGAGCGCCAGGTGTCGACGCTGATCAGAAGATCGGGAACCTGCTCGCGCAGGCGGGCGATGAACGGAACCACCCGACGGATCTCCTCGGCCGCATCCACCTGCGGTCCCACCCCGGCCCGGACCCCGCCGACGTCGCAGATCACGGCGCCCTCGTCGAAGGCAGTCGCGGCCGCCTCCAGCGCCGGACCGTCCTGCGGGTGCCGCGCCGCGGGGTAGAACGAATCGTCCGTCCGGTTGATGATCGCCATCACGATCGGACGATCGAATCGCCGCCCGCGCAGCACCACCGGCGGGCTCGCCGCGGGCACCTCCAGCGCCGGCAGGGGCACCGCATGCGGCGCGCTCACCCACCTCGCCATCGGGCGCGGCGTCGGCGCCGATCCGGGCGCGACCGGCGCCGATTCCGGTGCGGCCACCGAACCGGGCGCCACCGGCGCCGATTCCGCCACCCCGGGCGAGTCAAACGTCCTCTCCATGCCCTGCCCCTCCGCCGGGTCGTCCTGATCCATCCAAGCCATCTCCTCCGCCCGGGCGTCGACCGCGTACCCTTCGAGCGCGCGGTCATCCTGGGCGTGGTCCGCGAGCGCACCGTCGTCGGGCGCCGCATCGTTGGGCGCCGCGTCGGCGGGCGCAGCGTCGTGAGGCGCAGCGTCGTGAGGCGCAGCGTCGTGGAGCGCCGCGTCGTGGAGCGCAGCGTCGTGGAGCGCAGCGTCGTGGAGCGCCGCGTCGTGGAGCGCCGCGTCCCCGAGCGCGTCGCCGTCCGCCCCGTCGTGGACCGCGTAGCCGAAGGGCGCGCCCTGGTCGACCGCGTAGCCGAAGGGCGAACCCTCATCGACCGCGTAGCCGAAGGGCGCGCCGGCGTCGACCGCGTAGGCAACCGTCACGTCGTCGACCGGGTAAGCGGCCGGCGCGCCGGCACTCACCGGATAGCGATCCGTGACGTCGTCGTCGATCGGATGGCCGTGAAACGGGTGGTCGGTCTCCGCATCGGCCGCCGCAGCATGGTCGGCAACGACGTGGTCGGCAACGACGTAGTCGGCCCGACCGTAGTCGGCCACAGCGTGGCGGGCCGCGGAGATCCGTTCCATCACGATGGTCTCGGTCGAGCACGGCTCGTCGGCCGGCCGTTGGCTCCCCGACCGCCCGAGCCGACCGATCGGCTCGGCGTCGTCCCGCATCCCGCTCACAGGTTCGCCTCCTGGCGGGCGCGGGCGACGACGCCGTCGGCCCGGAGATCGGTGATCCGCGCATGCACATACTCCACGGCCTCCGCAGGATCGTCGCAGACCCTGATCAAGTCGACGTCCCGCGCGCCGATCATGCCGCGGCCCGCGACGGAGCCCCGCACCCAGTCGACCAGGCCGCGCCAATACTCCGTGCCGATCAGGACGATCGGGAATCCGGTCACCTTGTGCGTCTGGACGAGCGTCATCGCCTCGAAGAGTTCGTCGAAGGTGCCGAAACCGCCCGGCATGACGACGAACCCCTGGGAGTACTTGACGAACATCGTCTTGCGGACGAAGAAGTAGCGGAAATGGACGGCAAGATTCGCGTAGGCGTTCATCGACTGCTCGAACGGCAACTCGATCCCGAGCCCGACGGACGTGCCGCCGGCCTCGACCGCGCCGCGGTTGGCCGCCTCCATGATCCCCGGACCACCGCCGGTGATCACCGCGTACCCCGCCCGGACCAGCCTGCGTCCGACGTCCACCGCGCGCCCGTAGTCCGGGTGGTCCGCGCCGGTGCGGGCGGAACCGAAGACCGACACCGCCGGCCCGAGTTCGGCCAGCGCCCCGAATCCTTCGACAAACTCGCTCTGGATCCGCATCACCCGCCACGGATCCTCGTGCAGCCAGTCCGCGCCGTTGCGGGAGTCCAACAGCCGCTGATCAGTCGTCTGGGCCGGTATCTGCTCGCCACGGCGCACGACTGGTCCCATCCGGTAACCATCGCCTGCCCGCGCCACACCCTCGTCGGTCATGGGCACGAGCCTAGAACCCCTCCGGGGTCATCGCGTCAACCATGTCGCCAAGGCGGCATGACAGCGCAGGAGATCGCGGACCGGGCAGTGCTCGTTGTCCTTGTGCGCGAGCAAAGGGTCGCCGGGACCGAAGTTGACCGCCGGAATCCCCAGCTCAGCGAAGCGAGCGACGTCGGTCCAGCCGTACTTGGGCTTGGGCTCGCTACCGCCCGCCGCCCGGACGGCGGCGACGAAGTCCGCCACCAGTTCGCTGTCCAGCCCCGGGCGGGCGCCGCCCGCGGCGTCGGTCACCGTCACATCGAAGCCCTCGAAGAGCGAGCGCACATGGTCGGTCGCTTCGGCGACCGTTCGCGCGGGCGCGAAGCGGTAATTGACCGTCACCACGCATTCGTCCGGGATGACGTTGCGCGCCGTGCCGCCGCGGATCCCGACGGCGTTCATCGCCTCCCGGTAGAGCAGCCCGTCCACGAGGACCTCGGCGGGCACGTAGTCCGCAAGGCGGTCCAGCACCACATGGGCGGCGTGGATCGCGTTCGCGCCCGCCCACGGCCGGGCGCTGTGCGCCGCGACGCCCGGAACCCGGACCTCGACCCGCAGCGTCCCGTTGCAGCCGCCCTCGATCTCCGCCGCGGTCGGCTCGCCCAGGATCGCGACGTCGGCCCGCAGCAGGTCCGGCCGGCTCCGGGCGAGGCGGCCCATTCCGTTCAGCGCCGCGTCGACCTCCTCGTGATCGTAGAAGACCCAGGTGAGGTCCTGCGTCGGCTCGCTCAATTCCACGGCCAGCGCCAGCGCGACGGCAACCCCACCCTTCATGTCCACCGTGCCGCGACCCCAGACGACGGCGTCGGCACCCGTTCCGGTGACCCGCGTCGGCAGGTTGGGCGGCACCGTCAGCGGCACCGTGTCCAGGTGGCCCGCCACCAGTACCCGCCGCGCCCGGCCGAGGTGCGTACGCGCGACGACGGCGTCGCCGTCCCGGATCACTTCCAGGTGGCCCGGGCGGCGCAGCGCCGCCTCGACCAGGTCCGCCAAGACGCCCTCGTCGCCGCTGACTGACGGCACGTCGCAGATCGCGCGGAACAGAGTCACCAGGTCCGCGGTCGGGTCCAGGGCAGGGCGGGGTGGGGTCATGGCGTCACCGTATCGACATCGCGGCCGGCCGGGTGCGGCGGCGAGCCGGGCGGGCAGCCGGCCGGGCGCGGTCACTGGTCGGCGCCGTGGCCCACCGGGCGCCACGGCCGGTCGACCGTGGCGCTTGGCGGGTCAGGTGTTTGTGGGTTTGGGGTAGTCGTCGCGTGATCCGGCGCCTGCCTCGGGCGGCAGGATGATGGGCTCGGGGTCCTCCTCGATCTGCTCCACGATGTAGCCGCCACCGCTCAGTCCCGTGCCGCGTCGCTTGCGGTCCTGCGAACCACCGCCGGCCCCGGCCCCGGGGGCACCCATCATCGTGCCGCCACCGCCCCGGGCACCGGCGCCCGCGGCGCCGCTCCCGGCGCCGCCCGCGCCACCGGTCCCCGTGCTGCCGCCGAGCCCGCTGCCGCCGAGCAGTCCGCGACCGCGCGCGGCCCCACCGGCGCCGCCCCCAGCGCCGTGGGCACCACCGCCGGCGCCGGCCGCGCCGATCATGCCACCCGGACCCATGCCGACGCCTGCGCCCATCCCGGCGCCCGAACCGCCGCGCATACCGCCCAACAAGCCGGAGCCCCCGGACGCGAGCGAACCACCCACCAGCGCACCGGCACCGGCACCACCGGCGGCCAGACCACCCCCGATGGCCCCGCCCCAGCCCGAACCCCCACCGGCGCCGCCACCCGCACCGCCGGCGCCGCCACCCGCACCGCCGATCGTCCCGCCGATACCGCCGTCGCCCACGATCGAACCGTCGACCGACACCTCACCGCCGATCGGGTCCACGCCCGGAGTCAGGCCGGTACCCGGTCCCGGCGTCGGCAGCCCGATCCCCGGGATCCCGATCCCCGGCGTCCCGATCCCTGGCGTTCCGATCGGGGGAACCGGGCCGGGTCCGCCACCCGGCGTACCAGGGCCACCACCCGGCGTACCGCCAGGCGTACCGCCAGGGCCACCACCCGGGGTCGGCGATGCAACACTCGGCCGCTCGCCCGGCCCGCCCATCCGATCCGGCGCCCACCGGTGGGTCGGCGTCTTCAAGATCTCGTTGTGCTCACGCTTCTTCCGATCCGGATCCGGGATCGGAACGGGAACCGGGACCGGCTCGCCTTCGAACTCGCCGTCTCCGAATGCCTCCGCGGCCTCGCGGAGTTTCTTCTCCGGGTCCTTGAGTGCTTCTTGGAGGTCGTTGACGGCCTTCTTGGCCGCGTCCTCGCGCTTGTTGCCGAGGAAGCCCTCAATGATGTCGACGGCCTTGTCGGCCGCCAGGGGACCCAAGTAAGGATGGACGACCGTGCTGCTGACCAGGGCCGCATTCCGGTAGAAGGACGGCACCTCCGCCGAGGGCAGGGTATCGGTCGCGTAAACGGCCTCGCTGCGATGCCTGTTCGCCAGCTCGATCGCCTCCTCGGCACCGTCGATCTTCACCTTGGACGCATCGACGAACTCGGTGAGTTCGCTCAAGCTCTTGGCCGCAGCCTCAGCGGCCGCACCCGACCACACCTCCGGGTCACTGATCACCCCCGTGACGCTCCGCAATGTCCGGCTCAACCCGACCAGGGCGTCACGCACTGCCGGCAGTTGCGGCAGGTCCCATGCCGGCCCGGACATGATCGCCTGAAGCTGGTCCTCGTACTCGCCCATCAGATCCTCCTCGCTCGTTTACTCGAACGACGCCGCACCACGATCGCGATCACGACGGCCGCCACCACAACCAACACACCAACCCCGACAAGAACGACGAGCAGGCCACCCGAAAGGCCCGACGCCGCGACGGTCTTGGACGTCGCGTCGGTCGATGCAGCGCCGCTTGACCCACCCGCCTGTTTGGCCGGCGACGTGCCCGGGCCCGACGACGGGCTGCCGCCCGGGTCCGCGGCGGCGATCTCGGCCAAATTCGGGTGAACGTTTGAGTCATCGGAGACCAGCAGGTTCTTATCCGGGTATCTGCTCGGGTCCCGCTCCAACATCCGCGTCAGCGACACAATCCCATAACCGGTCCTATCGTTCCACTCCGGCTTATGCTCGTTATCCCCCGAATTACGGACCAACGACTGGATCAACTGATTCCCCGTCGCCTGCGGATACTTCTGCTTCACCAACGCGAGGAACCCCGCCACCACCGGCGTCGCGAAGGACGTCCCACTCCCGGATCTCTGCGTGCGCCACGAATCGGGACCCGACCCCGAACCCTGAAGGCGGATCCCCAGACCCGGACCCGCGACATCCACATTCCGATCCACATTCAACCTGCCGTCAGCGGATTGGATCTCCCCCGACGAATGGATCGCCTGCACACTCACCACACCATTCGCGATACCCAGGAACCTGTCGTCCGCCTCACCCTTATTCGACAATGAGGCCACCACCACCACGCCTTGACGTGCCGCTCGGGCAATCGCGGCGACCAACGCCGGAGAGGACGCACCCGCCCTCGAGATCGAAATGATCTTAGCGCCGTCATCGATCGCCTCCTGCATCGCCGAGGCCAACACGTCCGAATCTGGATTACCTTCCGGATCCGGACAGAGAGTGCCGTCGCCACCCAGGACGTTCCGCTCCTGACCGACCGATACGGCGTAATGAAGCAAACTGGCCCCGGGCGCGACTCCACGGGTGCCCTCCTGTCCGGGATAGCCCGCACCAGTACCGACGATCAGAGCGGCCACGTGCGTCCCGTGACCGGCCTGCACCTGGTCGTACGATGAGCCCGCAGCCGGGATCGGTTTGTGTGTCTTTTCGTCGTAGCAGAACGACGGTTCACGCACCGTCAGCTTCGCGTCCTTGAAGAATGGCAGGTCCGGGTTGATCACCGAGTCGATGACAGCGACCTTCACGCCCTTGCCGGTCCATCCTTGATCGTGGGCCTGCTGGACACCGAACCTCGTGAAATACCAGTCCCCACCGGCCGGGTCCTCCCCCGGCAGATCACGCACAACCCCACCCGCGACGTCCGAGACAGCCGCCGCGCCGACCACACCGCCCGAACTACGCGAAGAACCGGCCGCGGGCGCGGCCCCCGCGGCCGGCGACACCATCACCATTCCCGCCGCCACAACCCCAACGGCCAACACCGACACAAATCGAGACCTCACCGATCAAACCTCCCCACATACGAACCCACTGTTGCGTCCCCCACCCTTCCGCCGGCCGCCCCGTCGACATCGGCCGCGGAGCCACCGGCGGCCTGCGCCGATGTGCCGCCCACTAGGGCCTCCCGGGTCGGCTCGCGCGACGGCTGACCACGATCGCGATCACCACGGCCCCCGCCACAACCAACACACCCACCCCGACCAGCACACCGAGCAGGCCACCCGAAAGGCCCGACGACGCGACGGTCTTCGGCGCCGCATCGGTCGATGCAGCGTTCTTCGACCCGCCGGCCTTCGTCGATCCGGACGTGGTGGCTGGCAACGTGCCCGGACCCGACGACGGGCCGCCGCCCGGGTCCGCCGCGGCGATCTCGGCCAGATTCGGGTGCACATCCGGCTTCTCGGAGACCAGAGGGTTCTTGTCCGGGTATCTGGTCGGGTCCCGCTCCAGCATCCGCGTCAGCGACACAATCCCATAACCGGTCCTATCGTTCCACTCCGGCTTATGCTCGTTATCCCCCGAATTACGGACCAACGACTGGATCAACTGATTCCCCGTCGCCTTCGGATACTTCTGCTTCACCAACGCGAGGAACCCCGCCACCACCGGCGTAGCGAAAGACGTCCCATTCCCGGATCTCTGCGTGCGCCACGAATCCGGACCCGACCCCGAACCCTGAAGGCGGATCCCCAGACCCGGACCCGCGACATCCACATTCCGATCAGCGTTCGGCAGGCCATCCCTTGACTGGATTTCCCCCGACGAATGGATCGCCTGCACACTCACCACTCCGTTTGCAGTGGCTAAGAAGCCGTCGTCTAGTTCCCCGGTATTGGACAGACCAGCGACTACTACGACGCCTTCACGGATCGCGTGGGCTATCGCTGCAATTAGTTCCGGCGAGGAGCTAGACACTTGCGAGATCGAGATGATCTGTGCTCCATCATCAACCGCTTCCCGCATCGCTGACGACACGCTCTCGCCTGAAACCTCGCCTTGCTGCTCCGCGCATCGACTGTTGTGCGCCAGAGCGTCCCGCTCCTTGCCGACGCCGTTTGCATAGAAGCGCACCTGCACCCCCGGTGCGACACCTCGGGCGCCCTTCTGCCCGGGAAAGCCCGCACCAGTACCGACGATCATCGATGTCACGTTGGTGCCGTGACCGGCCTGCACCTGGTCATAGGATGTGCCAGCCGCCGGGATCGGTTCGTGTGTCTTCTCGTCAAAGCAGAACGACGGCTCCCGCACCGTCAGCTTCGCCCCCTTGAGATGCGGCAGGTCCGGGTTGATCACCGAGTCGATCACCGCGACCTTCACGCCCTTGCCGGTCCACCCCTGATCATGGGCCTGTTGCACCCCGAACCTCGTGAAATACCAGTCCCCACCGGCCGGGTCCTCCCCCGGCAGATCACGCACAACCCCACCCGCGACGTCCGAGGCAGCCGCCGCGCCGACCACATCGCCCGAACTACGCGAAGAACCGGCCGCGGGCGCGGCCCCCGCGGCCGGCGACACCATCACCATTCCCGCCGCCACGACCCCGGCGACCAACACTGACACAAATCGAAACCTCACTCGTCGCACCCCAACGTGCGAATCAGGGCCGGTTCACGTCGGGACCCGCCGAGGCTCCCGTCGACATTCGTCACTAGCCGCGCCCCCCACCGCCGGACGAGCCCGCCCCGCCCGGGGACTCGAAGTCCTCGATCGGCGGACGCGAACTGCCGCCGCCGGAGCCGTCCCCACCACCGGTCCCGCCCGAATCCTCGAAGTCCTCGATCGCCGGACGCGAAGGTACGACAGCGGGCTCGTCGACCAAGGGGGTCAGTGCTTCGTGCCCGCCCTCGAGTTGGTCCACCAGGATCGTCGCGATACTCTCCGAGATCGCCTGCTCAGTCTTGCGCGCGTCCGCGATCGAACCCCGCAGGGCCTCGACTTTGGCCTCCAGCTTCCGCGCGATCAGAATGATCTGGGTCTCCATCGCCAACCCGAAATCGTCCTGCGCCCGCTTGAAGCTGCCCGTGACACCCGCGTCCACGCCATTCGATTGCGCGACATCACGCGGTCGGCACAACTCATCCGCGGCCCGACAGATGACCTTTACCTGCGCATCGACGTCTTCCATCAGCATCGAAATCGAATCGACCACGTCACTCCTCCAACCGTTTCGCCACCAACACACCGGCAACATCGCCGCCGCTGACCTTCAACACATCCCGCCCCGGCGGGCCGAGGGCGGCTACCGCGGACGTTGCGGGGCAATGTCGCCCGCCGCGCCACGTCTGCGCCGCGCCGCCCGCGGCGCAGCGCCTGCAACGTGCCGCCGCCACCCGCTGAACCGCGTCGTCCCACCACAGCACTCCGTCCCCACCGTGCCCCCACCGTGCCCCCAGGGCGCCCCCACTGCCCTCGGCAGCGGCGCGCCGCCAAACCCGATTGACATGGCGGAGAAACCGACCCGGCGGCGTCGCCCTCAGCCAACCGCTCCCGAGAACAATAAGCATCACGACCGAACCAATAACGCATCAGGCGCTGCCGACGTCACGATCTACGCAGGACTACCATAACGACACCCACCCACAGCAACGAAACCTATCCACAGGCAACCAACCCGGGATCACCGACCGCCGGGCGCCGTCGTTAGGCTTGGGCGCATGACTGACGCCACCGCCACCGATCCCGGCGCCGCCGATCCGCGCGCCACCGCCGCGACCCGGCCCGCCTGGGCCTGGGGCCTGGCCGGGGTCGCCGCGGACGGGACCGCCCTGGATGCCTGGTACCCCGCCCCCGCCCTCGGCACGCCCGACCCCCAGGAGGAGCCGCCCGGATGGCTTGCCGCGCTCGCCGGGGTCGACGTGGCGCGCGGGGTCACGACGCGGGTGGTGTGCGCGGTCATCGACCTCGACGCCCCGCCCACGTCCGTGCCGGACGCTTACCTGCGCCTGCACCTGCTCTCCCACCGGGTGATCGCCCCGCACGGGGCGAACCTGGAGGGTCTTTTCGGCGTCCTGGCCAACGTGGTGTGGACGAACTTCGGACCGTGCGCCGTCGAGGGTTTCGAGGCGACGCGCGCGCGGCTGCGCGCCGCCCACGGCCCGGTCACGGTGTTCGGCGTGGACAAGTTCCCCCGGATGGTGGATTACGTGGTTCCCTCCGGGGTCCGGATCGCCGACGCCGACCGGGTCCGGCTTGGCGCGCACCTCGCCCCCGGTACCACCGTGATGCACGAAGGCTTCGTGAACTTCAACGCCGGGACGCTCGGCACGTCGATGGTCGAGGGCCGGATCTCCGCCGGCGTGGTGGTCGGCGACGGCTCGGACATCGGCGGCGGCGCCTCGATCATGGGCACGCTCTCCGGCGGCGGCACGCAGGTGATCTCGATCGGACGTCGGTCGCTGCTCGGCGCCAACGCCGGGCTCGGCATTCCGTTGGGCGACGACTGCGTGGTCGAGTCGGGCCTGTACGTCACCGCGGGCACGAAGGTGACGCTCGTCGGCACCGCGAACGACGACGGCGCCCCCCGGGTGGTCAAGGCCCGCGAACTCGCCGGCCGTGACGGCGTCCTGTTCCGGCGTAATTCGCAGACCGGAGCGGTCGAGGCCCTGGCCCGCGACGGCGTCGGCATCACGCTCAACGCCGCGCTGCACGCGAACTGACCCCGCTCGAATGACGACTCGCCCCGCAGCCACGACGTCTCGCTCCACCGCCACGCGGCAGCGTCGGCGCCGCCGGCGCCGGCTCGCCCGCCTGGCCGGCCTCGGCGCCGCGCTGCTAGGGGTCGTCGTGGTGATCGCGGGGCTCGTCGCCTGGCTGCGGCCGGACCGGCCGGACGTCGGGCTGCCGATCGTCGAACGCTGCCGGGCGTCGGCCGACGGCGTCGAGCAGACGCTCACCCCGGAACAGGCCGACAATGCCGCGCTGATCGTCGCGACGGCCGTACGGCGCGCGCTGCCCGCCCGCGCCGCGACCATCGCCATCGCGACCGGGCTGCAGGAATCTCGCCTGATCAACGTCGAGTATGGGGACCGCGATTCGCTCGGCCTCTTCCAGCAGCGCCCGTCCCAGGGCTGGGGTACGGCGGAGCAGGTCCAGGACCCGGTGTATTCGACGAATGCGTTCTACGACGCCCTCGCCAAGGTCGCCGGCTACGAGACCATGGATGTCACCAAGGCGGCCCAGTCCGTGCAGCGCTCCGCTTTCCCCGACGCCTACGCCCAGCACGAGGATCGGGCCCGGGCCTGGGCCTCGGCGCTGACCGGATTCTCGCCGGCCGCCTTGACCTGCACGCTGCGGCCCGTCGCGCACCCCGGTACGACGGCGGCGCTCACCGAGCGCGTACAGCGCGACCTGGGGGCGTTGCCGGTGACCGTCCGGGGCGGCGCCGTCAGCATCGATGCCACGGCGCTGGCGCCGGCGGACGCGAGCCGCGCGGCGTGGGCCGCCGGCGAGTGGGCCGTCGCGGTCGCGGACGCCACGGGCGCCACGAGCGTCCAGGTCGGCGACCGGATCTGGAGCCGGGCGCACCCGACCTGGCGCGTGGCGCCGGCGGCATCGGGCACGGCCGGCCGCGACGCGAAGGCAACGGGCGCCGGCGGTGCCACGCCGGCCCCTGCCCCCGGTCACGTCCGGGTCACCGTCGCCGTCGCGCCCGGGTCACCGTCCCCGTAGCCGAGGCGGCCGCCGGCGCCCCTGCCGCCGGCGCCCAGCGCCCCCGCCGCCGGCGCCCAGCGCCCCGCCGCCGGCTCAGCCGTCAGCGCTCGTCGACGGGAACGTAGTCCCGCTCCGGCTCGCCGGTGTAGACCTGGCGCGGCCGGCCGATCTTGGTCTGCTTGTCCGTCATCATCTCCCGCCACTGCGCGATCCAGCCGGGCATCCGCCCGAGCGCGAACAGCGGCGTGAACATGGCCGGGGCGAAGCCGAGCGCCTTATAGATCAGCCCGGTGTAAAAGTCGACGTTCGGGTACAGCTTGCGGCTGATGAAGTAGTCGTCGGAGAGGGCGATCTCCTCCAACCGCATCGCGATGTCGAGCAGTTCGTCCTGCTTGCCGAGGCTGCTCAGGACGGCGTGTGCGCTCTCCTTCACGATGGCGGCGCGCGGGTCGTAGTTCTTGTAGACCCGGTGCCCGAAGCCCATCAGCCGGATGCCGTCCTCCTTGTTCTTGACCTTGGCCATGAACGTGTCGACGTCGTATTCGGCCGACTGGATCTTCTCCAGCATCTTCAGCACGGCCTCGTTCGCACCGCCGTGCAGGGGCCCGGACAGCGCGTTGATCCCGGCGGCGACCGACGCGAACAGATTGGCATGGGACGAACCGACGATCCGGACGGTCGACGTCGAGCAATTCTGCTCGTGGTCGGCGTGCAGAATCAGGAGCTTGTCCAGCGCCTCGACCGCGACGGGGTTCGCCTCGTACTTCTCGTACGGCGTCGCGAACGTCATCCGCAGGAAGTCCTCGACGTACCCGCGCGAGTAGTCCGGGTAGAGCAACGGCTCGCCGACCCGACGCCGGTGCAGGTACGAGGTGATGGTGCGGGACTTGGCCAGCAGAACGACGGTTGCCAGCTCGATCGTGTCGTCGTGGAACGGGTCCAGCGCCTCGGGGTAGAAGGTGGACAGCGCGTTGATCGCGGAGGCCATGACGGCCATCGGGTGGGCGCCGCGCGGGAACGTGCCCATGAAGGTGCGGAAGTCCTCGTGCACCATCGTGTGCCGGTTCACTCGCTCGACGAAGGCGTCCAACTCCGCGGCACCGGGCAATTGGCCATGAATCAGGAGGTAGGCGACTTCCAGGAAGCTGGATGACCGGGCCAACTGGTCGATCGGAAAGCCTCGGTACTGCAATACCCCCGCGTCGCCGTCGATAAAGGTGATCGCGGACTCGCAGGAGGCGGTGTTCATGAAACCCGGGTCGACCGTGACCAGCCCGGTGTCACGCAGCAAGGTGCTGACTTCGATGCCGTCCCCACCCTGGGTGGCGTGGATAACCGGCAGCTTGACCTTCCCGTCATCGACGACAAGTTGGACAGACTCAGGTGCCCCGGGCATCGCTACCTCCTTGGGTGGTGCGCGTCGAACGGCGCAGGAACGGCGGGACGCGCAGCGGTTCGACGGGTCCCAATGGAAGGTTACGGCTGATTCCGGCTCGCGCCGGTGTCCAGACGCTACAGCCCGCCCGGCCGAAGGCCAACCTCATGCCGGGCAGAAGGTCCCGCAACGGCCCCGTGAGGATGATCACAGCATTATGGTCGAGCACGCTGACCTGCCGTGATTCGGGCGGCGGCCGCCTCGATTCGCTCGTCGGAGGCCGTCAGCGCCAGCCGCACATGGCCGCCGGCGGCCGGACCGTAGAAGACGCCCGGGCCGGCCAGTATCCCGCGCTCGGCGAACCAGCCGATCAGGTCCCAGCACCCGCCGTCGCCCCCGGCCCGGACCCACAGGTACAGCCCCGCCTCGCTGTGGTCCACCCGGAAACCCGCCGTCCGCACGGCGGCGAGCAGCACTTCCCGCCGCCGCCCGTACGTTGCTCGCTGCTCGGCCACGTGCGCGTCGTCGCCCAGGGCGGCGGTCATCGCGGCCTGCACCGGCCGGGGGACGATCATCCCGAGGTGCTTGCGCGTGGCCAGCAGCCGCGCCACCAGGGCCGGATCGCCCGCGACGAATGCCGCCCGGTAACCCGCCAGGTTCGACTGCTTGGACAACGAGTACGCCGCCAGCAGACCCTCGGGTGAACCGCCGCTCACCGCCGGCGCGAGGACGCTCGGCACGCCCGACGTGGCCCACGGCTCGCCCCAGGCTAGTTCGGCGTAGCACTCGTCGCTCACCACCACGGCGCCGATCGCGCGCGCGGCCCCGACCACGCGAGCGAGCTCGGCCGGGCCGAGCACGCGGCCGGTGGGGTTGGCCGGCGAGTTCACCCAGACCAGCCGCACGTCGGCGCGGCCCGCCCAGTCGTCGACGTCGTCAGTCGCCAGCGCCGCCGCCCCGGCCAGTCGGGCGCCGACGTCGTAGGTCGGGTAGGCAATCCGCGGATGCACGACGACGTCCCCCGGGCCGAGCCCGAGCAGCGCCGGCAGGAGGCCGACCAGTTCCTTGGACCCGATGGTCGGCAACACGGCCGCCGGGTCAAGACCCGGCGCGCCGCGGCGCCGGGCGAACCAGTCGACCACGGCCGCCCGCAGCGCGGGCGTGCCGTGGGTGGCGGGATAGCCGGGCGAGTCGGCGGCGTCGGCCAGTGCGGCCCGGACCACGGCCGGCGTCGGATCGACCGGGGTGCCGATCGACAGGTTCACCAGTCCGCCCGGGTGCGCCCGGGCGCGGGCGGCGTACCCGCTCAGCCCGTCCCACGGGTAGGGGTCGGCCAGCGGCGCGAAGCCCATGCCGCGCAGTCGCTCAGGCCTGCGGCGGCAGGGCGGTGATCATCGGGTCGTCCTTGTCGATCTGACCCATCTTCGCCGCTCCGCCCGGGGAGCCCAGATCGTCGAAGAACTCGACGTTCGCCCGGTAGTAGTCGCTCCACTGCTGGGGGACGTCGTCCTCGTAGTAGATCGCCTCGACGGGGCAGACCGGCTCGCAGGCGCCGCAATCGACGCATTCGTCTGGATGGATGTACAGCGACCGCTGACCCTCGTAGATACAGTCCACGGGGCATTCCTCGATGCACGCCTTGTCCTTGACGTCCACGCACGGCTGTGCGATCACGTAGGTCACGTCGCCTGATCCCTTTCCGTCCGAGAGTGCGCCGCGGCCCGCGGTGAGCGATCCCCGCAATGAGTCGATCCCCGCAATGAGTCGATACCGCAGTGGGCCGATCGGCAGCACGTCTAGTATCGCTCAGAAGGGGACGGCGTGAGCGGACGCTCCGCGTAGCGGGACGGTGCAGGCGTTGTGCCCGAGTACCCGCCGGCCCGCAGGCCTGATGGGGATGGTGCGAATGAGCGACAATCCGGCCGACCGGCCGTGGCCCCGTCGGCCGGCGGCGCCCGAGCAGGGGCCCTGGCAGGAGTGGCCCGCCGGGGCCCGGGTCGTCGTCCGGCGCCGGCTGTCCGACGCCGAATCCGCCGCCACCGGCCGCAAGGTCACCGACATCCTGGGCGTCGTCGTGACCGCGGGGCCGGCCGGCGTCGTCCTCACCCCCGACGCCGGGCGCCGGGTCGGCCGACCGCAACCGGAGGTCACCGTGGCCGCCGCCGACATCGTCGCCGCCAAGCGCGTACCGCAGCGACCGGTGCGGTTGCCCCGACCGCCGCCGGCCTGAGATCGTCCGGGCCGGCCCGGCTACCGGAGGACCAGGTCCTCGCCGTCGACGCCGATGACGACGGCTCCCGACCGGCCGAGGTCCGTCAACTCGCGCGCCCACGCCCCCTCGAGCCGAAACCGGCCCGCGGCGCCCGCGTGCTCGTCCGCGGCACCCGCGTGCTCGCCCGCGGCGCCCGCCTGCTCGCCCGCCGACGCGGGTGCCGACGCCGCATCGAGCATCGCGCGAACCGGGTCGGGTCGGTCGAAGAAGGCCGCGACCGGCGCATTGGACTCCAGTTCGGCGACCAAACGCTCCAGATCGCGCAGCACCACCCGCAGCCCGGAGGCGACCCACATGGCATTGTCGGTCACCATCGCCTCGGTCCGGCGCGGCTCGGTGCGCCCCACCCGAGTGCCGTCCCGGAACGAGCCCGCCGCCAGCCCCAGGGCGACATCCCGCACCGGAGCCGCAGCGACCAGACTCAGCAACTCCGTGGCCACCACGTGCGGCACGTGGCTGATGAGGGCCACCGCTTCATCGTGGGCGTCGTCGCTCAGCACCCGCACGCTCCCCCGCAGCGGCCCGGTGATCAGCGACAGCACCGTCCACGCATCCACGGCGGCGGTGGCCTGGTCCACGGTGACGGCCCACCGCACGCCGAGGATCAGCTCCGCCGAGGACGCCCCGAAGCCGGACGACTCGGTTCCGGCCATCGGGTGCGCGCCGACGTAATGCGCCACCCCCGCGCCCCGCACGGCTTCCCGGACCGCGCCCTTCACCGAACCGACGTCGGTCACCACCGGCGCGTGCCGGGCCGCCCGAAGTTCCCGGGCCAGTTCGGCGGCCACCGGCCGCATCGTTCGTAACGGGACGCACAGGACGATGACGTCCGGCCGGGCGGCGACCAGCGCCGCGATGTCCTCCACGACGCCGAGCCCGGCGCGATCGGCCTGCGCCAGGGTCGCCCGGTCGGCGTCGACGGCGACGACGGTGCGCCCGGCACCGGCCAGGGCGCGGGCCAGCGAGCCGCCGATCAACCCGAGGCCAATGACCCCCACGCTCGCCGGACCGGCGGCCGCCCCACCCGTCGTCAGGACCACAGCAACCCCCGCTCCAGGGCGGCCGGCGCGGCACCGGCCACCACGCCACCCGCAGGCACCCGGGCCGGGTCCACCGCTCGGTGCACGGCCTCGTCCAGTTCGCCGCGCGCGGGCAGCACGCCGAGCGTCTTCAGACTGTCCCCGGCCGCAAGGAGCGCGGCCAGGACTTCCCGGGCGGCCGGTTCCCACGGCGCGGCGTCGACGGTCATGATGAAGACGTACTTGCCCTCGACGGCCTTGACCGGCCGAGTGATCAGGCTGGAGAGATTGACCGACCGGCGGCCGAACTCCGCGGTGATCCGGGCCAGCACGCCCGGCCCGGTCACGGTCGGCGTCACGGCGAGCATGGTCCGCCACGATCCGGGCGGCCGGGCCGCCGGATCCAGCAATGCCGCGGCGACGTCGCGCCGGGCGAGGGTGAGGAAGCGGGTCCGCGCCCCGTGAAAGTCCTCGACCCCCCGGGCGAGCGTCGTCAACCCGTACAGTTCGCCGCACAATTGCGGCCCGAGCGCGACCTGATGCGCCTGAATATCCCGGCAGGCGGCGGCATTCGACGCCGCGGGCACCGGATCCAGCCCGCTCGCGACCACGTAGTCCTGGCACTGGGCCAGGCCGTGTGGGTGGGCGCTGATCTCGGTGAGTTCGCCGTGCCCGGGCCGGACGAAGGCGTCGAAGGCGATGTCCAGCACCACCTCGTCCACGGCCACGACGTCGGGGCTGCTCACGATCGCGTCGAGCGAGGGCACCACGTACCCCTCGACCGTGTTCTCGATCGCGACGACGCCGCGATCGGCCGAGCCGTCGGCGACGGCGTCGAACACGTCACCGACCCGGACCAGCGGCGCGGGCGCGACGGCGTCGGCCCCGGCCTGCCGGACCCATCGGTCCGCCGCCTGATGGGTGAACGAGCCCTCGGGACCGAGGTAGGCGAGCTTCATCGCGGCGCGTTCCCGGTCACCGCCGGCCTCACCGCGCGGCCCCCAGCGTCGCCGTCGACCGGGCCGGCGCCGAGCCGAGCCGCCAGCGCGGTTCGAGCGCCTCCGGGCCGGGCAGGAACCGATCCCCAGGCAACACCGCGAGCACGCGGTGCGCGACGCCGCGCTCCTCGAAGGCGGCGAGCAGCGCCGCGAGCACGCCGGATTCCGGGCAGGAGAACGACGAGAAGAAGATGTGCGGGCCGGCGGTCGATCGGTGGCTGCGCAGGTGTTGCAGGTCGATGCCGGCGGCGGCGATCAGGCCGAGCGTCTGCTGCAACGACCCGCGGTGGTCGTCCCGGGGGCCGAAGGCCAGCCAGACCTGTGCGGGCCGGCGGAAATCCACCGGCGCGGGCTGTGCCCGGACCAAGCCGTACCAGACCGGCGGGCCCTGGCGCAGGTGCTCGCTGCCCGGCAGTTCGACGAAGCCGTCCGGCACCTGCGACGCCTCGACCAGCAGGCTCGCGCGGGTGCCCGCCATCGAGACCCGCTCGGCAATCGGCATCCGGGTGGGCACCAGCCGCATTCCGGCGCCCATCGCCCGCAGGGCGTGCCGCCGATCCCGCACCCCGGCCTCGTCCACAATCACGGCCCCGGTCGCCTCCGGCGTCCGGGCGACCCAGACCCACTCCGCGGTGACCGCGACGGTGGCCACGACCGCCACCGACTCGGATGCCGCGAGCAGGGTGCGCTCGAAGTCGTGCGCCGGCTGGGCCGGGTGGCCGAGGTGCATCACCGCGGACAGGCCGTCGATCGCCGCGACGGTGGCCAGGGTGGCGGACGTCGAGCCCAGGTCGAGCAGCGCCTCGGCGTCGTCGTCGAGCCAACCGGCCGCCGCCGCCGCGAGCATCGCGTGCGTGCCCGACTCTCGCTCACATCGCCCCAGCATGGACCCTCACCGCACCGTCGCCCGCCGCGCGACCAGGCCGGCCGCGCGCCCGGTCAGTCTAGCCGGGCCTGCGGCGGCCGACGTCGCACGGCCCTACTTCTCGCAGATCACCGCGTTGTCCGGAGCGTACTTGACGGTGAATTTCTCGTCCTTGGTCAGCTTTCCGTGCAACGAGACCTGGCGGAAGCTCGTGATCCAGAAGCCGTCCTGGCCCCGTCCCTGCGGCTCGCAGTCGTCCCGGTTCAGCGTGGTGGTGCCCGGCCGCGTGACATTGAAGCGCCCGCCGGTCCATTGCTTCACGTCGAAGTGCTTGGTGCTCCAGAGCGCGACGTGCAGCCGCCCGCCGGCGACCCAGGACTGCATCAGCACCCCGTACGGCGTGTCGTTCTTGAACCGCATGTCCTTCGAGCCGACGGCCAGCGTGGAGTCGAGGCCCTGCGGGTAGCGGGCGAAGTAGTAGCTGTGCGGGTGGTGCTCCACGATCTGCAGGCCGGCCCGGTACGCGACGTTGTACGTCGTCGTCGCCATCTGCGAAAGACCGCCGCCGATGCCCTGGACGTGCCGACCCCCGTTGATGATGCCGGCCGCGTGGTATCCGCCGGCGGCGGTGATCGGCGAGAGCTGCTTGGTCAGGGACCAGGTCTCGCCGGGCTTGATCAGCGCCCCCGTGACCTTCCGGGCGCCGTTGACGAGGTTCTGGGTGCGCAGGCTGTCGTTGGTCAGGGGGGTGGAGAACTCCGAGACCTTCTCCTTGATGCCCAGCGACTGCAGGACCTTCACGGAGTCCTCCGGATCGGTCTTGACGACCTCGACCTTCGCCGTGCGGTTGTCGGGCGACGCCGCCGCGTCGGCGACGGCCTTGGAGATGGTCGCCGGATCGATGGTGGTGCCGGGGTTTCCGCCGACGATCTTCGGCGCCCCGTTCGCGAACGAGAAGTGCGCGTCATCGGCCGCTTCGAGCAGGTTGGTCGTCCGGGCGACGACGGCCTTGATCAGTTCCTCGCCGTCGAAGGTGAGCGCGAGCGCGCCATCCTTCGTAGTGAACGACGCCGCCTTGGCCAGGGCCTCGGGCGGTAGCTCGGGGTTCTGCCCGCCCACCGCGACGACCACGGGTCCGGACACGACCGTGTTGGCCGTGGCCAGCGCCGCGTCGGCGTCCGCCCGAGTGACGTCCGGTTCGACGGCGGTGGTCGGCACGGTGATCGCCTTGGCCCCCGAGAGCCAGTGCTCGCGCAGATTCCCGGCCAAGCCGGCCGTGACGATCCGGCTGCCGGGGACGGCCTCGGTGGCGGTGGGCTTGCCCTTGGTGAACTGGACCTCCGCATCGACCGGCTCGACCTCGAGGGCGTCCTTGATTCCGGACAGTTGCGTCTTCAGCTTGGCCTCGTCGAGCCGGACCACCGGCGCCTCGGGTCCGCCGCCCACGAGGTGGCGCCACAGCCGCGCCGGGTTCATCGAGAACGAGGTGAGGCCTTCCGCGGTCTCGGCCGCGTCGAAGGTCAGCCCCACCTTCGCGGGGCTGACCGCCGTCGTCGCGGATCCGGCGGTGAGGACGACGTCCGTCGCCACCACGGGGCCGAGGGCCTGCTCGAGCGTCGCCCGGGCGGCCGAGCTGGTCTTGCCGCCCAACTCGACGCCCGCCACGGTCGTGCCCTTCGGCACCTTGTCGGCGAGATACCACTGCGCCCCCGTGTAGCCGATCACCAGCAGGGCGACGACGACGCCGATCACCAACGGGAGTCGGCCGCGGCGCCGGGTCGGCCCCGCCGGATGGGATGGCCCGTGCTCGGCCGAGCTCGCCGGGCCGAACAGATCCTCAAGGCCGCCGTGGTCGCCGGCACGCGGCTGCGGCGAGCCGGGGATGGTCGCGGGCGGCAGGGGGCCGCGGGGCGCGCCGGCGGTGGTGCCGGCCGATGGGACTGGGATCGCAGGTGGGAGCGTCGGCGCGATGGACGCGGGCGGGGCCGCCGACACCGGGATCGCGCCGGCCGGCCGGAAGCCGGCGGGCGCGACGCCGGCGGGTTCGGCGCCACTGGGTTCGACGCCGGCGGGTGCGACGCCGGCGGGTGCGACGCCGAACGCCCCGGGCGGGGCGAACGCCGCGCGGCGCGACTCGTTGGGGGCGATCCCGGAGGAGACGCGCTCGACGCCGCCCGGCCGGGTCCAGGGTGCCGCCGGTGCCGCCGGTTCCCCGGACGGGGGCGCGACCTGGGCGCTCGCGCGGGTCGTGGCGGCCGGCTCGCCCGCCTCGTCGGCCTCCAATGGGAAGACGAACGTGCCGTCTGCCTCGCGCAACTGCGCCGTGATGTCGGGGTCGAAGCTCATCGTGGCGATCAGGTCCGGCGCCAGTGCGGGTCGGTCATCGGAAACCGAGCCGGTCGGAGCCCAGACAGGAGAAACCGGGGCGGCAGAACCCGGGGCGGCAGAACCCGGGGCGGCAGAGCCCGGGGCGGCAGAGCCCGGGGCGGCAGAGCCCGGAGCTGGGGCCGCGGCACTGGCGGCCGGTTCGACCGCGCCGGATTCCGACCCACCCGCGGCAGGCACCGCACCGGCGGACGCGGAGGCCGGGGCGTCGAGGAGCACTGGGGCGTCGGCGTCGGCCCCCGGTGCCGCACCATCAGGCGTCGCGGGCGCGGCCGGCACCGCCTCGCCGGCAGTCGGGCCGGCGGGGACCGGTCCGGCCGGAGCCTCGTCCGCGCCGGCGGGCGCGGCCTGCATCGAGTCAGCCGGGACGGCGCCGGCGGCCCCTCCGCCCGCCGCATCCCGCTCCGCGCCCAGGTCGACCACGGTCAGTCCCGCCGCGTCCGCGCCGGGTCCGACGGCGGTGGGCCCAGCCGCATCCGCACCGTCCGACGAAGCATCCGTCCCGGCCGCCGGCTCGACGGCCGACCGGATGGCGACCTGCTCCGGCTCTGCGCCCGCGGCCACGGCGGTCTCCTCCGGCGCGCCGGCTTCGCCTGCCCCGGCTGCGTCACGTGCGCCGCCCTCGCCACGCGCACCGGCTTCGCGGCCCGCGCCAGCGGCGCCGGAAGCGTGCGGAGCGGGCGCGATCCGAACCGGACGAGTGATGGGCGCCGCCGCGTCGTCCTCTGCGGCGTCCTCGGCCCAGAGGACAGTCAGGGCTTCCCGTTGTTCAGGGTCCTCGGGGGCCTCTGCCGGCGGATCCGCCAACGCCCGCGGTGCCGGCGCGTGCGGAGCGGGCGCCCGCGGTGCCGACACGGGCATGCCCGCCTCGCCGGTGCCGGCTGCCACGCCGGCGATCGTCTCCACGCCGGGACCGGATTCGCCCGCCTCGCTTTCGCTTGCGCCGCTCTGGCCGGCGTCGATGTTGCCCGCGCGCACGCCCGCCCCGCCGTCGTTGGCTACGAGAGGTGCGGCACCGCCGTCTTCACCGGCGCGAGGTGCGGCACCTTGCTCGCCCTCCGGACTCGCGCCGCCGGCGGATTCCGCCGGACCGGCCACCGCGGCCGGCTGCTCAACCGGCGGAACCGCTTCGGGCGAGACCGCTCCGGGCGGAACCGCTTCGGGCGAGACCGCTTCGGGCAGAATCACAGTGGGCTCGATCCCCGGTCGGCGGACCGCAACGGCGGCGATGGACGTCTCGTCGCCATCCGTGGGGTCGACCGTCGGCACCGGGCCGGCGGCGATGGACGTCTCGTCGCCATCCGAGAGGTCGACCGTCGGCACCAGGTCGGCCGGCACCCCGGCTCCCGCCGGCACCCCGGGCTCGGGCGCCGCCACAGCTGCCTGAACCGGCACCCCGGGCTCGGGCGCCGCCGCAGCTGCCTGAACCGGCACCCCGCCGGGCACCGCGACGTCCGACTCGGGCCCGACCGCGCCGGGCACCGCCGCGCCGGCGGCGTCGCCGTCCTCGGCCGGCGGCTCATCGCCGTCGTACAACACCGCGCTCATGGTGGTGTCGAACGCGAACACCCGCGGCACGTACGGCACCTCGCCGGTCGGGTTGTAACCCGCCGCGGCCGAGGCGCCGAACCTGATCACCGGGGGCGCGGCGCTCTGGCTTGCGGGCCCGACGGGCGGCGGGGGAACGTCATCGAAGACGACGGCCGGCGGGGCCACCGAGCCAGGTTGCTCGATCGGCTCGAAGTTGCCCCGGTCAGTCGGCTGGCCCATCAGATCTCCGTGAGGAACGGGCGCGCCAAAGGCGCGCGGCGAGCAGTGGCGCGGTTTGTTCCGGCCCTGATTCTATTGGCCCGGCCCGGCGGTCGCGGAATCACTTCCCGCGATCCGGGTCGGTCGGTCGCCGAAGGCATTGGCCACGGCCGGCCGGGCGTCGGCAAACCAACGCCGCGGCGCAAGCAACGGCGCGAGCACCGCGGCAAGGCCACCGTAGACCCACACGTACCCAATCGGCTCGGCCGCGATCAGCGTGTCCCCACCCGGGCCGGGTACGGCCAGGACCTGGACGATCAAGACCCAGGCCGCGCCCAGCGCGAGCAGGCCACTCCAGCCGGCCCACGCCCGGGCCAGAACGCCTGCGAACGCGACGGTCAACAGGGCGGCCACCAATCCCGCCGGGACGTCACCCATCCGGTACCGGTGGGCGACGGTCCCGACCAGGCCGACCACAATGCCGATCAGTGCGCACGCCACGAGCCGGCCAATGGTCCGGGTACCAAGATCGCCCACGCGCCCAGCCTAACGGGGCATCGGGAACGCCCGGCGGGGGTCACGAGAATCCACGCGGGGAATGCTGTGGATGTGTCGCGATCCGCCCATGCGGGTCATCCCGCGCGCTTCGCCCGAGCGGTCAGGCGGGCCCGCTCCGTCTGATCGAGGACAACCTTGCGGATTCGGACCGCCGCCGGCGTCACCTCGACGCATTCGTCCTCGCGGGCGAATTCCAGCGACTCCTCCAGGGTGAGTTTGCGCGGGGGGACAATGCTTTCGAAGGTGTCGGCCGACGAGGCTCTCATGTTCGTCAGCTTCTTCTCCCGCGTGATATTGACGTCCATGTCCTCGTTGCGGGGGTTCTCCCCCACGATCATCCCCTCGTACACCTCCTGGGTGGGGTCCACGAAGAATGATCCACGGTCCTGCAGGGCCAGCAGGGCGTACGGGGTCACCGCGCCGGCACGGTCGGCCACCAGCGATCCGGTGGTCCGGGTCTCGATCGGCCCCGTCCAGGGCTCGTGCCCCTCCGCGATCGACGACGCGATGCCGGTCCCGCGGGTCTCGGTCAGGAACCGAGTACGGAAACCGATCAGGCCGCGCGCCGGGACCACGAATTCCATCCGCACCCAGCCCGTCCCGTGGTTCGCCATCGTCACCATGCGGCCCCGGCGCTGGGCAAGCAACTGGGTCACCGCGCCGAGGTATTCCTCGGGCGCGTCGATCGTCATCCGCTCCATCGGCTCGTGTACGACGCCGTTGATCGTCCGGGTGACCACCTGTGGCTTGCCAACGGTCAGCTCGAAGCCCTCCCGCCGCATCTGCTCCACGAGGATCGCCAGGGCGAGTTCACCGCGCCCCTGGACCTCCCAGGCGTCCGGGCGACCGGTAGGCAACACCCGCAGCGAAACATTGCCGACCAGTTCCGCGTCGAGCCGGTCCTTCACCTGGCGGGCGGTGACCTTGTGGCCCTTGCCGCCCTTGCCCGCGAGCGGGGAGGTATTGATCCCGATCGTGACCGAGATCGCCGGGTCGTCCACGGTGATCAGCGGCAGCGGCCGGGGGTCCTCGAGGTCGGTCAGGGTTTCCCCGATCGTGATCTCGTCGATCCCGGCGACGGCGACGATGTCGCCGGGCCCGGCCTGCGTCGTCGGGATCCGTTCCAGACCCTGGGTCGCCATCAACTCGCTGACCTTCACCTGACGCAGGGTGCCGTCCTGGCGCGCCCAGGCGACTACCTGGCCCTTGCGGAGGGTGCCGTTGTGGATGCGCAGGAGGGCGAGGCGGCCCAGGAACGGCGAGGCGTCGAGGTTCGTGACGTGCGCCTGCAGGGGCGCCCCCTCGTCGTAGATCGGCGCGGGAATCTTCGCCAGGATGGTGGCGAACAACGGTTCGAGGTCCGGGCCGGCCGGCATGGTGCCGTCCGCCGGTTGCTCGAGCGAGGATCGGCCGACCTTCGCGGAGGCGTAGACGACGGGCACGTCGAGGACCGAGTCGAGGTCGATCTCGCCGTCCTCGTCGTCGAGGTCGCCCGCGAGGTTGAGCAAGAGGTCCGTCGCCTCCGCGACCACCTCGGCGATCCGCGAGTCCGGCCGGTCCACCTTGTTGACCACCAGGATCACCGGCAGCCGGGCGGCCAGCGCCTTGCGCAGAACGAAGCGGGTCTGGGGTAACGGCCCCTCGGAGGCGTCGACGAGGAGCACAACGCCGTCGACCATCGACAAGCCACGTTCCACCTCGCCACCGAAGTCGGCGTGCCCGGGAGTGTCGATGACGTTGATCGTCACCGCCTCCTCCCCCGCCGCCCGGGCGGCGGGGCCGCCGTACCGCACGGCGGTGTTCTTGGCGAGGATCGTGATCCCCTTCTCCCGCTCCAGGTCGCCGGAGTCGAGCGCCCGTTCCTGCACGTGTTGGTGTTCGCCGAAGGCGCCCGACTGGCGCAGCATGGCGTCGACCAAGGTGGTCTTGCCATGGTCGACGTGGGCGACGATCGCGACGTTGCGCAGGTCCGAGCGCACAGGCATGCAGGTACTCATCTCGAAGCGGGGAGGGCGCGCCGGGAGTCGGCGCGCGGACCATCCTACGGCCACCGCGCAAGTCGTACCCGCCGTCAGCCGACGCGAACGGCCGAAGACCGCTCGATTTCCGGCGATTCGGGGTACCGACACGTCACTCGCGGCCCGGCTGCACCGGCTCACCCTGCGATCGCGCTGCCCTCCAGGTCGCGGCCCGGGATCGCGGCGAGCAACTCCCGGGTGTAGTCGACCTGCGGGTGGTCGAAGACCTCGTCGGTCGTCGCGTGTTCGACGATCCGCCCGGCGTGCATCACGCACACCTCGTCCGCGATCTGCCGGACGACGGCGAGGTCGTGCGTGATGAACAGGTAGGACAGCCCGAGTTCGGCCTGCAGGTCGTTGAGCAATTCGAGGATCTGCGCCTGGACCAGCACATCCAGCGCCGAGACTGCCTCGTCGCACACGATGACCTCAGGCCGCAGGGCCAACGCCCGCGCGATCGCGATCCGTTGCCGCTGGCCCCCGGACAACTCGTTCGGGAACCGCCGCATGGTCGACGCCGGCATGGACACCATCTCCAGCAGTTCCCGCACCCGGGCCACCCGGCCGGCGTGGTCGCCGACGCCGTGAATGCGCAGCGGCTCCTCGATCGCCCGGAAGATCGACATCATCGGGTCGAGCGAGCCGTACGGGTTCTGGAAAACTGGCTGCACACGGCGCCGGAACGCCAGCCGATCCGCCTTGCCCAGCTTTGCCAGGTCCTGGCCGTCGAAGACGATCGTGCCCGCCGTCGGCTCCAACAGGTCCAGGACCATGTTCGCCACGGTCGATTTGCCGGACCCGGACTCGCCGACCAGCGCCAGCGTGGTCCCCCGCTTCAACGCGAAACTCACCCGGTCAACGGCGGTGAAATCGGTGTGGCCGTTCGACCCGCGCACGGTGAAGCGCTTCGTGAGGTCCGTCGCGACGACCACGTCATCGCGCTGCGCGCTGACGCCGTCGCCACCCGTCGTGGCGAGCAGGTCGTGCGCCTCGACCCCGGCCGCCTTGGCGCTCTGGATCCGGCGGGAGGCGAGCGACGGCGCCGATGCGACCAGTCGCTTGGTGTACGGGTGCTGCGGCGCGGCCAGGATGTCCCGGGCCGGCCCGGACTCCACCACCCGGCCCTGGTACATCACCACCAGGTGCTCGGCGCGCTCGGCGGCCAAGCCGAGGTCGTGGGTGATGAACAGCACCGCAGTGCCCAGTTCCCGGGTCAACTCACCGAGGTGATCGAGGATCCGGCGCTGCACGGTGACGTCCA
Organism: Cellulomonadaceae bacterium; assembly: GCA_031552185.1. GTDB lineage: Bacteria > Actinomycetota > Actinomycetes > Actinomycetales > Cellulomonadaceae > JAVBMU01. The sequence goes on along the minus strand of JAVBMU010000032.1, from coordinate 10,157 downwards.
GGGCGGAGGTGGGCTCGTCGGCAATCAGCAGCTTCGGCCGGGCGGCCAGGCCGATCGAGATGAGGGCTCGCTGCCGCATCCCGCCGGAGAACTCGTGCGGATACTGGGCGGCGCGATGCAGCGCGTCCTTCAGGCCGGCCTCGGCGAGCAGCCCGGCGACCCGGTCCCGGGTGTCGGCGGCGGGCGCCGAATCGAGTTCGGCCGGGTCCGGTAGGCCGCAGTCGGCGAGGACGTGCGCGGCCTCGCCGACCGTCGTCGAGCCGACGACGATCGCCTCGTCCGCCCGGGCGACTCGCTCCTCGACGTCGGCGCCGCTCAAGGCGCGGCGCAGGCCGGCCAGCGCGGCGGCCTTGGCCTTGCGGCCGACGTAACGGTCCCGCGGGTCGTCCGGCACGCCGAGCGCGAGGTCCGCCTCGACGTCGTCGAGCGCGCCGAGGGCACGACCGACCGGGATCGAGCCGGCCGGAATCGAGCCGGCCGGCTCGAAGCCCTCGTCGGCCGCCATGGCGGCGACCAGCACGCGCCGCCGGCGCCGGGTCACATCGACGTTGTTCGCGCGCAGCGCCTCCTTGATCTGCGTGCCGATCCGCCACACCGGGTTCAGGTTGGACATCGGATCCTGCGGCACCAGGCCGATCTCCAGGCCGCGCAGCCGTTCGACGACGCGCCGGTCCGCGCCGACGATCTCCCGGCCGTCGAACCGGATCGACCCGCCGGTGACCTGCCCGGTACCCGGCAGCAGATCGATGATCGAGTGGGCCACGGTCGACTTCCCGGAGCCCGACTCGCCGACGATCGCCACCGTCTGCCCGGGGAAGACCGTGAGCGAAGCACCCTTGACCGCCTCCACCGGGCCCGCGGACGTGCTGAACGTGACCCGCAGGTCGCGGATCTCCAGCAGGGGCACTCCGACCGCCCGCTCGGTGGGCTCCTGCGCCGCGGTGGTCATCGCTTCCTCGCCTTCGGGTCGAGCGCGTCGCGCACGACGTCGCCCATCATGATGAAGCTGAGCACGGTCAGGGCCAGGGCCGCCGCCGGATAGAAGAGCACGAGCGGATCGGTGCGCAGGGACGGCCGGGCCTGCGAGATGTCCAGTCCCCAGGACACGACGGTGGGCGGCAGGCCGATGCCGAGGAAGGAGAGCGTCGCCTCCGCCACGATGTAGGTGCCCAGGGCCACGGTCGCGGTCACGATGATCGGGGCGAGCGAATTCGGCACCACGTGGCGGCGCAGGATCGCGCCGGGCGCGGCGCCCAGCGCCCGCGCCGCCAGCACGAACTCCGTGTTGCGCACCGCGATCACGGCGGAGCGCGTGATCCGGGCCAACTGCGGCCACCCGAAGATCACCAGCACGACGGCCACGGTCCACGCGTTGCGCTGGTCCTGGAAGGTCTGCATGACGACGATCGCCGCCAGCACGAGCGGAATCGCGAAGAAGATGTCGGCGACCCGGGACAGGATCGAATCCACCCAGCCGCCGAGATAGCCGGCGATCGCGCCGATCACGCCGCCGAGGACGACCACGCCGAAGGTGGTCAGCAGCCCGACCGTCACGGAGGCGCGGGCGCCGTAGATCACCCGCGCGTAGACGTCACAGCCCTGGCGAGTGAAGCCGAACGGGTGGCCGGCGCGGGCGCCGTCGAGCGAGTTGGCCAGTTCGCATTGGGCCGGGTCCTGGCTGGTGAACAACTGCGGCACCAGAGCCATCGCCACGATGACGACAATCAGCACGGCGGCGACCCAGAAGATCACGCGGCGGCGCAGCTGATGCCAGGCGTCCCGCCACAGGCTCGACGGCTGCTGGGCCTCGTCGGGCACGTCGACGCCGAGCAGCGGCGCCTCGGCGTCGTCGGCCACGAAGTGGCGTTGACTCGCCGGGATGGCGGCGACGCCGGCGGCCAGTTCGGGGGAGGTCTCAGGCATAGCGAATCCTCGGGTCGAGCGTGGCGTAGAGCAGGTCGACGAGCAGGTTGGCGACGAGGTACACCACCACCAGGATCGATACCAGCGTCACCACCAGCGGGCCCTCGCCCGCGGTGACCGCGCGGAACAGCGTGTTGCCGATGCCGGGGACATTGAAGATGCCCTCCGTCACGATCGCCCCGCCCATCAGAGCGCCGAGGTCGGCACCCAGGAACGTCACCACGGGGATCAGCGAATTGCGCAGGACGTGTCGACTGACCACCCGCCCGCGGGACAGGCCCTTGGCCCGCGCCGTGCGCACGTGATCGGCGGTCAGGTTCTCCGCCACGCCGGCGCGAGTCAGCCGCAGCACATAGGCGAACGACACCGAGCCGAGGACCAGCCCGGGCAGGAAGAGGGTGTACAGATTGACGTCGACGCCGACGGTCGCCGGGAACCAGCCGAGTTGGACCGCGAACACGAACTGCAGCACGAAACCGATGACGAACGTCGGCACCGCGATGACCACCAGCGAGACCACCAGGAAAGTGGAATCGAAGACGCCACCCTTGCGCAGGCCGGCGATCACGCCGACGCCGATGCCGAACACGGCCTCGATCACCAGCGCAACCAGGGCCAATTGGAAGGTCACCGGGAAGGCCTGGGCAATGATGTCCGCGACCTCCCGGCCCGCGAACGTGCGCCCGAAGTCGAGCGTCAGCAGGCCCTTGAGATACAGGAAGTACTGGACGAAGAACGGCTCATCCAGGTGGAACTGGTGCCGGAGCTGATCCGCCACCGCCGGCGGAATACCTCGTTCACCGCCGAGGCCGGCAATTGCCTTCTGGGCGGATTGGTAGATGAGCGCATAGATGAGCAGCGTCGCTCCGAGGAATACCGGGATCAGCTGTAATACCCGGCGCAGGATGTACCTCGCCATAGTGGCCTCTCGTCCGCGCGGGTGAGGGGACCGGGGCGGACCCCGGTCCCCTCAACCACAACTCGGGTCGTCAGTTCTTGGTGACCTCGTACAACAGCGGGACGCTGTTCCAACCGAAGGTGACGTGCTTGACCTCCGGGCCCCAGGCGCCAACCGAGTTCTGGTACCAGAGCGGGATCGCGGGCAGATCTACGAACAGGATCTCCTGCACCTTGGTGAACGCGGCGTTCGCCTCGTCCACGGACTTCGCGGCCAGGCCGTCCTTCAGGAGCTGGTCGACCTCCGGGTTCGTGTAGTCACCGTCGTTCGAACCCGCGCCCGTCCCGTAGAGCGGGCCGAGGAAGTTGTACGACGACGGGTAGTCGGCCTGCCAACCGGAGCGGAACGCGCCCTTGATCGTGCGGTTCGTGACGTCGTCGCGCAGGTCCTTGAATGCCGGGTACGGCTTGCCCTGGGCGTCGATGCCGAGCACGTTCTTCACGCTGTTGGACACGGCGTCGACCCACGCCTGGTGGCCGCCGTCGGAGTTGTAGCCGATGGTGAAGGTGCCCGACCAGGGGGACATCTCGTCGGCCTTCGCCCACAGTTCCTTGGCCTTGTCCGGGTCGTACGACAGGACGTCGTGGCCGTCGATCTTGTCGGACCAGCCGGCGATCACCGGGGAGGTGAAGTCCTTGGCGGGCGTCCGGGTGGCCTGGAAGATCTTGTCCGTGATCTCGTCCCGGTTGATCGCCAGCGAGATCGCCTCCCGGCGGAGCTTGCCTTCCTCGCCCTCGAAGTGGGCGAGCTTCTGCGGGATCGTGAACGACTGGAACACCGCGCCCGGCTGGTTCACCGTGGTGTCGGGCAGGTCGGAGGTGTAGGTCGCGTACTGGGTGTCCGGCACCTGGTCCAGGATGTCGAGCTGCCCGGAGGTCAGATCGGCGTACGCGGCGTCCAGGGAGTCGTACAGCACGATGTCGATGCCGCCGTTGCGCGCCTTGCGGTCGCCGGTGTACTTGGCGCTCGGCCGCAGCTCGATCTTGCGGTTGTGGTCCCAGCTCTCGAGCACGTACGGGCCGTTACCGATCGGGCTCTTGCCGAAGGCGTCCATGTCGGCGAACGCCGAGTCCGGCAGCGGGAAGTAAGCCGAGTAGCCCAGGCGCAGCGGGAAGTCCGCCTCGGGCTGCTTGAGCGTCACCGTGAACGTGTGGTCGTCCACGACCTTCAGGCCGGTCAGCTCACTGTCCTTCTCCGCGCTGTAGCCCTCGATGCTCTCGAAGAAGTAGCTCGAGAGCTGGGCGTTCGACAGCAGGGCGCCGTAGTTCCAGGCGTCGACGAAGTTCTTCGCGAGGACCGGGGTGCCGTCCGAGAATTCCTGGTCCGGCTTGATCGTCACGGTCCAGGTCTTCGAGTCGGTGCTCTCGACCGACTTCGCCATCTCGTTGTGCGGCTTGCCGTCCTTGTCGTAGTACATGAGGCCGGCGAAGACCAGGTCGAGGACCTTTCCGCCCTGGACCTCGTTGGTGTTCGTCGGGATGAGCGCGTTCTGGGGCTCGCCGCCCCAGTTGGTGACAATCCCGGTCGACGTCGTCGGCGCAGCCGGCGTGCTGGTCTTGTCGTCGCTCCCCCCGCCCGAACCGCACGCGGTCAGCACGAGCGCTGACCCCACAATCGCGGCGACGGCGCCGGTGATTCGGCGAACTCTCACATCTTTCTCCTGTCTGTGACCCCTGCAGTCGGTGCCCCCGGCGCAGAAAAAGTCCGCCGATCAGGCGTCGTCGACGCTGATGTCCGGGTTTAGCCCGCACCGGGCGACACTCGGGAAGCTTGAACATGAAATCGTCCGCCCGTCTTCCGTGCAATCGGAAGCGCGCGTCACTTGATTACAATGTGGTGACGACGGCGGGCGAATCCGATTCATCGGAATTACCGTGCGCCTGCTCGGCGGTCGGATCAGGACAAAGGCCGCGGGCGCGACCGGCACGATCGGCGGGGCGCGGTTCGCTCCGGCGAAAACGCGCGCTCGGAACGCGCGCTCGGAACGCGCGTCAGAAGCGCGCGCCCAAAGCGCGCGCCCGAACGCCGGGTCTGATTCGTGCCTAGAAACCCGCGCCGGCCGTCGGCGGGGCGCCGCGCTCACTGCGCAGTTCGTCGCGCTCCTGCGCCAGTGCCCGGGTCTCCTCCGCGATCTGCGCGTCCTCCTCGGAGAGGATCTCCGCCCGGGCGGCCTCGATGAGCGCGTCCCGCTCGATCCGGCGGCGGCGCTGCTCGGCGGGATCCGGGACGGGGACCGCGGCCAGCAAACGCTGGGTGTACGGATCCCGCGGCGTGTGAATCACCCGCGCGGTCTCATCCACCTCGACCAGCTTGCCCTGGTGCATCACGGCGATCCGGTCGGAGAGCATCTCCACGACGGCGAGGTCGTGGGAAATAAACAGACAGGCGAAACCGTGCTCGCGCTGTAGTTCAGTGAACAGGTCGAGCACCCGCGCCTGAACCGAGACATCCAGGGCCGAGGTCGGCTCGTCCGCCACGAGCAGCTTCGGTTCGAGCGACAGCGCCCGGGCAATGCCGACCCGCTGGCGCTGACCGCCGGACAGCTCGTGCGGATACCGGTTGCGGAAGTTGCGGGGCAGTTCGACCTGGTCGAGCAGCCGCTCGACGTGCTTGCTGAGTTCGGCGCCGCGGATCCCGCGGTGCAGCATGAGCGGTTCGCCGATCGACTCGCCGATCGGCAGGCGCGGGTTCAGCGAGGAGCCCGGGTCCTGGAAGACGATTCCGGTCTGGTTGCGGAACGGCCGCAGGTCGCGGGGCTTGGCGCCCCGCAGCTCGTGCCCCACCACCCGCAGCGACCCGCCGGTGACCGGCAGCAGTCCGACGACGGCGCGCCCGATCGTCGTCTTGCCCGAGCCGGACTCGCCGACCAGCCCGACCACCTCGCCCTGCCGGACCACCAGGTCGACGCCGTCGACCGCGCGGAACGCGGGCGCCCGGCGTCGTCCCGGGTACTCGATCACCAGGCCCTCGGCCGCCATGACGATCTCGCGGTCGGGCACCGATTCCGGGGCGACGGCGGGCACCGCGGCGGTGCCGGAGTGTCCATTGCTGCCCGCGCCCGCGGCGGGGTCCGCCACCGTCTTGGAACCCAGGTGCGGGACGGCGTCGAGCAGGCGAATCGTGTAGGGGTGCTTCGGGCGGTTGAAAATCTCGTCGGCGCTGCCTCGCTCGACCACCCGGCCGTCTTTCATCACCATAATCTTGTCGGACATGTCCGCGACCACGCCCATGTCGTGCGTGATGAGGATGATGGCGGCGTCCACCCGCTGCCGTAGATCCCGCATCAGCTTGAGGATCTCGGCCTGGACGGTGACGTCGAGCGCCGTCGTCGGCTCGTCGGCGACCAGCAACTTCGGATCGCAGGCGAGCGCCTGCGCGATCATGGCGCGCTGGCGCTGCCCGCCGGAGAGTTGATGCGGGTAGGACTGGAACCGCTTGGCGGGATCGGGGATCTCGACCAGGCGCAGGAGTTCGATCGCGCGCGCCTTCGCTGCGGCGGGGCCGATGTCGGCGTGGGTGCGAATCGTCTCCACGATCTGGAACCCGACGGTGTACACGGGGTTGAGCGCCGTCATCGGCTCCTGGAAAATCATCGCGATCTCGGCGCCGCGCACGCCGCGCAGCGCGCCATGGGACATCCCGATCAATTCGCGGCCGGCGAGCATCGCCGAACCGCGGGCCCGCCCATTGGGCGGCAGCAGGCCGAGCAGCGCCAGGGAGGACTGCGACTTGCCGGAGCCCGATTCGCCGACGATGGCCAGCACGTCGCCGGCGTGCAGGTCGTAGTCCAGGTCGGCCGCGGCCGGGTACCACGTACCATCGACGTAGAAGTCCACCCCGAGTCCGCGGACGGTGAGGACGGGGGTGCCGGTCGGCGCAGCGGCCGCCGATGAGGTGTCGATCGCCACGGTGATCAGTGTCCTTCCTGCCGGCACGCCGGCTGTCGCCGGCCGCCCCGCCGTTCTGCGAGCATGGGCGCATGGGTCCCACGCTGGTCTTCCGGCCGCTCTTCGGCCGGGTCCTCACCGTCGCCGCGGGAGCGCTCGTCGTCCTCGTCGCCGCGATCGAACTCGTCGACCAGGGCGTGCTCGCCGCCGTCCGCGCGGCGCTCGTCGGCGCCGTGCTGGTCGATTTGATCTGGCTGACGTTCTGGCGGCCACGGGTCGAGGTGTCCGACGGCGGCATCGATATTCACAACGTGACCGTGAACTGGCACGTGCCGTGGCCCGACTACCGGGGCGCCGAGTGCCGCTGGTCCCTGGTGGTGCGGGGCTCGCAGGTCTCCGTCACCGCCTGGTCGGCGCCCCGGTCGAGCGCCGCGGCCGCCGGGCTCGAACGGCGCCGCGCGCGCCGGCTCGGGCCGGCGGGCACGCCGGCCGCAGGCGGAGCCGGGTCGCGGTCCGACGCCGAATCCGTCGCCGCGGCGATCGAGGCACGGCACACGGCGCTGGTCGCGGCCGGTCACCTCGACGGTGCCGCCCGTCCCGGCGCGCCGACCGCGCGGCGCGACGTGCCGGGCCGGGCCTTGCTGGGTTTGGCCGCTCTGGCCGTGGTCGCGGCGCTCGCGGTGGCGTTGTGAGGCCCCTGGCGGGGCCGCACCTCGCGGTGTCATGACGTCCCCGGTTCCGGACCGCCCGCTGCGGTCGTGTTCGGCGCCGGACCGCCCGGCTCCCGGCCGCTCGACGACGAGCCGTTCGACGAGCCGCCGGACGACCGGCCGGCGCCCCTCGCGGTCGGCCGCTCGGCCCGCTTCGCCCGGGCCATCTTGCGCTCCGACGGCACCCGCCGAGTGCGCGGATCGAAGGCGTCCCGCAGCCCGTCGCCGATGAAGTTGATGCACAGCGCGATGGTCACGATGAACAGACCCGGCCACCAGAAGAGCCACGGTCGCGTCGTGAACGCCTCCTGATATTCCTGGATCAGCATGCCCAGCGAGATCGCGGGCCGCCGCAGGCCGACGCCGAGGTAACTCAACGCGGTCTCGAGCAGGATCGCCGAACTCATCAGCAGCGTGGTGTTGACGATGATGACGCCGACGGCGTTCGGCAGCATGTGCTTGAAGATGATCCGCGAGTTGCTCGCCCCGGCCACCCGCGCCGCGTCGACGAATTCGCGCTCGCGCAGGGACAGGAACTCGGCGCGGACGAGTCGGGAGAGCACCGGCCAGAGAATCAGCCCGAGATAGAACCCGAGTTGGAGCGGGTTGTCCCCGTCCGAGATCTGGGCCAGCACCGCGCCGATGACGATGACCGGCATGGTGAGGATCAAGTCGGCGAAACGCATCATGAGCTGGTCGGCGAAGCCCCGGAAAAAGCCGGAGATGGCGCCCACGAGAATTCCGACGACCAGCGCGATCAGGCCGACCGTCGAGGTCACGAGCAGCGAGGTCTGGGTTCCGCGCATCACCTGGGCGAACATGTCGCGGCCGGCCTCATCCTGGCCGAAGGGATGCAGCGACGTCGGGGCTCCCCCGTTGGCCATCGGCAGCAGGTCGTTGGGCGCATACCGCCACCAGCCGTGCCAGGCGCCGATCCCAACCGACGTGATCGCCAACCCGATGGTCAGGACCAGGATGACCAGCGCCGCGACGGCGCCGCGGTGGTGCAGGAACCGACGCCGAACGATCTGTCCCTGAGACAGGCCCTCGACCTCCTGCAACTCGATCTCGTTCTCCAGCGACTCGGGCCCGTCGTCGTCGCGGCGGGCCGTGCTCGGCGATGTCGTCGTCATGCGTTCACCCTGATCCGCGGGTCGAGCGAGGCGTAGATGAGGTCCGCCACGATGTTGGCGATAATCGCGCAGGACGCGACAATCACGAGGTAGGCCATGACCGGTTCGATGTCGGCGCCGGTCAGCGACCGCAGGAAGAGCGTTCCCATCCCCGGTCGGTCGAAGACCCGTTCCGTGATGATCGCGCCACCGAGCAGCGTAATGAGGTCGATGGGCACGACGGTGGCCAGCGGGATCATTGCGTTGCGGAAGCCGTGCCGCATGATGACGGTGCGCTCCGGCAGGCCCTTCGCCCGGGCCGTGCGGATGTAATCCTGACTCATCACCTCGAGCATGCTCGCGCGCGAGTACCGGGTGTACCCCGCGAATTGGATGAGCACCAGCGCGATCGTAGGCAGCAAGAGGTGCAGGAAGGTGTCGAGTACCTGCACCCAGAAGTTCCCGCCCAGGCCCGGTGTGCTGTCGCCGATCGTCGGGATCGGTCGGCCGCGGATCGCCGTCGCATGGTAATACGCCGGCCAGACCGACATGACCTTGTCCACAAAGATCATCGACGCGACCAGGAAGGCGGTGATCGCCGCCGCCCGCGCCGAAAGCCAACGATCCGGGCCACCGAATGCGAGCCCCACGCCCAACCCGACGGCCACCGTGAGGAGGGCCAGACCGAAGACGAACAGCCAATTGAAGTCGTAGTCGAAGACGTACTCGCGCATCGGGTAGTACAGGATCAGCCCGAGAGCGACGGTGCTCAGGCTCGCCAGCAGCGCCCGCCGGTTCCGCAGCCCGGTGACCAGCGCGGTCACGCCGTACGCGACTGCCGTCCCGGTCACCAGGATGATGACCGGGCCGAGACTCGGTGTCGACCACCAGTCGGTGACCTGCAGAAAGACGAGGGCGACCACAGTCGCCAGCAGGCCGGTGCCGAACGTCAGGACCCGCCGGCGCGGCGAACCGCCGACCGCCAGCGAGAGCGTCAGGCCGACCACCATCCCGAAGACCGCGATGGCCGGCCCCGCGATGACCGGATCGGCCAGGAAGTCGTTGAACCCGATCGCGCCCCATTCCTTGAGCAATACCGCGACCCAGAAGGCCGGCAGCGAATACAGGACGAAGGAGGCGAAGATCGAGAGGTAGTCGAAGGCGCTGTATTGCCGAAGGGCGCTGACGATGCCGACCGAGACCCCGAAGAGCACCGCGAGGACCGTCGCCGCGAGCACGAGCTGGATGGTCGACACGATGGCGCCCTGCAGCAGGTGACTCACCGGCTGGCCGCTGCGCCAGGACGTGCCCAGATCCCCGGTCACGAAGTTGCCCAACCACTTCACATACCGGACTCCGACTGTGGTGTCCAGATCGAGCAAGGCTCGAATCGCCGCGATCTTCTCTTCCTTGTCGGGCCCCCGATAGCCGTCCAGATCCTGGAACGGGTTCATCGAGCGGTCCACCAACAGGAACATCGCAAACGTCGACACGACGAGCGTGGCGATCCCGGCAAGCAGGCGCCGCCAGAGGAACTGGAACATCGAGGGCTTACCTCACTGACTGG
>JAVBMU010000124.1:0-16433 GCA_031552185.1 Cellulomonadaceae bacterium | reverse complement strand
GGGCGGCCGCCGGGCGGGGCGGATGCACCGGGCGGAGCCGAGGCGCCGGCCGCGAGCGGCCGGGCCGCGGCCGGGGGCGCCCTCGTGAATGGGGGCGGGTTGGCGGGCGAGATCGGCGGCGTGGCCGGGCCGGCGGCGGGCGCTGACGACGTGGCCGGGCCGGCCGGCGTGGCGGATACGGCCGGGGCGGAGCCCGTCGAGGACGAGACCACGATGGAGGTGCGGGTCGCCCAGACCCTCGCCGACCTCCAGGCCCAGGCGAGCGGCGCCGTCGTCGCCTCCCAGCTCAAGCGCGCCCTCTTGCGGAAGGACTCCACTTTCAGCGAGGCGGAGTACGGCTTCCGCTCGTTCGGGGAGTTCGTGCGCTACCTGGCCGATCGTGGCCTGCTGGAGATCCGGGAGGGTCAGACGGCGGGCGACCCGGAGGTCTCACTGCCCGCCCAGGGCGACGACGTCCAGGCGTTCGACCTGCTCCGCGCCGTCGTCGCGGCGGCCGGTGGGGTCGCGGCGCTGTCCGGGCTGAAGAACCACGTCCGCAAGCGCCGCCCGGACTTCAGCGAGAAGACGTTGGGGTTCCGCGGCTTTCTCCAGTTCGCCAAGGCCGCCCGCGACGCCGGCGTGGTCACGTTGGCCTGGGACGACGACGCCGACGACTACCTCGTGCGGGCCGGCTGATCCACCGCCCGGGTGGCGGTGGTTCGATGCCGCGCGGCGTCGCAGTGCGCCTCATCCGCCCATTCGTCGGCGTGACCGCCGGCGGGCTCGCTGTCGACGCCGTCCGGGTCAGCAATTGACCACGTTGACGGCGAGGCCGCCGGTGGACGTTTCCTTGTACTTGCCGGACATGTCGACGCCGGTCTGGCGCATCGTTTCGATGACGGTGTCCAAGCTGACGACGTGTGCCCCGTCGCCCTGCCGGGCCAGCCGGGCGGCCGCCACCGCGGTGCAGGCGGCAATGGCGTTGCGTTCGATGCATGGCACCTGCACGAGCCCCGCGACGGGATCGCACGTCAGGCCGAGGTTGTGCTCCATCGCGATTTCGGCGGCGTTCTCCACCTGATCCGGAGTCCCGCCGAGCAACGCGCAGATGCCCGCGGCGGCCATCGAGCAGGCCGATCCGACCTCCCCCTGGCAGCCGGCCTCCGCGCCCGAGATGGAGGCGTTGCGCTTGAAGAGCGAGCCGATGGCCGCGGCGGTGAGCAGATACGTGCGCATCGCGGCGGCACGGCGGGCCGGATCGCCGGCAATGTCCGGGCGGGTCCGCAGATAGTGCCGGCCGACGGCGGGGATGATGCCGGCCGCGCCGTTGGTGGGCGCGGTCACGACCCGGCGACCGGCCGCGTTCTCCTCGCTGACCGCCATGGCGAAAGCCTGGAGCCATTCGATCGAGGTGTCCTCGCCGCGCTCGTCGAGCAGGTCGAGTCGGCGGCGCACGTCGGCCGCCCTTCGGTGCACTCCGAGGCCGCCAGGCAGGACGCCGGTCCGCAGCAGCCCGGCGTCGACACATGCACTCATCGTCTGCCACACGCCGTCGAGGCCGGCGCGGACCTCCTCGGCGGGGCGCAACGCGGTTTCGTTCGCCCAGGCGATGCCGGCGATGCTGCCGCGCTCGCGGTCGCAATACCCCAGCAAGTCGGCCATGCTCGCGAACTCGAACGGCACCTCCGGCCCGCGCCCGCCGCGGGTCGGCCCGCTACCCGTCGTCCCACCGGCGGGCCTCCTGCCGTCAACCCCGTCCTCTCGGTCAACCCCGTCGTCGCCTGCGCCGTCGCGCCGGATGAAGCCGCCGCCGATCGAGTAGTAGACCTCTTCGGCAACGGGTGCCTCGCCCGGCCGACCCCGCGCCGTGAACCGCATGCCGTTCGGGTGCCGCGGCAACAGCGTGAGGGGGGCGAGGCGAAGATCCGCCTGACCCATCCGCAGTGCATGCCCCCGCACCGTGAGATCGGCGCCGTCGCCCAACCGTGCCCAGCCGCCCGGGATCAGGTCCGGATCGCACGTCCGCGGGTCGAGCCCCGTGAGGCCGGCCACCACGGCGTCGGGCGTGCCGTGGCCGACGCCGGTGGCCGCGAGCGAGCCATGCAATACAACGGCGATCGTCCGCACCGCCGACAGCAGGCCGTCGGCCTCCAGCCGATCGACGAAGACGTGCGCAGCCCGCATCGGCCCGACCGTATGCGAACTCGAGGGCCCGATCCCGATCGAGAAGAGGTCCAGCGCACTGACGTAGGCGGATGTATGCGTCATGTCGTGCGCCTCATGTGCTGCACCTCTCGGTATCTCGGGAAACACGCCGGCCGGGCTACCTGCCGCCGGCGAGGACGACTCGGCAGGTCGCGAGGTGGTCGTCGACCAAGCCGCAGGCCTGCATCGCGGCGTAGGCCGTCGTCGGACCGACGAAGCGAAACCCGGCTGCGCGCAACTCCCGGGCCAGGGCGGCGGATTCGACCGTGCGCGTCGGGACGTCGGTCCACTCGGCCGCGCGCGGCCTCGCCGTCGCGGCGGGGGCGTGGCACCACACCAAGTCGTCGAGGCTCCGGCCGTGGTCGTGGAGCGCGACGACGGCCCTCGCGTTGGCAACGGCTGCCTCGATCTTCGCCCGGTTGCGCACGATCGACCGGTCCGCGAGGAGATCCTCGATCCGGTCCGGGCCGAACTCGGCGACCGCGTGCGCGTCAAAATCGGCGAACGCCGCCCGGAATGCCGGGCGCTTGCGCAAGATGGTGAGCCAGGACAAGCCGGACTGGAACCCTTCGAGCACCAGCCGCTCGAACAGCGCCGCCTCGCCGTGCACGGGGCGACCCCACTCCTCGTCGTGATACCGCGCGTACAGCGCGTCCCCGTCGCCGAAGCACCGGCTCGGCGCCGGCGGGGCGGCAGTCGGATCAGCGGACATGCCCCTACTGTGCTGCCTGCGACGGCGCAGCGCTCCCTCCGCGGGTCCCGCTGTGGAGAACTTCACGCGCGGGCGGTCTGTGCACGGTGCGAAACCGCGGACTTGTCCCGATGACACCGTCGTCCGCCGGCGGCAAACACCCGGAACCGGAAACCTACGCTTTTTCCGTTTCAGGGGACCTGCTAGTCTCCCCGCAATGTCATCGGTCCCGGCGCTCGCGCCGGCCGGCCGAGGGGTGGGAGCCAGGATGCACAAGGGTTGGTCGTGGGTCGCCGTCGCGGCGCCGGGCGCTGGTCTCGCGGCGCCGGGGCATCGGTGGCGCGCCGACCGCGCGGGTGTGCACCGCGCCGGGCGGGTCGGCGTGGCGGCCTTCATCTCCGGGAGAACGCGGACGGCACCCCGGACGGTCAAAGTGCCGGGGCCGCGAGTGCGGGCGGTCCGATTGCGGGAGTGACGACCGGGGCCTTTCACCAGCCATTCGACGGCCGGGCGGGGCGGTCGTTCCAGGGTCGCATGTGGCGGCGACCGGCCCTACATTCAAGCGAACGTGCACCCGATTTCCGCCACCGGTGATGCCTCCGCCGGTGCCCAAACGTTTCATTCCATCGTGAAATCGCCTGGCCCCGTGCGCGGGGCCCGCGCCGGGCGTCCGATCCGAGCGGGTGAAATTCTGTCCGGCCGAATGGCGGCCGCTCTGTCCGGCCCGGGTGCGGCGCGGGACGCGAACTGAGAAATCCTTGGGAGAGACGATGAAAACACGAGCATCAACATTGTGGGCGGCGGCCACCGCCGTCCTCGCCGTGGCGGGGTCGATGGTGATCGCCGCCCCGGCCGCACCGGCAACGCTGCCGTCGCCGTCGCCGGTGGAACAGCGCACCGCGTCCACGGTCACGTCGGACGCCCTACCGACCGTCCAGATCGACCGCGGCGTCGTCTGGTCCCAGGCGGTCGTCGGCAACACCGTGTATGCCGGCGGCAGCTTTTCGGCGGTTCGCCCCGCCGGGGCGGCAGCTGGAACGAGCCTGACCAGCCGCCCGAACCTCCTGGCCTACGACATCCGAACCGGGAACCTGATCACCTCGTTCGCACCGCAGGTCAACGGCCAGGTCAAGGTGGTCCGGGCCTCGCCGGACGGTAGCCGACTCTATATCGGCGGCACGTTTACCCAGGTCAACGGCCAGCCGCGGCAGAATGTCGCGGGATTCGCCGTCGCCACCGGCGCCTTGTTGACCGACTTCCGACCGTCCGTCGGCGGCTCCTACGTGAACGCGATCGCGGCGACGTCGAGCGCGGTCTACCTCGGCGGCCTGTTCTCCGCGATCAACGGGAGCGGCCGGGCCAACCTCGGCGCCGTCGACCTGAGCGGCAATCTCCTGGGCTGGGCGCCCACCGCCGACTTCCAGGTGGACTCGATGGTGACGGCGCCGGCGGGGAACGAGGTCGTGATTGCGGGCCGATTCAGCCGGGTCAACGGACAGTCCGAGCACGGCATGGCCGCTCTCGATCCCGCATCGGGCGCCAAGCTCTACTTCGACGCGAATCGGTTCATCCAGCAGGGCGGTGGGAGCAACGCCGGCATCTGGAGCTTGTCCAAGGACGCCAATTACATCTATGGGACGTCCTGGAGTTTCCTGGCCGAGGTCGCGAACGAATGGACGAGCACTGAGGGCACCTTCTCGATCGACCCCGCCAACAACAATTCGCTGCGCTGGCTCGCCGACTGCATCGGCGACAGCTACGGCTCGTATTCGGACGGCACTCAGGTGTATTCCGTCGGGCACAATCACGGCTGCGCCTCGGTGGGCGGCTTCCCGAACAACCAGGGCGGCGACGACGGGTTCCGCCACTCGCTCGCCTTTACGGCCGCCCAGCGCGGCAAGTCGGCGGCCGGCTCGTACTGGGACACGAACATCGGCTTCCCCGCGCCCGCGATGATCGCGTGGTACCCGGCGTGGACGGTCGGCACCTACACCGGCCAGTACCAGGCCGGCTGGACTGTCGAGGGGGCCGGCGACTACATCGCCGTCGGCGGCGAATTCCAGGCGGTCAACGGCAAGGCTCAAAACGGCCTGGTGCGGTTTGCCCGGCCGGGCTCGGCGCCCAAGGCCCAGGGTCCGCGGCTCGCCGGTTCGAGCTGGGGCACGCCGTCGTGGGCGCAAGCCGCCGGCGGCGGCACGGCGTCGATCCGGGCAAACTGGGACCGGGACGACCGCGTCCTGACCTACGAGCTCTACCGTTCGGGCACCACCGCGCCCGTCGCCCGGACCTCGCTCGGCTCGAATTTCTGGGCCCCGGGCACGGTCCGGCTCACCGACCGCACGGCGAGCCCGGGCCAGACGTACAGCTACCAGGTCAAGGCGATTGACCAGGACGGCAACAGCACCCTCAGCGGTGCGGCGTCGTTCACAGCGTCGGGCACCCCGGGTAAGGCCGCGCCGGCCGATGCCTACGGCGCCGCCGTTTACCTCGGCAACCCCGACCTGTTCTGGCGACTGGACGAGCCCGCGGGCACGAACCAGGCGGCCGATACCGGCCCCGTCGCAACCCCGGGCAGCGTCCTGCCGACCGTGACGTTCGGCGGCAGCGGTGCGTTCGGCACCAGCAAGGCGATGACGACGGCCGGTTCCTCCGGCGCGGTGGTCAGCACCCGGGCGGTCAGCAACCCCGGGCAGTTCAGTACCGTCGCCTGGTTCCGCAGCTCGTCGACGACGGGCGGGCGGATCGTCGGCTTCGGCAACTCCAACTCCGGCCCGTCGAGCGCCACCGACCGCATGACCTGGCTGCGGCCCGACGGCAAGATCGCGTTCGGGCTGAACGACGGCTCCCAGTCGACGCTGGTCACGCCCGGGGCCTACAACAACGGCGCCTGGCACCAGGTGGTCTCGACGCTGTCCTCGGACGGCGCCCGGATCTACGTGGACGGCAAGGTCGTCGCGTACGACCCGTCGTTGCTCTTCGGCCAGAACTACACCGGGTACTGGCGGGCTGGCGGGGATAACACCTGGGGCCTGGCCACGCCGTACCTGAACGGGTCGATCGATGAGGTCGCGGTGTACTCGCGGCCGCTGTCCCAGACGGAGGTCGCCGGGCTGTACACGGCGGCCGGCGGCGTGGCGAGCGGTCCGTCGGCTGCCTTCACGGCCACGCCGACCGCCCTCAAGGTCGCCTTCTCCGGATCGGGCTCGACCGCCCCGTCGGGGCGGACGATCACCGGCTACGCCTGGACCTTCGGTGATGGCTCGACCGGGACCGGCGTCGCGCCGTCGCGCACCTACGCGGCGGCAGGCACCTACGTGGTGACGCTGACGGTGACGGACTCGGCCGGCGCCAAGGGCTCGGTCAGTCAGAACGTCACCGTGACCCCGGCGCACTCGGCCCCGACGGCCGCGTTCACGGCGACCACCAGCGGCCTGACGGCGAACTTCAGCTCGGCCGGGTCGACCGCCACCGGCGCCACGATCAGCGGTTACGCCTGGACCTTCGGCGACGGGATCACGTCGACCGAGGCCAACCCGGTGCACAGCTATGCGAAGGCGGGCACCTACACCGCCACGCTCGGGGTGACCGACTCCCTCGGCGCAACCTCGACGGTCGCGAGCCGGTCGGTGGTGGTGACGGCTCCGGCCGGCATCATCGTCGACGCCTTCGGCCGGACCGTCGCCTCGGGCTGGGGGAGCGCCGACACCGGTGGCGCGTGGACGGCGTCGACGGGTACCTCCGTCGGGAGCGGGCTGGGCGTGTTCACCTTCCCGACGGCGGCCCAGACGCGGACCGCGACCCTCCCGGTCTCGGTGCGGGACGTCAACGCGCGGTTCGACGTGCGGGCGGACAAGGCGGGCTCCGGCGGCGGCACCATGCTCTCGGTGCTCGCCCGGCAGCAGGCCGCGGGCAGTTACCGGGCCAAGCTTGTCCTCCAGTCGAACGGCCAGGTGTCGGTGTCGCTGATCAGGTTCTCCGGCGGCACGGAGAACTTCCTCACCTCGGCCGTGGTCCCCGGCTTGACCTACGCCGCGGGGGACACCCTCTCGATGCGGTTCCAGGCCCAGGGGACTGGGACGACGACGCTTCGGGTCCGGGTGTGGCGGACGGGCACGGCCGAGCCGACGACGTGGTTCGCCACCGCGACGGACACCCTGACCGGCCTGCAGACCGCGGGTCAGTTCGGGTTCACCGCATACCTGTCGAGCACGGCCGCCAACGCCCCGCAGGCACTGCGGTTCGACAACCTGCTCGTCACCGCGCCGTAATCCGGCGCTGACAGTTCCGGGCGACGCCCCGGCGGTGCACACCGCCGGGGCGTCGTCATGCCCGCCGGCGGCCCGATGCCGCTGCCGGAGATCCCGACGCCTGTGTGCGGCGCCTCAGCCTTCGTCGGCCTGATCGGGTTCTTGGTCGGGTATGCGGTCGGGTTCGCTGGTGTTGGGGACGGGGAGGATTTCGAAGGCTTGGTCGATGTCGAGGTCGTAGGCCATGCAGAAGCGGGCTACGAAGGTCGCGGTGGGTTGGCGTAGGCCGTCTGCGACCAGGCGCAGGTTGTTGCGTTCCAGACCGGCGTGGTCGGCCACGGCGTTGACCGTGCCCCAGCCGTGGTCGCGGCGCAGGTCCTCGGCCACGCCGGGGCGCATGCCCAGCCTCGGGCCGGTGTGGATCTTGAGCGCCATCGCCGCTTCCCACAATGCGATCAACGCGCAGTCGGCGCCCAGGGTCTGGTCGAGGGCGCGGGTGGTGGCCCGCGAGGCGCGCCGTTCGGCCTTCTCGATCCGCCCGATCAGCGCGGCACTGTGATGGGTGATCCGGCCCAGGTGCTCCTGGGACAACCCGGCCGCCTCACGGCGGCGACGCACCTCGGCGCCGAAGGTATGCAACGGTGAGGCCCACGGGGTCAGCATCCGGTTCGGCTGCGGCATCGCTCATCGCCCCCCGATGATGCGCCGCAGCGACACCCCCCGCCCGAGGCCGGCAGCGCCGGGCGGTGGGGCGGGTTCGTCCAGTTCGCGCCAGAACCCGGCCGCGACCCGGGCGGCGATCCGCATCCGGGACCGGCCCACCCCGCCGCGGCGAGCCGCGGCCGCAGCCGCGCCCGGCGCCACCCGAACCCGCGTGAACACAACCGCACCCTGCGGTGGGCCGTCCTCGACGACCGCGACCCGGAAGGCCACCGCCGACGCCGGGCGACCCTCGACCCCCGGCGCACGCTCGTATCCCAACGGTCCGGACCGCAACACCCGCAGCCCGCCACAGCCCAGCCACCCCTGCAACGCCGCCCGCGCGCTCTCGGTCCCGTGCACCCGCACCGAGGGCAACACCGTCCTCAACCCCCGCAGCACCATCACCACCATCCCCGCCCGGTCGAAACACACCCCCACCACCCGCACCACCGCCAACCCCTCCGGCACCGAACCCCGCCACCACTCACTCATCCGAATCCCGCCTCCCGCCCGACACCGCCGCCGGACTATGACAAGCGAGTGTTTCGAAGCGCCCGGATCGCGCCAATCGTGCTGATTCATGCCGTGCCATCATGACGAGGTGCTATTGACACTGACAGATGCATATGTCGGACTGAGCCTAGAAACGGGATGAGCTGGGAGCGGCGATGGGGTACGGGCGATGGTGCCGGGATTGCGGCATGCCCGGCATCGTGCTGTGCGCCGACTGCGCCAACCAGGCTGGCTTGCGCTGGCCCTTGCCCAGGGGCTTCTGGGACATGCCGACGCTGCGCGGCGCACTCGCCAAGCGCGACTTCGGGCCGGTGTTCACCGCTGTGCGCGCCGAGACCGGTCTCTCGCAGGCGCGCCTGGGCGAGTTGGTGTCGTTGGATCAGCCGGCGGTCTGGGCAGTCGAGCACGGTCGCCGCAGCCTCGAAGCGTTCGACACCATCGCCCGTGTGATCACAGCTCTCGAGATCCCGCCCGCATACCTGGGACTGGGACCCGGTCCGACGCCCCCCGCCACTGACAAGGAGGACACGGTGGACCGCAGGCAATTCCTGACCGCGGCGGCGGTCCTTCTCGGTGCCGGCACCGGCATCGACGCCGAGCAGATCGACGCGCTCCTGCCGACTGGTCCGGGTTCGACGGGCCGCCGCCGCATCGGGGCGGCGGACGTGCAGGCGATATGCGCCCTCACCGACGGCTTCCGTCGGTCAACCTACTCGCAAGGTGGTGGCCTCTGCCGAGCCGCCGCCATTGCCCAGCTCCACGAGGTCCGCCGCCTTGATGACGCGAATTGCACCCCCCAGGTCCGCACCGACATGTTGATCGCAACGGCCGAACTCGCGGATATCGCCGGCTGGGCCGCATACGACGTCGAAGACCACGACATCGCGCGCCGCCTGTGGACCTACGCCGTCGCTACCCTGCGGCGCGTGGAGGCGGAACCACGAGCCGCCGACCTCACCGTCGCCGTGCTGCTCGACCTCGCCGATCAAGCGCTCTACCTTCACGGACTGGGAACTGCGGGCACCACCCAATTGCGCGAGGCTGTGCGCTTGGTTCACCTCGCCTCGTCGATCACAGTCGGCGGACTTCCCGTTTCGGCCCACATGCGCTCCTACGTGCAGACGTTCCACGCCTGGTGTCACGCGGCCGCCGGCGAAGCCGAGCGGGCACGGGCCGCAATGGCGTCCGCTCAGGACATTTACGCCGGGTGCGACCGGGCCGGCGCGCCGGCGTGGGCAAGCTTCATTACCGACGCAGAACTGGATTTCCAGGGAGGACAGGCGGCCTACCTGCTTTCCGCCCACGATCCCGCCCATGCCGCCTTGGCGATCGATCGACTTGGGGCCGCCGTGGCCAACTGGGGTCAGGGCTGGGAACGCGCCCGCGCGCTGACCTGCTCCGACCTCGCCGTGGCGCACCTGCGCAATGGCGATCCCGACGTTGCGGCCACCGTGGGCCATCGAGCCGCCGACGCCATCGGGGCACTCTCGACCGAGCGCGGCCTGCAATTCCTGCGGACCCTCGACCGCGAGGCCGCCCCGCACGCGCGTCGCCCCGATGTCGCCGACCTGCGCGACCACATCCGAGCCACACTCACCGGCGCCCACGCCTGACGGGTAGCGATCGGGACCTGCTGGATGAGTGGGCGCGATGCCGCCGGCACCGAGACGAGTGGGTTTGCTCGTCTCGGTGAGTGGGTCCGGTGGGCGGCACCGCCGAGCCCGTAATGCGCAGTGGGTGAAAAACGCACAGGATGTGCACCGATTCGTCCGCGGACCGTCACCTCGAAACCGGCACCGGCGTGCATGAGATAGAAATATGTCGCCGATCACACGCCGACTGTCCCGGTGTCCGGATCGGCTACCGGTGACGGGTGGGAGAGGGCATGCGAGGAAGCATGGGTGGGGCGCGCCGAAGGGCCGGCACGGCCCGGGCGGTGGCTTTGGCCGCCTGCGGGGTGATGATTGCGACGGGGGCGCTGACGACGGGCGCGCTCGTGGCGGGAACGGGCGCGGCGCAGGCGGCGGTGCTGCCGACGCCGGCGCCGCCGGAGCAGCGGCCGGCGGACTCGTACACCGCGGACAACCTGCCGACGGTCCAGATCGACGACGGCGTGGTGTGGTCCCAGGCGATCGTCGGGAACACCGTGTATGCCGGCGGCGACTTCCGCAACGCCCGGCCGTTCGGCACCACCCGCGGGCAACAGTTGACCCGGCGCGCCAACTTGCTCGCCTATGACGTGCGCACCGGCGAACTGATCACCGCCTTCGATCAGCCGGTGGACGGCGTCGTCAAGGTGGTTCGGGCGTCCCCGGACGGCAAGCGGGTCTACATCGGCGGTACCTTCACCCAGGTAGCCGGGCAGCCGCGGTACAACGTGGCCGCGTTCGACGTCGCCACTGGAGCTTTGGTGGCGGACTTCAAGCCGGTCGTCGCCGGCGGGTACGTGAACGCCATCGCCGCGACGCCGGCCGCCGTCTACTTCGGCGGGAGTATCAGCAGCGTCAACGGCACCGCCCGGACGAACCTCGGCGCCGTCGACGTCCTCGGCAACCTGTTGAATTGGAAGCCGACGGCGGACCGGCAGGTCGACTCGATGGTGGTCTCCCCCTCGGCCGACAACAAGCTGATCATCGCGGGCCGCTTCGGCAAGGTGAACAACACGGCGCAACTGGGCATGGCCGCGGTCGGCCTGGCCGATGGCTCGCTGCTGTCCTGGCAGGTCAACACCGTGATCAAGAACGGGAACAGCGCGTCGGCCGGCATCTACGAGGTCACCACGGACGGCAAGCTCATCTACGGCACCGCGTGGCAGTTCGGCGGCACCGCGAACCTGGAGGGTTCGTTCAGCGTCGAGCCGGCCACCGGGAAGCTCAATACGATGAACTGGGTCGAGGGCGACGAGTACTCGACCTACTCCGACGGGCGCACGCAGTACGCCGTCGGGCACCCGCACATGTCGAGCATGATCGGCGGCTGGGGCAACTACGCCACGGACATGCCGAACGGCGGCCCGCACCAGTACGCGATGGCCTTCACCAGTGAGGCCAGGGGCACCGTCGCGTCCGGTGGCTACTGGAACCACTCCGGCAAGCCGGCGCCGGCCATCGTCGACTGGTATCCGCGCTGGTATGCCGGCACATACACCGGGCAGGGCCAGGCCGGCTGGTCCATCACGGGAAACAAGGACTACCTCGTGGTGGGTGGCGAGTTCCAGGGCGTCAACGGCGACACACAGTACGGACTGACGCGCTTTGCCCGGGACTCGGTCGGCGCCAGCAAGTCCGGCCCGCGCGAGTCGGGCGCCGGCTGGGGCAAGCCGACCTTCACGGCCAACCCCGGCGGCGGCCGGGTCACCATCCGCACCACCTGGGACCGCGACGACCGCAACCTGACATACCAGTTGTACCGCTCGGGCGCGGCCGCGCCGGTCGCCTCGACCGTCGTCGGCGCCGACTCCTGGAACCGCGGGACGGTCAAGCTCGCCGACACCAGCGCCGAGCCGGGCACGACCGCCACCTACACCGTGCGGGCCGTGGACAGCGACGGGAACTGGGCGGACAGCGCCACGGTGACCGGCACGGCGTCGTCGACCGCGATCGGGGACTACGCCAAGGGCATCCTGGCCGACGGCCCGTCGCTCTACTGGCGCCTCGGTGGCAGCCAGCCCGGGTTCGACTGGGCCGGCTCGAACGACGGCACGGTCACGTCGGTCTCCTCGGCCGCCGGCGGCGCCCTGACCGGCGACACCTCGGCGTGGGGCGGCGCCTCGAGCTTCGCCTCGGCCGGCTCCCTGATCGCGACGCCGGCCCGGACCGTGGCAACGGAGGCCGGCTCGGTCGAGTTGTGGTTCCGCACCTCGTCGTCTACCGGCGGCGAACTGGTGGGCTACTCGACCGCCGGCACGAACGCCGCGGAGAGCTACCGCACGCTGTTCCTGCGCGCCGACGGCAAGCTCACCTTCGGCGTCACTCCGGACGCCGGCGAGCGCCGGACGGCCACCAGCCGGATCGCCTACAACGACGGCGGCTGGCACCACGTCGTCGCCACGATCGGGGCCAAGGGCATGCTGATCTACGTCGACGGCGCCCTGGTCGGCTCGAACGTTTCGGCCACCTCGGCCGGCCTCGCGCAGGGCTTCTGGCGGCTGGGCGGGGACACCCTGACCGGGTGGCCGGGCGCCCCGACCGCCGGCTTCTTCGCGGGCGACCTGGACGAGTTCGCCGCCTACGACAAGGCCCTGACCAAGGGTCAGGTCGTTGGGCACTACACCAGCACGGGCCGCGCCGTCGGCGGTGGCGGGGCCGTCGACGCGGGCGGCGACGGCGTCGCGAGCGACGCCGGCGGGTCGAGCGCCGCGCCCGGCCCGGGTGACCACGGCGAGGTCCCGGCCGCGCCGGACGACGCCTACGGCTCGGTGGTCTACGCGGCCGCGCCGGACCTGTTCTGGCGGCTGGACGACGTCGCGGGCACCAACCCGGTCGCGGACGCGAGCGGTAACCGCGCGGTCGGCTCCGTGCTGGGCAACGTGACCCTGGGTGGGGCCGGCCGGTTCGGCACCGCGGCGAGCCTGCCGGGCAACTCCGGGGCGATCGCCGGCCGTACTCAGGTCACCAACCCGAACACCTTCACCGAGACGGCCTGGTTCCGCACCAGCTCCAAGACGGGCGGGCGGATCCTCGGCTTCGGTAACAGCAACACCGGGCTGTCCGGCACGTACGACCGGTTGGTCTGGATCCAGAACGACGGGCGCCTGGTCTTCGGCGTCTACTCCGGCGGCCAGCGGACGGTGACCTCCACCGCCGCGTACAACGACGGTGCCTGGCACCAGGTGGCCGCCTCGCTCGGCGCGGACGGCATGAAGTTGTACGTGGACGGCGCGCAGGTGGCCTCGAACGCCTCGATCACCGCCGGCCGCAATGCCGCCGGGTACTGGAAGGTCGGCGCCGACTACTGCTGGTCCGGCGCGACCAGTTCCTACCTCAACGGGGCGATCGACGAGGCTGCAATCTACTCGCGGGTGTTGTCCGCCAAGGAGATCGGCGACCAGTACGCCGTCGGGAACGAGACCCGGCGCGCCCCCCGGCCGGTGATCGACCTGCGGCTGGCGGGTGCCACCGCGACGCTGGACGCGAGCGGGTCGACCGTCGCGGCCGGCCGGACGGCGTCCTACGCCTGGAACTTCGGCGACGGCACCACCGGCGCCGGCGTCGCGGCCACGCACACCTACGCCCGGCCCGGCACCTACCCCGTGACCCTCGAGGTCACCGACTCCGACGGCGTGACCGCGGCGGCGACCGCCGCCGTGCGCGTCGATTACTACGGCGCGGCGGTGCGCGCCGGCCGGCCGGACCTCTATTGGCGGTTCAATGACCCGGTCGGCGCCGGGACGGTCGTGAACTCCGTCCCCGGCGCGCCCGACGGCAAGGTCATCACCGCCCCCGTCTTCGCCCGCGACGGCGCGATCGCCGGCAGCGGATCCATGGTCCTCACCGGCGAGTCCGGGGCGATCGTCGACCCGCGCCAAGTGAACGCGCCGTCGTCGTACTCCATCAGCGCCTGGGTGCGGACCACGTCCACGAAGGGCGGGCGGGTGATCGGCCTGGCCGGCAGCGCCACCGGGTTCTCCACCAGCTACGACCGCGAGCTCTACTTGCGCAGCGACGGGAAGGTGACCTTCTTCACCTACCCGGCCGGCGCCACGATGGTCACCTCGACCAAGGCCGTGAACGACGGCGCGTGGCACCTGCTCTTCGCCACGCAGGGCAGCGACGGCATGAAGCTGTACCTCGACGGCGTCCTCGCGGCCTCGGATGCCAATGCCAAGGCCCAGAACACCAAGGGCTACTGGAAGGTCGGCAACGACAACGTCTGGACCGGCGCGGGCACCGACTACCTGATCGGCGCGATCGACGAGGCCGCGGTTTACTCCCGGGTGGTCCCGGCCGCCGAGATCGCCGCGTTGGTCAAGGTCGCGAACGGGCAGCAGCCGCCGACCGCGACCTTCAGCCAGACCGTCAAGGGCTACGCCGCGACGTTCGACGCCGCGGCCTCCACGGTCGCCCCGGGCGAGCGGATCACGGCCTACGAATGGAGCTTCGGCGACGGCGAGACCGCCACGGGCGCCACGGCCGCGCACCGCTACGCCCGGCCCGGCTCGTACACCGTGACGCTTCGCGTCGTCGACTCGGCCGGCATGTCGGCCACCGCGAGCGCCGTCGTGCGCTGCGAGTTCTACGCCGGCGCGGTCCGCGCGGCCGGCCCGGAGCTGTACTACCGCCTGAACGACGCGGTCGGTGCCGGCGAGGTCCTGGACTCTTCCGCGAGGGCGGTGCCGGGTAAGGTCGGCGAGACACCGGCCTTCGGCCGCCCCGGCGCCTTCGAGGGCAACGCCGGTGTCTCGTTCGGCTCCTCGGGCTTCGTGGCCGCGCCCACGGCGGTGACCAACCCCAACGCCTTCACCACCATGGCGTGGTTCCGGACCACCTCCAAGGCGGGGGGCCGGATCATCGGCTTCGGCAACTCCGCCACGGCCCGGTCCGCGAACTACGACCGGATGGTCTGGCTGCAGAGTGACGGCAAGCTCGCCTTCGGCGTCAACTCCGGCAGCAAGAAGACCCTCGTGTCCCCCGCCGCCTACAACGACGGCGCGTGGCACTTCGTGGCCGCGAGCCTCGGCCCCGACGGCATGGTGCTGTACGTCGACGGCCGCGCTGTCGCGTCCAACCCGGCCGTGACTACCGGGCAGAACTACACCGGGTACTGGAAGCTCGGCTACGACTACGTCTGGACCGGCGCGAGCACGGAGCGCCTCGACGGCACGATCGACGAGGCCGCCGTCTTCGCCCGTCCGCTGCCGGCGAGCGACATCGCGAACCTGTACGCCGTCGCGGACGGGGCGAGCGTGCCGACCGCCGCCTTCACCCCGACCGTGCGCGGCGCCACCGTCGCCGTCGACGCCGCCGCATCGACCGCGGGCGAGGGCCGCCGGCTGGTCAGCTACGCGTGGGACTTCGGGGACGGCAACACCGGCACCGGGGCGACGACGTCGCACAGCTACGTCGAGATCGGCGACTTCCCCGTCACCCTGCGGGTGACCGACGACCAGGGCCTGGTCGGCACCAGCACCCGGATGGTCTCCGTGGACTCGCCGCACAACCCGCCGATCGCCGCGATCGCGGCGAAGCAATCCGGGCTGAAGGTCGACTTCGATGCCAACGGCACCGTCGTCGACGACGAGGCCCGGGTGACCGGCTTCGCCTGGGACTTCGGCGACGGCGCCACGGGCGCCGGCGCGACGCCCAGCCACGCCTACGCGGCCGCGGGTATCTACACCGTGCGGCTCACGGCGACGGACAACTTCGGCAACACCGGGACGACGACGGCCGCGCTCACTGTCTCCGCCACGATCGCGCAGGACACCTTCAGCCGGATCTCGACCGTCGGCTGGGGCGCGGCCGAGGTCGGCGGGACCTGGCAGACCGACGCCGGAATGTCCGTCTCTGACGACGTCGGCGTGATCAACCTGACCGCGCAGGCGATGACCCGGTCCGGCTGGCTGACCGGCACCAACGCCCGGGACATCGATCAGAATGTCGACATCTCGCTGGCCAAGCTGCCCAGCGGGGGCTCGACCCTCGTCTCGGCGGTGGCGCGGCACACCTCGGCCGGGGACTACCGGGTCAAGTTCGTGTTCGCGACGGACCGCTCGGTCTCCGTGAGCCTGGTGAAGTTCGTGGACGGCAAGGAGATCTTCGTGAAGTCCGGCGTGCTGCCGGATCGGTACGGCCTCGACGACGTGCTGCGCGTGCACTTCCAGGTGATCAGCACCGACGCCACCACGACGGCGCTCAAGGTGAAGGTCTGGTTGGCGACCCAGACCGAGCCGGCTGGTTGGTTCCTGTCCGGCACCGACACCGAGCCGACCCTGCGCGCGGGCGGCCAACTCGGCATCGTGGCCTACCTCTCCGGCGCCGCCACCAACCTGCCCCAGGCCGTCAAGCTCGACAACCTCCTGGTCGTCAGCCCGTAGCGGTTCCGGGCGGCGGCCGGCGGCGGGGCGCCGGGCCGCGCCGGGCCGCGCCGGGCCGCGCCGC
>JAVBMU010000051.1:0-8138 GCA_031552185.1 Cellulomonadaceae bacterium | reverse complement strand
GGGCTGCGGCGGGGCGGGCTGCTGCGGGGCGGGCTGCTGCGGGGCGGCCTGCTGCGGGGCGGCCTGCTGCGGGGCGGGCTGCTGCGGGGGGACGTCCTGCGGCGCACCCAGGTATGCCGGCGCGCCCTGGGGCTGCGGTGCGCCCGGGTACGCCGGTGCGCCGGGGTACGCCGGCGCGCCGGGGTGGCCGGCGGGCGGTGGGTAGGAATGCGACGGTGGTTGGGTCACGAGTGGTAGACCTCGCTCTCGATCAGGTCGAGCCGGCGCGCGAGGTCGAGCAATGCCGCGTCGTCGGCGGGGGGTGGTCCGTAGAACAATGCGGCGACGTCGGCGCTGTTGCGACCGGTCGCCCGGACGACGGCGTCGATCAGCGTGGGCGCCGCCGTCGACCTGGGGAGCCCGAGCCGGTGGCCGATCCGGTCCGCTGCGCGGGCGCGCAACCCGGCCGCAGCGTGCCCGCGCGAGCGGGCCCGTCGGTACAGCCGGCCCCGGCCGAGCGTCGTCTCCGAGGCCCGCACGGCGACGGGCAGCCGCTCGGTGACGAGGGGTCCCAGCCGCCGGACCCGCCAGAGCGCCGCGACCAACACCACGGCGGCTGCCCACAGCAGGACGACGCCGAAATTGCGGGGGACCGTGGGTTCCGGGACGGCGTTGTCCGTGGGGCGGGGGGTGGTCAGCGAGTCGTCGTTGGTGTCGTGCACCAGCCAGACGAGCTGGTCGCGGTGGCCGAGCATGCGCAGGCCGAGGGCGGCATTGCCGGTGTCGAGAATATGCTCATTAGCCAACATCTCGCCGTCGTACAGGGCGCGGACCGTGCGATCACCGAGCGAATGGACCAGGAAAGCGCCGGAGCCGCTTTCGTCCGGAAAGCAGAGTGTGCCGGCCGTTGGGGCATGGAAACCGCCGTGAGCCGGGCTCGTGATCGAATGGGCGGCCACCGCATCCGGATCGTCGCACTCCGCCCAGCGTCGCCCGGCGGAGCCGGTCCAGCGGAGCTTGGCCTCGCCCTCCGTGGCCGCCTCAAGCAATGTGTCGCTCGGGTCGACGACGACCAGATCGCCGGGAGTATCCACGAGCGCCTGGACCTGGTCGGGTTCGAGCCATCCGCTGTCGATGACCAGCAATGTGCCGCCCGCGCGGGCCGCCGCGACGGCGTCCGCCACCGTCCGCGCGGAGGTGACGTCCACGCCCTGCCGGCCCAGGACCTTCGCCAGCGCCTGCGCGCCGTTCGGCCCCGGGTTGGTCGGCGACAGGTAGATCTGCGTGGTCGCGGGGCGGGCGAGGCCGGCAATGATGACAAAAGTCAGGAGCACGGCGGCAATCCCGAGCGGGCCGCGCACTCGCTGCCACCGGGACCGGGTCCGGGAGCGGAAGTTGGTCCCGTCGCCGTGCGCGACGCCGACGCCGATGCCCGGCGGCACGGAGGATGTGTTCCGGGGGCCGGCCGCGTCGGTACCCGACGCGGCGGGGGAGGTCCAGGTCATCGTCATCGACCGGCCTCCTGAGGAATCGGGGCCTGCCCGTCGCCGCCGGCGGCGGCGTACTCGGTGTCGGGGCCGGTGCCCGCGTTGCCGGTGCCGTGGTCCGGTGGGCGCGGCCGGCAGCGCCGGACGGCCTGGTCCAACTCGCGCATGGCGTGATCGTCCGGCGGACCGGCGAGCTGCTTTCCGTAGGAAACCTCGTCGAAGCGCCGGGCGCCGCTCCGGAGGCCGGTCGCCACGTCCGGCATCCGCCGGCCGGCCTCGGCGGCGGCCTCGTCGGCCGTCCGACCCGGGCGGGGATCGAGGACGACGCGTTCCTCCAGGCCGCGCACGATGGCGCGGAACCGTTCGATCAGGGCCGTGGACCAGTCCTGGGCGGCCGCGGCGGCGTCGGCCGCGGCGCGCAATTGGGCTGCGGTGCGGTCGTCATCCTCGGCCAGCACGCTGCCGACGTCCCCGGCGGCCCGGCGAGCCGTGCGCACCGGACCGGCCACGACGAACGCGACGACCCCGACGGCGACGAGGAGGCCGATGACCATCAGGCCCGCCTGCGCCGCGTTGAGGTCGGGAACGGTGACTCGGGCACCGTCGAACGACCGGCGGAACCAGGCCCCGAGCCTCTCGAGCAGGGTGGCGTCGCTGTGATACTCCGGTCTGCTCAATTCCTTGCGCAGCCACCGTTGCGCCGTCGGGGCGTCGGGGTCGACCGGGATGTCGGTGGCGACCTTCGCCAGGAGAGCCGCGGGAATCACGACTCGGCCGACTCCGCGGCGGCCGCCGCGAGCTCGACATCGAGTCCCTCGCGCCGCATCCGCACGTCGATGTACAGGAGTGCGACGATCGCACCCATAAAGACCGTCTGCAGGATCGTGGTCAGCGCAATTCCCAGCATCGTCACGACGACGCCGACGGCGACCAATTCCGCGCTCAGCAGCGCCGTGGAGAGGAGATTCACCGGATAACTCAGGATCTGCATCACGACGCCCATCGCCAGCGCGGCCAGGAAATAGACGCCGACCAGACGCCAGAACGAGCCGCGGGTGAGCCGCCAGGACCGCCCGATGGTGGACCAGAAGGGCCGCCCTTCCAAGGCGAGCGCCGGTGGTACCAGACCGACTCGGGTGCCGAGCCAGACGTACAGCACCAGGGAACCCGGAAGCGCGAGCAGGAGCAGCACCCACCCGAGCGCCTGCGCCGCGGAGAAGCCGAGCGCGACGATGGTGACCAACAGGGCCAGACCCACCGTGGCGACGAGCCCGGTCAGCAGCGAGAACGCGACGAAGAACCACCACCGGTGCCCGACCCGCCGCCACACGTCGCCGATCGTGGCCTTGCGGCCGACGACGGAATCGCCGACGGCGACGGTCAGCAAGCCGGAGGCGACCGGCGTGGCCAGGCCGAGCGCGAACGTCGAACCCAACCCGCCGGCGAGCCAGATCGCCAGATTGGCTTCGAATCCTGCGGTCCCGTTGAAGACCACCGAGCCAAGAAAATCGCTCACGTAGCCGGAGAACGCCCAGCCGAGGAGGCCACCCACCAGCGTCGCGCCGACGACGACGATCGTCGTCAGGCCGAGCATCACGCGCGAGTTATGCCGGATCGCGCCGAATGCGCCGTCAAAGATCTCGCCCAGGCTCAGCGGCCGCAAGGCGACGATTCCGGGCTTGAGGGCCTGGGGATAGGTCGAGGTGGGCGGTCCGTATGGGGGCGGGCCGGATGGGGAGTGGCCGTATTGCGGTTGGCCGTATTGCGGTTGCCCGTACTGCTGTTGGCCGTACTGCTGTTGCCCGTACTGCGGCTGCCCGTACTGCTGTTGCCCGTAGCCGGCCGTTGCCGGCGGGCCGTACTGGCCGTACTGGGGCTGCGGCTGTTGGGGCTGCGGTTGTGGTTGCGGTGGTGCGGGAGGCGCCGGCGGTACGGATCCACTCGGTCCACTCGGACCGGCGGGCACGACGGGCGCGTCCGTGACGGAGGCGGGGTAGCCCGGGCGAACCGCTTCCGGGCTGCCCCATCCCGTGGGTGCCGCGGACTCGGCCGGCGGGCTCTGCGGCGCTTCCGGCTGGTTGGGACCCCAGCGATCGCCGGATTCCGGTGTGCTCATCGGACGCGATTCCTCGTTTCGGGCGCAGGACACAAGGTACAACACGCTCGCCGGCGCGGCGTGCCCCGGCCAGCACCACCCTAGTACCAGCCCCGGATCCGACCGTGAATGGCAAGATGTGGCCATGAAGGTACGTGTGCTCGTCGTCGACGACGACACGGCGCTCGCCGAAATGATCGGGATTGTCCTGCGTTCGGAAGGCTTCGAGCCCGTCTTCTGCGCCGACGGCGACCGCGCGCTCGAGACATTCCGCAGCGCTCAGCCCGACCTCGTCCTGCTGGATCTGATGCTTCCCGGAAAGGACGGCACCGAGGTCTGCCGCCTCATCCGGGCCGAATCCGGGGTCCCGATCATCATGCTGACAGCCAAGAGCGACACGGTCGACGTCGTCGTCGGGCTCGAATCAGGGGCCGACGACTACGTGTCCAAGCCGTTCAAGCCCAAGGAACTGGTGGCCCGGATCCGGGCCCGGCTGCGCCGGGCCGAGGAGCCCGCCCCGGAGCACCTGACGGTCGGCGATATTCAGATCGACGTGGCCGGGCACCGCGTGCTGCGCGGCGGCGTCCAGATCGCGCTCACCCCGCTGGAGTTCGACCTGCTCGTGGCCCTGGCCCGCAAGCCGTGGCAGGTGTTCACCCGTGAGGTGCTGCTGGAACGGGTCTGGGGGTATCGCCACGCGGCGGACACCCGGTTGGTGAACGTCCACGTCCAGCGGCTGCGGTCCAAGATCGAGCACGACCCGGAGAATCCGGAGATCGTGCTGACCGTCCGGGGCGTCGGCTACAAGGCGGGTGCGGTCAGCAGGTGAGGCGGGGCGGATGAGCGCCGAGCAGCGGTTGCGGCGAGGCACCCGGAGGGCGGTGGTCCGGGTCCGGACGGCGATGCGCGCGCTCGCCCGACGCTGGCGTTCATCGATGCAGCTGCGGGTGGTGACTACCACCTTCGTCGTTGGCATCCTCAGCGTCGGCGCGCTCGGCGCCTATCTGTCGGACACGATCCGCGATGGTCTGTTCGACCGGCGGATCACGCAGATCAACTCCGAGAGCGCGGCCTCCACCGAGCGCGCCCGGGAAACGCTGGCGGCCTCCTCGGCCACGACCCCGTCCGAGGCGCAGCAATTGTTGTACGACCTGATTTCGGTGCTGCAGAACAGCGGTGCCGCCTCGCGGGAGATCTTCCTGTGGCACGAGCCGGGGGATCCACCCCTGCTGCTGGACGCCAGCTCGAACTCCGAACTGGACACGCTGATCACCCCCGCCATGCGAGAGGCCACCGTGGCGGCGAAGGGCGGCCAGCGCTGGCAATCGGTCGCCAAGCCGGTCGATCCCCGGGAGCCCGCCGGACCGGTCGTCCCGGCGGTGGTCGTCGGCTCGACCGTCGACGTGCCGGGCGCGGGGCCGTTCGAGCTGTACTACCTGTACGACCTGGAGACGGATCAGCGGACGCTGGACTTCCTCCAGTCGGTGCTGCTGGTCGGTTCGCTGGCGCTGCTCGCGCTGCTGGTCGCGATCACGACGCTGGTGACCGGGCAGGCGGTTCGCCCGGTCCGGGGCGCCGCCCGGGTCGCGGAGCGGCTCGCGGACGGGCATTTGGACGAGCGGCTCCCGGTCCGCGGACACGACGAGATCGCCACCCTGGCCCGGTCGTTCAACAAGATGGCGGAGAGCCTGCAGGACCAGATCGGGCGGATGGAGGAACTGTCGCTGCTGCAGCGGCGGTTCGTCTCCGACGTCTCGCACGAGTTGCGCACCCCCCTCACCACGGTCCGGATGGCCGGCGAGGTGCTGTACTCCTCCCGGGAGGGGTTCGACGCCGTCTCGCGCCGATCGACCGAATTGCTCCAGGCCCAACTGGACCGGTTCGAGGATCTGCTGGCCGACCTGCTCGAGATCAGTCGGTTCGACGCCGGCGCCGCCCGGCTGGACGCCGGCCGCCACGACGTGCGCGCCGTGATGGGCGCCGTGGCGGAGCACGCCATGCCCCTGGCCGCCCGCCGCGGGGTCTGGCTCTCCGTCGACCTCGGCACCGAACCGGCGACCGCGGAGATCGATCCGCGGCGGGTCGAGCGGATCCTGCGCAACCTCGTGGTGAACGCCATCGAGCATGCCGAGGGCAAGCCGGTGGAGGTGACCGTCGGCGCCGATCCGCAGGCCGTCGCCGTCGTCGTCCGCGACTACGGCGTCGGAATGAGCGCCGAGGAGGCGGATCGGGTCTTCGACCGGTTCTGGCGGGCCGACCCGGCCCGCGCCCGGACCACCGGCGGCACCGGCCTCGGCCTGGCGATCTCGCTCGAGGATGCCCGGCTGCACGGCGGCTGGCTGGAGGCGTGGGGGCGCCTGGGCCAGGGCGCGAGCTTCCGGCTGACGCTGCCCCGCCGCGCCGGGATCCGGCTGGTGACCTCGCCCCTGAACCCGATCGTCAGGTCCCGGTGGAACCACGGGGATCGCGTCGTGGTCCCGCCGGTGGACGACCACAGCCCGGCGGCGCTGCCGCTGCTGCACGCGAACGACGACGTCGACCCGGCAACCACTGGCCGAAGGGAGCTGTGATGGCGCGCCGATCCGTGCTCCGACCCGCCCGCTGGGCGGCCCTGCCCGTGCTGTGTGCCGTGATCGGCGTGGCGGGCTGCGCGGCGATCCCGACGTCCGGCCCCGTCTACCAGGGGTCCGCCGCGGCCAACGGGCCGGGGCAGGTCTTCCTGTCCGGTTCGTCGCCGCGGCACGACGCTTCGCCGCAGCAGATCGTCACCGGCTTCCTCAACGCCCAGACCGCCGGGCCGACCACCGATTTTGACACGGCGGAGGAATACCTGACCGCGGCCGCGAGCAAGAAGTGGGACCCCGCGGCGAGGGTGCTGGTGTACTCCGGCGATCTGTTCTTCTCGGTTGAGAACCCGGTGGCCGGCCGGACGACCACCGTGCGGGGCACCGGCACCCTGACCGGCAGCATTGACGCGCACGGCGTCTACACCGAGCAACAGCCCGGCACCACGGCGGCGGTCACCTTCACGGTCGCGCGGGACCGGGACGACCAGTGGCGGATCGACTCCCTCGACGACGGCCTCATCATCGCGGAGACCAACTTCGACAAGGCGTTCCGTGCCACCGACCTGTACTTCCCGACCGTCGATCGCGCCTACCTGGTGCCCGATCAGCGGTGGTTCCCCAAGCGCAACTGGCAGACCTACGCGGTCAAGGAAACCCTCGCCGGCCCGCCGGAATGGCTGGCCGGTGCGGTGCGGAGCGTCGCCCCCGAGGGCACCGAGCTCGCCATCTCCTCGGTGACGGTGGACGACGCCGGCCCGATCCCCATCCAACTGACCGATGCGATCACCGCCGCCTCCGCCCAGGACCGGAACCTGCTGGCCGCCCAACTCGAAGCCGTCCTGTCCGATCTCATCCCGCGCAGCGTCGAACTGCGCGCCGGTTCCACCGTCCTGGCCACCACCGACCGACCCACCCCCCGGCTGCCCCAGACCCCGGGCGAGGCGCTCGCGGTCTCCGGGGCGCAGATCGTGACCGTGCGCGGCCGCGGGATCGAACCGGCGAAGGGGTTCGAACCGCTCACCGGCCTGACGCCCACGGCGATCGCGTTCGGGGGCGGCGCCGGATCGGCCGGCCGGGCGGTGCTGCGCGAGGGGTACGGGCGGATCCTGACGCTGCCCCGGACGTCGGCGCCCGCCGTCGAACTGCTTGCGGGCAACGGTCTGATCGCCCCGAGCGTGGATCGGTTCGGCCTGGTCTGGTCCGGGCCGAGCAAGCAGAACGGCGCATTGACCGTCGTGGCTGCCAACGGCAAGAGTCTTCAGGTCAAGGCCCCGTGGCTGGCGGGCCGGGTCGTGTCCTCGATCCGGGTTGCGGCCGACGGTGCCCGGATCGCGGTCGTCTCCGCCCGGAACGCCGACCTGCGGATCGACGTCGCCGGGGTGGTGCGCGACGACAACGGGACTCCGAACCAACTCGGATCGTCGCTGCGGGTGGGCCAGCTCCTGGCCGGAGCGACCGACGTCGTCTGGGTGGAGCAGACCGAACTCGCCGTGCTGGGCCGCTCGGGCGACTCGGCGCAAGCGGCGGTCCACTTCGTCCCGGTGGGTGGGCAGACCCGGCGTGCCCCCGCCGTCGACGGCCTGGTGTCGCTGGCGGCGGGGGACGGCGAAGAGTCTGTGCTGGCGGGGACGGCGGAGGGCGACCTGTTCATTCTCGATTCGGCGTCGTTCTGGACTCGCGTTGCCAGGCAGGCGCGGCTCCCCGCCTACAGCGGGTGATCGCGGCTTCGACAGGGCGCCGGCGAAGTGGTGACTGACGGCGACGTGGCGACTGACGGCGACGTGGCGACTGACGGCGACGTGGCGACTGACGGCGACGTGGCGACTGACGGCGACGTGGCGACTGACGGCGACGTGGTTTCGTGGTGCTGGCGTGGACTATGACGACGCCGCGGTCGGCGGCGTCGAAGCGGCGGCCGCGGCCGATGCGGCGTTCGGCCGTGCGGCGTTCGGCCGTGCGGCGTTCGGCCGTGCGGCGTTCGCCGGCGCGGTGGACCGGCCGCCGCGCCGC
>JAVBMU010000068.1:0-15428 GCA_031552185.1 Cellulomonadaceae bacterium | reverse complement strand
CCCCCCCCCGGGTTTTGTTCGCCGTCCTCCTCCCCCTGTACCTAACACCGGTCTCCCTTGTCCCCGGCCCGGGGGGGTGCTTCCCCCCCGTGCGGTTTCACCCCCGGGCGGCTCCCGCGCCGCGGGCGCCCGCGGCCGTTGCCTGCGTTCCGTTGCGGACCGGGCTCAGTCCAAGCCCGGAAAGGCCGGAAGACGCTCGTCCGCCTCTTCGATGACACGTTCGAGCGTCTCCACGGGGGCCGGCCGAGGGTAGGTTTCCAGATAGTCGTCGACTCGCCGGGCGGCGGCGTCACGGACCACCTCCAACGATTCCCCGAAAGGGTCGCCCGTGAGGCCCGTGAGAGTGCTGACGCCGGGCTTGAGCGCCCCCTTGAGCACGATCTTCGCGATGAGGTGAAGCTTGGGACTGCCGGCGATCTTTGCGCTATTGACGATCACCAAGAAGTCCGCGATCTTCTTCAGCCAGGCTGCGATGCGGGTCACCAGAGCGGCGATTCTGGCCGACGCGATACCCGCCTCGACGGACGCCGCAGCGGCGCCCGCAGCCGCTGACACGCCCGCTGTGACCACGGAGAGTGCCGCGGAGGCGAGCAGCGTGAGCGCCACTGCCTCGATGAGTTCCCGCACAATCGTCTCGACCATCGCGACGGCTTCCTCGATGCACGCAGTGGCGTCCTCGAGTTGGTCGGCCGTATCGTCGAATGCCGCAGCAAGCTCGCGGAGCCCGGCGGCCACTTCCGCAATGTGCGCGCGGTATTTCTCCGCCCCGTCCCCCATCCAATCCGTCGCGGTTCCCCGGCCGGCAGACTCGTGCTCGGTGGCGAGTTCCTCGAGCGCCGCGGCCAGGTCTCGGGAGGCGACCGCCGCCTTCGCCGTCGCATCCGAATCACCCAGGATGGGGTCGGCGAGGTCCACGATCGGACTGACGACCGGCCGCAGGATTGCATCGACCGCGCTCGACAGCGGCGAGAGCCAGTCCTCGATCTTGTCCCAGATCGAGACGACAGCGCTGACGCTCACCGCGCGCCCCCCATGGTCTCAACCACCGACTCCGCCGACTGGAAGTGCCGCACGAGGTCGTCCTCAACGCTCAGGTAGCCGTCCCGAACGGAGCCCAATCGGTCCGAAAAATCCCCGCTCAGGTCGGCCAGCTTCTCGATCACCGGGCCGCTCTCCTCGTGCACGCCGCGCAACTCGGCCTCGACTTGCTCGGATTCGCCGAGCTTGCCCATGCAGCCTTGTGGGACCACCGCTTCCTCCCACAGCGTGACGATGCGCTCGCACAGACTCTGGGTATCGGCGTGGCGGCGTCCGGCGCGATCGAGCGCGGGCAGCATCACTTCGAGATCACGCACGACGCGTCACCTCCGGGGTGGCGTCCTGCAGGTTCTGGATCTCCCGCTGGAGAGCCGACTGCGTGCTGTCCGGGACGCGGCCGGCGATCAGGCTCTCGACCATAGCGGCGTTGGGCAAGGTTGCGGTGAGCTGCGTGACGGCCTGACTCGCCTGCCGAACGGCGGCCTCAATCGTCTCCAGCACGGCGCTGCTCAGTTGACCCGGGCTCAGGTCGTATGCGGCCGGGGCAAACCGAATGTCGAGCACGACGCCCGTCGGCCCGACGGTGACCTCCAGCGCACCATCGCGACTGCGCGCCCGACCGCGGACGGCGGCAAGATCCTCCTGCACTTCTGCGATGGCCTGGAGTTGGCCCGCGACGCGTTGCCTCATGTCGCCCGCCCAGGTGGTCGATGTCTTCACTGCTGCTCCTCTCCCTGACAAGTACAATTGTCCGGAGCAACAATACACGTTTGTCGCCTACACCCGGTTCGCCCCATCCTCGGGGAAGAGCGCCCCTGGCCGGCCGCCCCCTTCTCGCGCTACGGTCAACCGACCCGCCGTCCGCACGGCGGGGAAGGGTGGGGGACAATGGCGACATTTCTGGTCACAACGGCGTCGCGGCACGGGGGGACCGCGGCGATCGGCGATCGCATCGCCGAGGTAATCCGCAATGCCGGGCACAACGCCCGGACCGCACCCGGCCACGAGGTGCGCTCGCTCGACGGGGTCGACGCGCTCGTCGTCGGCTGCGGCCTCTACTACGGCGGCTGGACGCGCGAGGCCGAAGCGCTGGTGGCACGCCTCGGTCCCGAACTGAAGGAGCGGGCGGTCTGGGCCTTCTCCTCGGGGCCGCTGGGCGACCCGCTCAAGCCCGAGGGTCGGCCCGCCAGGGCGGACGCGCAGGCGGAGAAGCTCGGGGCGCGCGAGCACAAGGTCTTTGCCGGCCGGTTGCCGGAACAGGGTTTGTCGTTTGCCGAGAGGGCCGTGGTGCGCACGCTCCGCGTTCCGGCCGGCGACTGGCGGCCATGGGCGGAGATCGAGGCATGGGCGCGCGAGATCGCGGCGGCGGTGCCGGCCGGCGGCGGGTGAGGACCGGGGGAACGCGCTTCCGGGCACCGGTCCCGGCGCACGTCGGGGGGCCGGACCCCGCGCCGTGCTGCGAGCCGCCCGCCTGTGGACAACGATCACCCACAAAAGCCGCGATGGATATACTCCCCGAACGGCACGCGGGCGGCCTCACCCCGGCCCCGAGTATCGGGTCCCCGCGCCCGCTTCCCCGAACCGCCCTGAGTCGCGAAGGATAACGATGACCGAGGTAGCCCCGCTCCAGCCGCCGATCGCCGACTCGCTGACCCTCGACGCCCCCGCCCCGATCGCGGCGGTGGCGACGACTCAGGCACCCGCCCTGGCTCCTCGGGTCGAGGAGGAACAGATCCCCGCGCTCGACGCCAAGGTGGAGGGCTTCCTGGACGGCCTGCTCGCGTCCCAGGCCCGCTCCCCCGAGTTCGCCGCCCGCGCGAACGACGTACGCACGATGGGCGACAAGGACATCCGGGCCGCCGCCGACTCCTCGAACCGGCTCCTGGCGACGCCCGTGCGGGCGCTCAAGGACGGCGGGCTGACCGACGGCTCCAAGGTCGGCACAACCCTGCAGGAACTGCGCCGCACGATCGAGGACCTCGACCCGAGCGAGAAGACCTTCGGCCGCAAGTTCCTGGGCGTGATCCCCTTCGGCGGGAAGCTGAGTGACTACTTCCGGCGCTATGAGAGCGCTCAGTCGCACCTCAACGCGATCATCAAGGCGCTCTACGACGGCCAGGACGAGCTGCGCAAGGACAACGCGGCGCTCAACCAGGAGAAGCAGAACCTCTGGATCACGATGGGCGAGCTGAACCGATACATCTACATTGCCGAGCGGCTCGACACCCGCCTGGCGGCGAAGATCGCGGAACTCGAGATCAGCGACCCGGATCGGGCGACGGCGCTGCGCGAGGACGTGCTTTTCTACGTCCGTCAGAAGCACCAGGACCTTCTGACGCAACTCGCGGTCTCGATCCAGGGGTACCTCGCCATCGACGTCATCATGAAGAACAACAACGAACTCGTGAAGGGCGTGGACCGGGCGGCCACCACGACCGTCTCCGCACTGCGCACGGCCGTGATCGTGGCCCAGGCGCTGGCCAACCAGAAGCTCGTCCTGGACCAGATCACCGCCCTGAACACGACGACGTCGAACATGATCGTCTCGACCTCGAAAATGCTCGCGGACCAGTCCGCGACGATCCAGTCCCAGGCGGCGAGCGCCACGGTCGGTCTGCCGCAGTTGCAGCAGGCCTTCGCCAACATCTACGCGACGATGGACTCGATCTCGGCCTTCAAGATCCAGGCCCTCGACTCGATGGCCAAGACGGTGGGCGCCCTCGAGACCGAGACCACGAAGGCCCGCGAGTACCTCGACCGGGCGCGTGCCGGGGATCAGACGGGGGCCGCCTCGGGCGCACTCGACCTCGGCCGGCTCTGACCGGACGCGGGCAACTCGATGGGTTGGTTCCAGGACGCGGTTGAGGCGCTGCGCGGCGCGCCGCCGGCCGAGGGTGCGAGCCTGCAACTGCCGCCGCCGCCGACCGGCGCGGAAATCCTCGGTGCCGTTCAAACGGTCGAGAATGCGACCGCGGGTCGGGTGCCGGCCGTTGTCACGGCCCGCGTGCGCCGGGTCGCTCGGATCGTCGAGGAGATGGTTCCCCGGCTCGACCGGCCCGGCATCGGCTCCCATCAGGCGCATACGATCGTCGCGACGGCGACCAGTTACCTGCCCGAGGCGGTGGAGGGCTACCTGCGGCTGCCGCGGGACTTCGCCGACCGGCGGGTGGTGTCGGCCGGCAAGACGCCGCTGCTCATCCTGTGTGACCAGTTGGATCTGCTGGCGGCCACGCTCGCGAGAATCTCCGACGCGGTCTGGCGGGCGGACGCCAACGCCCTCATTGCACACGGGCAGTTCCTCGCGGACAAGTTCGGCGCCTCCGGGCTGTCCCTGCCCGACGCCGGAGCTTCGGGCGGCGGTGCTTCGGTCCCGGGCTTCGCTCCCGGTGCCTCGGCCGCCCCCGGTGTGGGCGCGAGCCAGCCGCCGACGCCGCCGGAACCGCTGCCTGCGCCGGAACCGCTGCCTGCGCCCAACCCGCTGCCCGCGCCCAACCCGCTGCCCGCGCCGGAACCGCTGACCGCCCCCGCGCCCCGTCATCGGGAGCAGCCATGACCACGGTCGAGACCCTGGCCACAGCCCTCGAGACGCTCGCCACGGTGGGCGTCGACGCCGGCGTCGACGCCGCGACCGCCCGGGGCGAGGGAACCCGGCTCGCCGCAGCGGTTGCCGAATCGGCGCGCGGCGCCGCGCCGCAGTGGCTGGAGATCACCGGCGGGGCCGGCTACGAGGCGTTCTTCGAGGCCGCCGCCGCTGCCCGGCGGTGGCGGACCGCGCCAACGGACCGCCTGGCCGCGCTCGTCGCGGCGGGTTCGCCCCACGCCGCGGCCTACGGGGAAGCGCTGGCCGGCGTCGCTCTCGCCGCCGCCGACCTCGGCGACCCGAGCCCGATGGTGCGCCGCAGCGCCGCGTCTGCCGCACGGGTGCAGCGTGGGGCGGCAAAGTTGCCCGGCGCGGCCAGGCAGTCCTCCTTCGGCGCGGCCGAACGGTTCGATTACGCTGTGGCGGACCCGGCCGCCGGCCCTCCGTTCGGCTCGCCGGCGTCGGTGCCGACGGGCTTCGATCGGCCCGACGGCCTCAATCTGCCGAGCCAGTTCCCGTTGCCCGACGACCTGCCGGACGGCCCCAGCCTGCTGCGCAGTCTCGGCCTGCCCGGCTTCGACCCCACCGCCCCGAGCGGCAACCGGCCGCTCGACCTGGATACTCCCGCGCCCGTCTTCGGTCGCCATCGCCGGACCGAGCCCGCCGCCGGCGGCGGCCCGACCGGGCGGAGCCCCGCCGGGACCCATCCGAGCGAGCCCAACGCCGGGCCGCGCGCGAGCGGGCCGGTCGCCGATCAGCGGCCGACCGATTCGCCGGAGGCCACCGCGTCGGCGGAGCCGTCCACAGCCGAGTCGCCGGCCGAGCCGGAACAGCCCGCCCCGACCCTCACGGAACTCCTCGCTCAACTGGACGGTCTCATCGGCCTGTCCAGTGTCAAGCGCGAGGTTCGGCAACAGACCGAGATCCTCCGGGTCGAAAAGCTCCGCACCGCGGCCGGCCTGACCACCCCGACGATGACGCGCCACATGGTCTTCCTCGGTAACCCCGGCACCGGCAAGACGACGGTCGCCCGCCTGGTCTCCGGGATCTACCGGGCGCTCGGCCTCCTGGCCAAGGGACACCTGGTGGAGGTGGACCGCTCCGAGTTGGTGGCCGGCTACCTCGGGCAGACTGCGGTCAAGACGTCCGAGGTTGTCGCCAAGGCGATCGGCGGCGTGCTCTTCATCGACGAGGCGTACGCCCTCGCCGAGGACCAGTACGGCGCCGAGGCCGTGAATACCCTGGTCAAGGACATGGAGGACCACCGCAGCGACCTCGTCGTCATCGTCGCCGGCTACCCAGGGCCCATGCAGGATTTCCTGGCCACGAACCCTGGCCTGGAGTCCCGGTTCTCGGTGACGATTACGTTCGATGACTACACCGACGACGAACTTCGCCAGATTTTTGACCACATGGCTCGAAAGTCCGACTTCGAGCCAACCCCGGAGTGCCTGGACCGGTTCAGCGCCCTGGCCGCCGAACAGGCCCGGACGGAGGGTTTCGGCAACGGCCGGTTCGCCCGCAACACGCTGGACGATGCGATCAGCCAGCACGCCTGGCGCCTGAAGGACATTCCCGAACCGACAATCGAAGAGCTCCGGCTCCTGCTGCCCGAGGACCTCGCCACCGACGTCGGGACCGACCGGCGGACCGACGCGGAGGCCGACGGGGAAACCGACGCCGCACCGGCGGCCGAGGGCGGATCGGAGTCCGCGACAGCCGGCATCGACGCGGCCCCCGACACCGACGCGGCATCGACCGCCCCGGCCGCGCCCGCCGACGCCGTCCCGAACGAGCCCGACGCCGCGCCCACGCCGGCCACGCCCGCCGCGCCCGCCGACGCCGTCCCGAACGAGCCCGACGCCCCGCCCACGGCGCCCAAGGCCGCGCCGCCCGCCCCCAAGGTCATGTCCATCGCGGAGCTCCTCGAGTCCGTACCGGATGACGACACGGTCCCCGAACCCCCCGCCCTTGCCACCGACGCGACCGAATCCGACGCGACCGACGACGCCCCGCAGGAGAGCGCATGACGCACACGACCGGAACGGCGCCCGCGGCCGCGCGCCCGCCCGCCGGGTCCACGGTTCGGCCGCCCAACGGCGCATCGGCCGGCGCCGCCTCGCCGCGGGCCCAGGCCCGCGGCGCCAAGGCGGCGGCGTCCGCACCGCAAGGCTCCTCGGCTCGGAAGCGGCTTTCCCGCACGCCCGGCAAGCTCCAACTGCTCGCCGCCCTCGCCGTCCTGGCTTGCCTCCTCTTCGGCGCCATGGGGCTCTGGGCGGCCTCGCTGCAGGCGACGGCGCTCGCCGACGCCGGCGGCCACGCCACCCAGGTCGCCGGCGTCGAGTCGGTGCGCAGCACCCTCGTCGCGGCCGACGCCGACGCCACCAACGCCTTCCTCGTCGGCGGCCTCGAACCCGCGGGCGAACGCGCGGCCTACGATCAACAGATCGAGGAGGCCGCAACGAGCCTGGCCGTTCTGGCCGGCCAGGACGCCGCCGACGCCGAGACCCTCGGGCAGGTGAATGCCGACCTCGCGGAGTACTCCGCGTTGGTGGCGCAAGCGCGGGCCAACAATCGACAGGGTTTTCCGGTCGGTGCCGCCTACCTCGAACAAGCGTCGAACACGCTGCGAACCGAGATCCTGCCTGCCCTCGACCGGCTGATCGTCGCGAACGCGAACCGAGCGGCCGACGCCTTCGCGCTGGCGCGCGGCGCGGCGTGGATCCTCGCGACCGCCGTTGTCATCCTGGTGGCGCTCATCATCGGCCAGATCTGGATTGCCCGGCGCACCCACCGCTACCTCAACCTGGGCCTGTTGGGAGCGAGCGTCATCGTCCTGGTGGCCGGGCTCGTGGCGGCGGGCATCCTCGGTGGGGCGAACAGCAGCGCGGCGAGCGTCCGGCGCGGGCCGTACGCCGCGACGTTGGCGAGTTCCCAGGCCTTCGCCCTCGCCAACGACGCCAAGTCGATGGAGTCCTTCACCCTGATCAAGCGGGGCTCGGGCCAGGCGTACGAGGACGCCTACGGGCGCGCGGTCGCCGACGCCAACCAGCGACTCGATCGCGCGCGGGCTCAGGGCGTCATCGACGACGCGGCGGGCAAACACCTGCGCACCTGGCAGACCCTGCACCGCGAGATCCGCGCGGCGGACGACGCCGGCAACTGGGA
Source organism: Cellulomonadaceae bacterium (assembly GCA_031552185.1). Lineage (GTDB taxonomy): Bacteria > Actinomycetota > Actinomycetes > Actinomycetales > Cellulomonadaceae > JAVBMU01. The sequence continues at coordinate 7,642 of JAVBMU010000068.1, read as the reverse complement.
CCGGGCCGTCTCCCTCGCCACGGCGACCGGAGCGGGGACCTCGACCGAGGCGTTCGACGCCTATGCGAAAACCGCTCGCGAGGACATCGCGGGGAACAGCGCCCGGACGGTCGATCGCCTCGATGACGCCCGCAGCGGTGTCACACTGGCCGGTTGGCTGATGCTGTTGGCCGGCATCCTGGCCGCCGCATTCGCGTGGCGCGGGGTCGGCGCCCGACTGAAGGAGTACCGGTGATCCGTCGACAACTGCTCGCTCCCCTCGCCGGGCTCGCCCTGGTGGGGCTCGCCCTGGCGGGCTGCACCGGCCCGACGGGCGCCTCGGACCTGATGCCCACCGCGGCCGCCGCCCCGACGACGACGACGACCACCCCCGCCCCGCCGGCCACGCCGTGCTCCGGCCCCACCAAGAGCTACGCCCCCCAGGGCGCCCTGCCCGGCCCGGGCGCCATGCCGGCCGGCAGCACCATGGCGAAGATCTCCGCCCGCGGCAAGCTCGTGGTGGGCGTCTCGGCGGACACCTATCTGCTCGGTTTCCGCAATCCGATCTCGGGCCGGCTCGAGGGTTTCGACATCGACCTCCTGCGTGAGGTGTCGACGGCGATCTTCGGCTCCCCGGACAAGATCGAGTACCGGGTCATCACCTCCGGCCAACGCATCGACGTGCTCACCTCGGGCAAGGTCGACCTCGTCGCTCGCGCCTTCACCATCACCTGCGACCGCTGGAACCAGATCGCCTTCTCGGCCGAGTACTACCACGCCGGTCAGAAGGTCCTCGTGCCCAGCGACTCGGGCGCCAAGCGGATCGAGGACCTGAAGGGCAAGCGCGTGTGCGCCCCCAAGGGCACGACGACGTTGACCCGGCTGGAGAAGTACGGGCAGATCAAGGCGGTGCCCGCCGACACGCACACGCAATGCCTCGCCCTGTTCCAGGAGGGCCGGGTCGATGCGATAACGGGGGACGACACGATTCTGGCCGGCTTCGTCCGCCAGGACCCGTACGCCAAGGTCGTCGGGGCGCCGCTGAGCGACGAGCCGTACGGCGTCGGCGTCGCGAAGGGGAACCGGGATCTGGTCCGGTTCGTGAACGGCGTCCTGGAGAAGTGGATCGCCGACGGCGAATGGGCCGCCTCCTACCAAACGTGGTTCAGCGTGCTCGGCGCCCCCCCGGCCCCGCCGCGGCCGGTCTACGGCCGATCCTGATGGCGGCCGAACCCGGCTCCTCGCTCGCCCCGAGCGCCCCGGGGCAGCTCGGCCTCGCGATCCCGGCGCCGGACGTCCGGACGTACCTCGAGGCGCTGCAGCGCTGGTTGGACGCCCGGCGGGCCGAGATCGACGCGCTCGATGCCGCCGCCCGGGCGTCCGCGACGCCGGATGCGTTCACCGCCGACGTCATGCTCGCGCTCAGCCTCTGGCAGGCGATCCGGGGCCGCACCGATGAGATCCTGCGGGTGTGGGACTCGGGCCGGGCGGACACCGTTGGCCGGGAACGGATCGCGCAGTTGATCTGGGGTCGGCTCGGCGCGGCGGCGGGCGCGGGTCTGGTCTCGATGGTGGAGGCGTCCACCCTGTGCGACGCCATCGTGGATCGGCTCCGGGAACGGCTCGCGCTGGATCCGGCCGCCGGGGACGATGCCGCGCGGCTGCGATCGGTGGCCGCTGCGATCGTGCGCTGCGAGGACCTTGTCAGCGGCGGCGGGGCCGACGCCGAGCGGAGCGCTGCGCTGCGTCAACGCATGACCCGGCTGCGCGATCAGGCCGCCCGCGGGGCGGACATCACCGGTCCGCTCGGCCAACTCGAGACCGACGTCGCGCGGGCCGAACGCGACGCCATCGTCGGCGCCGCCGGGCGGCGCGTCCTGGCTCGGGACCGGGCCGACGCCGTCGATCGGGTGACCGCCCTCGCCGCGCGCGAGCCCGCGCTGCGAGATCTGGCGGCCCGGTGCCGGCGGGAGATCCTCGCGCCGCCACGGCTGGCGGTGCCCGACGTCGCCCGGCTCGGCCCGGTCCCGGAGGACCGGGCCGCCGTCGACGCCTACCGAGCCCGGCTCGACGCCGTCGGCCGCGCCCTCGACACCGTCGAGGCGGCGTACACGGCGCCGCTGCGCGAACGGGCCGCCCTGCGGTTCCGCCTCGCGGCGGGCCGGACCAAGACCGAGGCGAACGGCCGCGACGCCTCCCCCACCGTGCGCGCCGGCTACGCCGAGGCGCAGGCCGCCTTGGAGGCGAACCCCTGCGACCTCGCCCTGGCGCGCCACCTCGTCGACCAGCACGACTACCTCGCCCGTGACTTGCCGGGCGGGCGGGAAGGAGGGTCCTCGTGACCACGACCGCTCCGGCACGGTGCCGGCAGCCCGGCTGCGCCGGCTTGATCGAGGACGGCTACTGCAACGTCTGCGGTACCCCCGCGGACGCCGTCCTCACCCCGGCCGGCGGATCCGTCGCAGCGGCCGCGGCGGCCGGGGCAGCCGCGTCCGGCCGAGTCGGGCCGGCCGGGGCCGCTGCCGGCGCCCGCGCCGCGTCCCCGTCGGCCGTGCTCGGCACCGGGTTCGCCGAGGCCCAGCCCGCCACGGGCGTCGCGCGGGCCGGTGGCGAGATCTCCGAGGGCTCGACCCGCACCGGGCGAACCAGTTCGGCCCGATTGGCCTCCGCAGCCCTCGGCTCGGCCCGAACGGCGGCCGGCAGCCGGGCCACCCGTCGGGTCGGCACGTCCTCCACCCGGTTGCGCGAACACCAACTCGGCGCCGGCCTCACCACCGTCCCGCCGGCTCCCGTGGCCGACCCGCTCGACGAGCTGATGGCCGATCCGCAGGTGCCCGAACACAAGCGGTTCTGCCCCTCCTGCGGGGCCAAGGTCGGCCGATCCCGGGACGGCGCACCCGGCCGGACCGTGGGTTTTTGCCCGCAGTGCCGCACCAAGTTCGATTTCCGTCCCCAACTGGCGCCGGGCGACGTCGTCGGCGGCCAGTACGAGGTGGTCGGTTGCCTCGCCCACGGCGGGCTGGGGTGGATCTACCTGGGCCGGGACCAGAACGTCTCCGGCCGCTGGATCGTCCTCAAGGGCCTGCTGAACGCCGGCGACGCCGCGGCGATGGCCGCGGCCATCGCCGAGCGGCGGTTCCTGGCGGAGGTCGAGCACCCGCTGATTGTCGAGATCTACAACTTCGTTATGCACGACGGCGCCGGCTACATCGTGATGGAGTACGTCGGTGGGGAGTCGCTGAAGAACATCCTCACCACCCGTCGCGAGGCCCACGGCGGCGTCGTCACCCCGTTGCCGGTGGACCAGGCGCTGGCGTACATCCTGGAGGTCCTGCCCGCCTTCGCCTACATGCACGACCGCGGGCTGTTGTACTGCGACTTCAAGCCGGACAACATCGTCCAGCAGGGCGAGTCGATCAAGCTCATCGACCTCGGGGCGGTGCGCCGGATCGACGACCTCGACTCGGACGTCTACGGCACGGTCGGCTACCAAGCGCCCGAGGTCGCCACGGACGGGCCGTCGGTCGCCTCCGACATCTATACGATCGGGCGCACCCTGGCCACCCTCGTGCTCGACTTCCGCGGCAATACGACGACCTACGCGGCCGCCCTGCCGCCGGTCGCCGACACGCCCGTCTTCCAGCGATACGACTCGTTCTACCGGCTGCTGGCCAAGGCGTGCGCCCTCGACCCGTCCGACCGGTTCGCCACCGCCGACGAATTGCGGGCCCAGGTGATCGGGGTGCTCCGCGAGGTGGTAGCGATCGACCGGGGCGCCGGCGGCGGCAGCGGCACGGCCCACTCGGCGGCGTCCGTCCTGTTCGAGGCGCCGGTCGCGGACGTCGCGGCGCGGGCGCTGGCCTGGAACGAACTGCCCGCGCTGCGGATCGACGAGCACGACCCGATGACACCCTGGCTGGCCGGCGTCAACGTGGCGGACCCGCGGGCGCGGCTCACCGCGCTCGCGCGCGCTCCCGAGCAGAGTGTCGAGGTTCGGCTCGCCATCGCCCACGCCGCCATCGAGGTGGGTCAGGACCAGGCCGTGGAGCGAGTGCTCGGACAGATCCTCGAGCACGACCCGTGGGAGTGGCGCGCGGCCTGGTTGGGCGGGTTGCGGGAACTGTCCCGAGGGGACGTGGCCAAGGCGACGGCCTCGTTCAACGCCGTCTACGGGCAGGTGCCCGGCGAACTGGCCCCCAAACTCGCCCTGGCCACCGCCTGCGAACTCAGTGGCGAGTTCGACGTGGCCGAGGTGCTCTACGGCATCTGCGCGCGGACCGACGCCAACTACACCGCGCCGTCGGCCTTCGGCTTGGCCCGGATTGCGATCGGCCGGGGCGACGTCGACGCCGCGCTCACCGCGCTCGACCTCGTCGCCCCGACCCGCGCCTCCTACGCCGAGGCCCGCCAGCAGCGGGCCGAGTTCCTGATCGGTTCGGGCCGGGGCCTGCCCGCCCTGGCCGACGCGATGGCGGGAATCGACGATGTCGCGATCCCCGAACCGGACCGGGCCCGGCTGAAGACCACCGTCTGGAGCCGCGCGCTGGCGGCCGTTCGTGCCGACGGGCCGAAGCCCGACGTCGTGATCGCCGGCGTCCAGGCCGACGAGGCGCCGCTGCGGGACGCCCTGGAGCAGGGCTACCGCGAACTCGCGCGCCTGACCGAATCCCGCGAGATCAGAATCGATCTCGTGGACCGAGCGAATGAGGTGCGGCGATGGACGAGCCGCTGAGCACCGGGTGCCCCGTCTGCGGCACCGGCGCCGGCGAGGGCGAGCGGTTCTGCGAGCGGTGCGGCGCGCCGCTCGCTCCGCCCGCGCCGGCCCAGCCCGCGCCGGTCGTTGCGCAGCCTATCCCGGCCGCGCCGGTGGCCGCCCAGCCCGCGCCGGTGGCCGCCCGCGCCACGATCGGACCGGTGCCGTGGTTGCCGGTGGCGAGCGGGCCGGCCGCGACGGGTCCGGCCCCGGCCGCGCCCGTCGCCCCGCCCTACTACCTCGGACAAAACGGCGGCGCCGGCGGTCCGCTCGGTTCGGGGACTCCGCTCGGCGCCGACGGTCGGCTGGGCGCCGAGCACCCGTTCCCCGCCGGTGCGCCGTTCGGCGGCGGCAACGCCTTCGGCGCTTTCACTGGCGCGCCCCAGGCGGGTCCTGCACCTCGCCCCGGTGCCGCCGGTCCGGCCCCGACCCCCGAATCCGACCCGACCCAGCCGACGCCGAACGGCGCCGCGACCAGGTCGACGTGCGCCCGCTGTGCCGGACGGATTGCGCCCGACGGCTACTGCGAAGAGTGCGGCGAACCGGCGCAGAGCCCCCGCGACCACTGGTCCGAGCGGCCGGCGGCGTGGGTCGGCGGCGTCTGCGACCGGGGGCAGCGACACGTTCGCAACGAGGACGCGATGGCGCTCGCCGCCGAACCCACCCCGGGCACGTTCGCGGCATTGGTCGTCTGCGACGGCGTGTCCACCTCGCCCGATTCCGACGTCGCGAGCCTGGCCGCAGCACGGGCCGCCCTGGAGACGATCAAGTCGGCCGGACCGTCGGGCGACGATCCTGTCGACGGGCCGATCACCGAGCGGATGGGCGAGTGGTCGGACATCCTGCGGCACGCGGCGATCGCGGCCAACACCGCCATCGCGCAGACGATCCGGGGCCAGATCGATCCGGAGAACCCGCCCTCGTGCACCTACGTCGCGGCCGTCATCGACGGTCCGCTCGTCATCGCGGGCTGGATCGGGGACTCCCGGGCGTACTGGATTCCCGACGCCGGCGGCGCCCACCAGCTTTCCGTCGACGACTCGTGGGCGCAGGAGATGATCGCGCAGGGTGTCGGGCGCGCGCGGGCCGAGTCCGCACCCCAGGCGCACGCCATCACCCGCTGGCTCGGGCCGGACGCACCCGAACTCGTCGCCCGCACAGCTCCGACCGTGCCGGACTCCCCCGGCTGGGTGCTGGTGTGTTCCGACGGACTATGGAATTACTGTTCGCCTGCGGATGACTTGGCCGCGCTGGTCCGCGCGACCCGGGCCCGCGTCGGCGACGACCCGCAGGTCCTCGCCGGCGCCCTCGTGGACTGGGCGAATGCGCAGGGCGGCCGGGACAACATCACCGCCGGCCTGGCCAGGTTCGACTCCCCCGCCAGACCGGATAATCTGCATCTGGGTGGGGCATCGCCGTCGCCCACGCGCTGATCACGAGGAAGAGGAATGCCATGGCCCAGTTCACTGCGGAGGTCTTCCAGAACGAATTCGTCCCCGAAGGCAGCACGGATGTGCACGCGATCGTGACCATCACCTGCACGGGCGCCGGCTCGGCCGGCGTGGGTTCCGCCGCACCTGGCGCCGAGATCATCATGGTCGACACCTCAGGCTCCATGAACGGTCGCAATCTCGAGGCGGCGAAGTCCGCTGCCGCGGTGGCGGTGGACACGATCGTCGATGGAACGTGGTTCGCGATCGTCGGCGGCAGCCACGTGGCCACGCGCGCGTTCCCCTATCCCAACGCCCGCATGGCCATGGTCCCGATGGAGCCGGCCGCGCGCGCGGAGGCCAAGCGCGCAATCTCGATGCTGACCGCCGGGGGCGGCACCGCGATGAGCACCTGGCTGCTGCTCGCCGACCAACTGTTCAGCTCGGTTCCGGGGGCGGGCCGGCGGCACGCCATCCTGCTGACCGACGGCAAGAACGAATCCGAGCCGAGGGCCAACCTCAGCCACGCGCTGCGCAGCGTCGACGGCCATTTCCAGTGCGACGCCCGCGGCGTCGGCGTGCGCTGGCAGGTCGACGAGTTGCGCGAGATCGCCACCGAACTGCTCGGCACGGTGGGTCTGATCGCCGATCCCTCGGGCATCGCCGCAGACTTCGAGCAGTTGATCCGGGCGTCGATGGCCCGCGGCGTCGCCGGGGCCGACCTGCGCGTCTGGGCGCCGCAGGGCGCCGAGATCCTCTTCGTGCGCCAGGTCGCCCCGACGGTCGAGGACCTCACGGCTCGACGCACCGTCGTCAACCCTCTGACGGGTGGGTACCCGACGGGCTCCTGGGGCGAGGAGTCGCGCGACTACCACGTCGCGGTCCGCGTTGCGGCAAAGCCCGTCGGCGCCGAGCAACTCGCCGCGCGGGTCCAACTCGCCGTCGGCTCCGAGGTCGTCGCCGCCGGGCTCGTCAAGGCCAAGTGGTCCGACGACAACTCGCTCACCACCCGGATCAACCCCGAGGTCGCCCACTATACGGGCCAGACTGAGCTGGCTGCGGCCATCCAGGAGGGCCTCGCCGCGAAGGCCGGGGGCGACGAGGCCACCGCCACGGTGAAGCTCGGCCGCGCCGTGCAATTGGCGCGGGAGACCGGCAACGAAGAGGCGACATCGCGGCTGCGCAAGGTCGTCGATATCCAGAACGAGGAGCAGGGCACCGTGCGGCTCCGACGCGACACGAGCAGGCTCGACGAGATGGCGCTCGACACCGCCTCCACCAAGACGACCAGGGTCCGCCGATGAGTACTGTCACCTGTCCCAACGGACACGCCTCGCAGTCCACCGACTACTGCGACATCTGCGGCGAGCCGCTCGCCGCCGCGCCACCCACGAGCGGCGGCAGCCATGCGGCCGGGGCCGCCTGGGCGGCGGGCGTCGCCGGCGTCGGCGCCGCCGGCGCGGTGGGCGCGACCGGCCCG